>NZ_JBFOFA010000043.1:0-219 GCF_040887125.1 Enterococcus sp. C74 | reverse complement strand
TCTTTCTTTTCTTCATTTTGGATGTAATCATATATTATTTCTTTGACCTCTTCTGGTGATAAATTATATTGATATGAAATTACTCCTATATTTTGATTCTCCTTATACTCACTAACAATGATTTCACGCAATGAATCTAATCTATTCGTTTTAGTGTAGATTTGATGAAACTGGTTTGTTGATTCAGCCATAGATATTGGTTTTGGTGGTTGGATCGTA
>NZ_JBFOFA010000042.1:0-240 GCF_040887125.1 Enterococcus sp. C74 | reverse complement strand
TCGGAAATGGTGAGACATCGAATGGCTGAATTTATTATACAACATTCAATTAAGGGAATGTCTAAAGAAGAAATAGGTAACCAGCTTTGTTTAACTCAAACTGACATAAAAGTACTTCCATATCAATATATTAGAGATTATATAGCAATGTACCATCAAATTCAAAGAATTGCGGAAAGAAATGGCTGCACGTTGGCTCAAATTTATAAGATATATGTAGAGGGGGGAGTTGCAAAAGGA
>NZ_JBFOFA010000041.1:0-240 GCF_040887125.1 Enterococcus sp. C74 | reverse complement strand
ATTTTTTTCAATTGCTCCCTCTACATATATCTTATAAATTTGAGCCAACGTGCAGCCATTTTTCTCCGCAATTCTTTGAATTTGATGGTTCATTGCTTTATAATCTCTAATATATTGATATGGAAGTACTTTTATGTCAGTTTGAGTCAAACAAAGCCGGTTACCTATTTCTTCTTTAGACATTCCCTTAATTGAATGTTGTATAATAAATTCAGCCATTCGATGTTTAACCATTCTCGG
>NZ_JBFOFA010000040.1:0-342 GCF_040887125.1 Enterococcus sp. C74 | reverse complement strand
ATCTTTGATAAGCTGAGTACAAGACATCTTGAATTATCCTATGAATTGGTTCGTCAAATTAATTCTAAAGGATTTCAGGGTGTCTTTTCTATGTTTTTACATCATGAAAAAGATGTTGGTAAATTTCACCAACATCAAAAAATATAGAGCCCAAATTACATAGTATATGAGCTCGGGTCGTTAATCAGAAAAAATTGGATGAACGACCCGATTTTTATAGCTAAATCAAAAATAGGATTAAAGAATCAATGAAATATTATGAAAGGAACTGTTATGTATAGGACTACTCAAATACAATTTTTTGATGCATAATTCTTTGAAAATACTATACTTGACCTTGTA
>NZ_JBFOFA010000039.1:0-442 GCF_040887125.1 Enterococcus sp. C74 | reverse complement strand
TTACTTTGGCAAAGCGGAAAACGGGGTTCGAACCCGCGACCCCCACCTTGGCAAGGTGGTGCTCTACCACTGAGCTATTTCCGCGTGTTTATGATGCCGGCTAAAGGACTTGAACCCTCGACCCTCTGATTACAAATCAGATGCTCTACCAACTGAGCTAAGCCGGCATGTCATTAAAAAAATCATATTATGCGGGTGAAGGGACTTGAACCCCCACGCCGTAAGGCGCTAGATCCTAAATCTAGTGCGTCTGCCAATTCCGCCACACCCGCAAAAAATATGAGCCGTACAGGGCTCGAACCTGTGACCCTCTGATTAAAAGTCAGATGCTCTACCAACTGAGCTAACGGCTCATATGGAGGTTAACGGGATCGAACCGCTGACCCTCTGCTTGTAAGGCAGATGCTCTCCCAGCTGAGCTAAACCTCCATGGATAACTTAA
>NZ_JBFOFA010000038.1:0-513 GCF_040887125.1 Enterococcus sp. C74 | reverse complement strand
CCTAAATATTCTAGACCTAACTATCTATTTTGAGGTAAATTGTTAAACCAAAGAAAGATATAAAGAGAAATTTTGCTTGATTTACAAAGGTACTCTTCAATACACGCCCGAAGAGTGTCCACATTATTCAACATATAGGAAGAACTTTTTTAAACCACCGAGTGAAGGAAACCAATGCACGACTTAAAAGTACTTCTCAATACCAACGTGGGCTTGGTAGAAAAATGAAACGTTATTGGAAACTCCTACAAAAAGAAGAAGCAAAGTTGAACTATGAAAAACGGGTTTGGTGTTCCAGTTTCAAAGATTACTTAACTGAAAGTGAGATTGTCGACCGATTGTTAGCTACTTGTGCCGATCTACGACAAGGCTATCAGTTATACCAAGATGTTCTTTATGAGTAAAGAAAAGAGATCATTCACTATTTGAGGACTGTTTATCCAGAGAAGTCAGCCAGTTACCTGAAACTTATGCGATAACTTTGCGAACATTTAGAAAGTTTCTGCCACAGAT
>NZ_JBFOFA010000037.1:0-560 GCF_040887125.1 Enterococcus sp. C74 | reverse complement strand
ACCGAAGTCTGGCTATTTCTCTTTGAAATATCTGATTAAACGGTCACCGTCTTTCGCGGTGCTGTCCAGGGGAGTTGTTGGTCGCAACTCCTCTTTCGTTTTTATTATACCAGTTACTTTAGGTATTTACAACGTTCTTAAAGATAGAATCCCTCTTAAAAACCCTAAATAAAAATAACGTTTTTATGTTTTAAAAAGTACGTTTCTCGTGGCGATAATATGCTACAATAAACTCGACAGTAAAGTGGATCGACGGTGGCAACTTTTCACAAAGGTGGTGGTGCTTATGGGAATAAGTACTAAAATCTATGAAAGGAGTTCGCTTTTTGTCCGCATATGAGATCGTTCAAACCATGCTTGGCTTTGGTACTTTCACCATCGCTTTAGTCAGTTTGATCGTTACTATGCTTAAAAACGACAAAAAATAGCCGTCACTTTAGCAGGAGACTGGCTATTTTTTGTAAAATAAAAATTCGCCACCGTCTTTTGCGGTGCTGTCCAGGGGAGTTGTTGGACGCAACTCCTCTTTCGTTTTCATTATACCAATTACTTCAGGTATT
>NZ_JBFOFA010000036.1:0-563 GCF_040887125.1 Enterococcus sp. C74 | reverse complement strand
AACCAACAATCAAAATGGAACAATTGTTTTGATTGATAATAAATTCGTCAAACTTCCTAAGTTGAAGTCGTTAGTTAAAATTAAGCTTCATAGATAATCTAAAGGTTTGATCACAATCTCACGTCATTCAAGTGGCAAATACTATGTTTCGTTGCTGCGTGAAGAAGAAGTTGTCGAGTTAAAAAAAACAATTATGCAATTAGTATTTACTTATGTATTATTGACGCTGCCATTCTTTCAAACAAAAGATTGATAGCAATAAATTCACATCAAAAATGGAAAAGAGACTAAAATATGAACAACATAGATTGTCAGACGTACGTTATTGGCTAAAAATAGAAATGCATAGTAGCTCGATTACACGAAAAAGTAATGAATTAACGTACTGATTTTCTGAATAAGTTGAATACAGAAATCATCAAAAATCAGGATAGATAAAATAAAGAACTGTAGGAGGAGAGCTTGGTAAATAAGAGACACCTCTGTTAGTAAAGAAATACGCTATCAAGTATGCTGTTTTTCCAAGAATCTCTCATTTCAAGTGTTAAAAACCGTTAGGTTTA
>NZ_JBFOFA010000035.1:0-564 GCF_040887125.1 Enterococcus sp. C74 | reverse complement strand
CCTTTCTTTTCTTCATTTCGGATGTAATCACATATTATTTCTTGGACCTCTTCTGGTGATAAATTATATTGATATGAAATTACTCCTATATTTTGATTCTCCTTATACTCACTAACAATGATTTCACGCAATGGATCTATTCTATTCGATTTAGTGTAGATTTGATGAAACTGGTTTGTTGATTCAGCCATAGATATTGGTTTTGGTGGTTGGATCGTACCTTCTTGTATCAGATTTTTCTTAACTTCAGAGACCTTTCCAGATTGATGGATAAATAACACTTGTCCATCGCCTGTATGAATGGTAGAAAAATATAACTCTGCCGCAACTTCATTAATCCGTCTCCCCTTCTTTCCTTTATTTACTATGTATTCGCTTATTATATTTTGTACCACTTCTAGCGGTACATTATATTTAGCTGAAATCATTTTTATATTTTTTTTCTTTTTATACTCACTAATAATAGATTTACTCAATAGATCTAAGCTATTTGGTTCAGGGTCGGTTTGATGAAACTGGTTTGTTGATTCAGCCATAAATATTGGTTTTGGTGGTTGGATCGTG
>NZ_JBFOFA010000034.1:0-766 GCF_040887125.1 Enterococcus sp. C74 | reverse complement strand
TTTATTGTCTTTAGACCTAGTTGAGCTCGCAAAGCGAGTGAAACATAAAACCACCTGCTATGCGGGTGGGGAATAAAAGGTTCTACCAAAAAGCCCTTCAAATCGTTAAAATATGATTGTTCAGGTCATATTGATAACGAAAGGAAGGGATAAGAAATGGCTAATAAAGCAAACAGTTTAGCCCATACAAAGTGGCTGTGTAAATACCACATTGTATTCACTCCAAAGTATAGAAGAAAAATTATTTATAATCAATATCGAGCAAGCATTCAAGAGATTATCAGGCGGTTATGTAAATATAAAGGGGTAGAAATATTAGAAGGACATATGATGCCAGATCACGTTCATCTGTTATTGAGTATTCCACCAAAAATGAGTGTGTCCAGTTTTATGGGCTATCTAAAAGGAAAAAGTGCGTTAATGATTTTTGACAAACATGCGAATTTAAAATATAAGTTTGGGAATCGACATTTTTGGGCAGAAGGCTATTATGTAAGTACAGTGGGACTGAATGAAGCGACCATAAGAAAATACATTCAAGAACAAGAGAAACATGATATAGCACTAGATAAATTGAGCGTTCGAGAATATGAAGACCCTTTCAAGGGTTAGAGAGTAAGACAAACACCTTTTTAAAGGTGAGCAAAAGTGGCAAAGGCAATATGGCTTGAACATGAAATGAGAAAGCCAGCGTCTTGAGGCGCTGGCCGGTATTAAGGGCTTATAGCCCTGGTGCAAACCACCCTTTTGAAGGGTGGTTATGATT
>NZ_JBFOFA010000033.1:0-799 GCF_040887125.1 Enterococcus sp. C74 | reverse complement strand
ACATTATCAACTTTCAAAGAATCAACCGACAGCTCCAGAAAAACTACATACAATAGCAAATGAAGTGGTGGATTTAGACCTTAATATAGACCAGAAACAAGAGCTTATAAGTACGCTTCCTATGTCAAAATCAGATAGAGACAAACTTCGGAATATATTCCAAAGTAATGCAATAAATGATAAGGCAGTACCCCTAGTGGTTAAAATAATAAAAGACGATTATCAACTTTCAAATAGTCAATTTACAGCTCCAAAGGTTTTACATGAAATAGCCGTTACCATTGAGAATAGTGTACTTGATCCAAATTATAGGAAAAAAGTTCCTGAAGCTCTTGGCATGAGAAGAGAAGATGAAAAAACACTTCGAGATATGATCAGCGAAAGCCTGAAACAGCAACCCAAAAAATTACAAGAAAATAAGACAGACACTAAAATAAATGGGAAGACTATAGATCAAGTGCAGACTGAAAACATGATATTGTTATCTGATGCAATGAACGCAGCATTGGGACTTAAAGCGAACAAAAAGGTAGACCCGGAAACGCTATCTATGATGGCCGAATTTATTGTTAACAGTAGCCTTGATAAACTCTCTCAACGCAATTTAGTTGATGAGATTTTGATTACTAAAGAAGATAAAAATAACCTTATCAAAATAATGAAAGAAAAAACAGCGTTGCTGAACAGGGCGTATGGAACTTCACAAGAACCAGCTAAAACAAACCTAAACTCAACAAATCAAGTTTCATTGAGTGAAAGACTAAATAATTCAGATTTAAAACCAAAAACTCTACTAAAT
>NZ_JBFOFA010000032.1:0-828 GCF_040887125.1 Enterococcus sp. C74 | reverse complement strand
TTGATTAATGCTACTTGATTTAAAGTTGAAACTTCTTAACGAGCTAGCGATTAATCATTCGATATTGCCGTAGCAACTTTTATATCATAACAGATCGACATTTGTTTGTCAACTATTTTTTAAAAGTTTTTTTCACTTCGTTTTTCAGAAACGCTTCAGCAACTCATTTATCATAACTCATCGTTTGTTATTTGTCAACAACTTTTTTGAAGTTTTTTTCGATGAAATCAAGCTTCATAAGCTGTCGATTTTTAACGACTCAGTTATCTTATCATGTGATAACTCACACGTCAAGAACTTTTTGAATCTTTTTTATTACTTCATTTTTTTAAAACGAGTAACTAAAAACAACAAAAAAGAATATACCATGTAATTTTACACATGTCAATAAGTATTTAAACCTTTGGTATAGGTTATCACTCTTGGTTTCAGCTTTTCTATATTAAATAAGCCATAGTCATTCTACTGATTCTGGCTATCCAGATAATCGAACCGTAAGACTTCTTTCAGCTGTTGTCCATTTATGACATCTTTGGTTACTCCACACAGTTGCCCCATTGATGAGCGTTCATCGTTTTCCCGTTGATCAATGAGGTTGAGACAAAAGCAGCATCAAGAAATAAGAAGAAATTTCCGAAGATGCTGCTTTTGTCTCACCGTGAATCAGAGGTCGTGAAAACATCGGGTAGCTCTGATGACAATAAGAAAGAATTTTTTGAAACAGCTTCTCATGTTTTGAAAAATTCAGGCTTATTTCAAGGAGCTGATGTTTGAACACCGTTTAAAGCAAGAGGCTGTGAAAGAAGCGTTCAACTCCGAGCGAATAAG
>NZ_JBFOFA010000031.1:0-854 GCF_040887125.1 Enterococcus sp. C74 | reverse complement strand
GTTGATGAAGCAGTACATAAAATTTTAAAGGAGAGAATAACATGCCAAACATGGAACAGAAAAAAGAAACAAATCAAAAAATTGCAAATAATGAAAGCGAACGACCTCGAAATACTTTATATAATCATGCTACTATAGCTTTTCAACTAATCGAAGAGTGTAAGCTTGAGGAGGGTGAACCTGTTAGTTCGGAAACATTAGCAGCAATAGGTGAATTTCTTTCTGAACTTAAAGATGATGTAGCAGAAGGGGTCATCCAACGACTTCCACTTCATCCAGATGAGAGCAAACTCATACAACCAAACAACCTAATAGAGACCCAAAATACAATAGAAGTAACTAGCCAAAATAAAACTTTTTATATTGACTACCTTAAGACAAGGCATAAGATTCACTCAGATACACGTTTGCCGAAGGAAACAAAAGATGCACTAATTGGAGACCTTAATAAATTTAAGTTTAATCCCTTGACTCCTGATACGTGTATAGCATTTATTCATGATCTAAAAATAATCGCTGAACAGGACGTTAAGGAACTTATAGGAAATCAAACGTCAAGAGTGGAAAAATTAATTGAAGAAAGAAAAGAAAATGAAGCGGTTAAGCAAGCGATAGCAAGTTTTATGAAGAATAGACACTTTACTAAACTTAACCCCACCATATTAAAGCAATTCATAGATGAGTTGGAGAATAGACCAAGAATAAGCCGAGAGAGACGAGAAAAAGAAATTGAGAAGTTTAAGAGTGAATATAACTATGATGAAAAAGAATATTTTAAGGTAAAAGCAACAGATCAAGTTTCATTAAGTGAAAGACTAAATAATTCAGATTTAAAACCAGAAACTCTACTAAAC
>NZ_JBFOFA010000030.1:0-1086 GCF_040887125.1 Enterococcus sp. C74 | reverse complement strand
AAGCACGAGTCACCAACCACTACAACCAATATCTATGGATGAATTAACCAGCCGTTTTGATCAAATCGAGCTTAGATCAAATAGCTCAGACCAAGTGAAAGGAAAATATGAAAAGAGTCAAGAAATGAGATCAGAAGGAGAGAGGAAGAGAAGGAATTCAGAATCGGATCCTGGCGCCCTGGACCTAAGTCTGAAAAAAGTACGGTTGGACTCGTCCATGGTTTCACAGCCAAGTCCATTAAATAAACAGTGGCCACAATTGAAAAATTTTTCATCGACTATTTCTCATGTCACTAAACAAGCGCAAGATATCAATAATGAGAGAAGACAACAGCATTTTGTTAATTCCCATGTTCAAGCTCGTTGATGAAGTTTTATTAATGAAAAAACTTAAAGAAAAATGGCGCACGGGCGAGTGATGTTTTTGAGTCACTCTTAACAGTTCAATAATGATTTGATCAGAAGTAACTCATACAGTTATCGGTAAGTTTCGCTAACATCAAAAGTATAGAGATCGGAAGATTTTGGGACAAGTATTCGTTTCAGAATCTTTTTTTATTATATTTCCAAAAAAAGTTCTAATCAGTGTCCTTAATATGTTAAAAGTAAGTAGCAAGTCCCATTGATAACGGTTATTGCTACTAAAAACAAAGGAGAATAATTACTATGGAAAATAAGGTTAATAATAAAAGAAAGAAAAAACAAAAAAAAGATACAGAGAAACAAGAGATTCATATGAAACGCCTTCCTAAGGTTAGCCCGAAAAAACTAACGTTTCGGAAACGCCGCAATAAGGAGGAAATGAAGAAAATACGAGTAGAGTTCATTCAAGGACTTGAAAATAAAATAAGTGATGAAGAACTTATCAAGCAACTAAAGATTGGCACAACAACTGCTTCTAGGATACTTTATTTAGAAATCGCACGTAGCATATACCAAGGTTTTTCGGTACCTCAAATAGCTGAAAGACTACATAAAAGTTCAATTAGTATAATGGAAAAAAAACATGCATTTATCCAAAATAGTTTTAAAAGGCATAGTGATATCCGTCTCATTGCTAAGAATATTGGTTGTTCAGAAGATTAC
>NZ_JBFOFA010000029.1:0-1132 GCF_040887125.1 Enterococcus sp. C74 | reverse complement strand
TTTTTTGAGAGGAAGGTGGAAACTTATCGTTACTTTTATTCAACAAAAATGGAAAAAAACGAAACAATTTTTTGTCGAGCATGCGGATCAATTTTATCGTATGGCTCTTTTTTTTACGATAGGAATGGTCTTATTTTTTTCAGTACCTTCCATTCTTTTAGGGACAGAAAAAGATTTAGCGGACACGCCTATCGGTGTGAATCATAGCCTTTCTTTGAATGATCTAACCCTTACACAATTAGAACGAGGCTATAACGAAAAGACACATTATGCCGAGATATTATTGAAAGCAGATGGAACAATGCCAGAAGGTGGAAAGTTAGAAATGATTGCTTCTGAATCAAAAACAGAACAAGAAATTCCGCATCATTTGATCCGTTTAACAGAGAACTATTATTTGATTCAGCTCTCTCAGATTCCAGAAAATTGGAAATCAATCGTCATTGATATTGGTATTGTTTCTCCAACAAATCCTGATTTCGATCCAAAAAGTATTCAAGATTTATTTGAAAACTATGGTCGAAAAGAAGTCGATCCAGATGAAGAAACTGTACAAGGTGCTTTGTTTATGAATCGAAAAAAAGTACCAGAAGATCCACAGGCAAAACCACAAAATGAGGACAAGTATTTGGCAAAATGTTTAAAGTTACAAATCAAAGAATCAGAAAAATTGATCCAAACAAATAAAGATTTGATTCGTCAAAGTCAAAAATTTATTGAAGGAATTGAGAGGGAAATCAATGAGTTAGAAAGCGAAAAGAAATACGAGACGAAGACAGAAGTTGAAGAAACCAATCAAGAAATTCAAACGAAACAATCGCAAATTAGTGAGTATGAGACAAAAATTACTGAAGCAAAATCTAACAATGAGGAATTGCAGGAGAAGATCCAAAAGCTTCATGAACAGATTCAAGATTATCACAAAAAAGAGAAGTGATTTTTTCCAATTTATTTCAAAGTACCCCTCACAAAAACTGTTAAACGGCTCACAAAAATTGTTTTTTGGTTAACAGAATTTGTGTAACCCTCACAAAAATTGTGAAAACGGCTATTTTAGGGGGTACCTCAAAAAGCCCGACACTGTCGGGTTGGGGGACGTTTAGGCCCCCCTTTTTGTCTTATGCTCTTGCAT
>NZ_JBFOFA010000028.1:0-1253 GCF_040887125.1 Enterococcus sp. C74 | reverse complement strand
ATTGATGAAGCAGTACATAAAATTTTAAAGGAGAGAATAACATGCCAAACAAGGAACAGGAAAAGACAGAAAACGTTCAAAAAAAATCAACTGAATCAAATCCGAGTACAACTAAAGAAAAAGAGGATAAAGCGGTTGAGCAAGCGATAGCAACAGTTATGCGTGATGGAGATATTACTCATGATCCTTCCCGAATATTTCTGGATCTCAAATATGAGTTTGAGGATAGTCCATTTATAAGCGAAAAGAGAGCAGAAGTAGAATTGAACAAGTTTATGAAAGAATATAGAGAAAAAGAGAATAAAGAAAATAAAGCGGTTGAGCAAGTAGAAAAAGAGGATAAAGAAAATAAAGCGGTTGAGCAAGCGATAGCAACAGTTATGCATGATGGAGATATTCCTCATGATCCTTCCCGAATATTTCTGGATCTCAAATATGAGTTTGAGGATAGTCCATTTATAAGCGAAAAGAGAGCAGAAGCAGAATTGAACAAGTTTATGAGAGAATATAGAGAAAAAGAGGATAAAGAAAATAAAGCGGTTGAGCAAGCGATAGCAAAAGTTATGAATGATAGAGACATTCCTCAAAGTAGAATGGGAGTACGGAGCTACCTCAAATATGAGTTGAATAATAATTCAGACATAAGCAAAAAGAGAGCAGAAGCAGAATTGAAAAAGTTCCAGAGTGAATGTAGAACAGAAGCAGAATTTGGAAAGTTCATTAGTGAATATAGAGAAAAAGAGAATGAAGCGGTTGAACAAGTGATAGAAACAGTTATGAATGATAAAAACATTCCTCAAAGTAGAATTGGAGTATGGATATCCCTCGAAAGTGAGTTGAAGAATAATTCAGGCATAAGCGAAAAGAGAGCAGAAGCAGAATTGAAAAAGTTCCAGAGTGAATGTAGAACAGAAGCAGAATTGAGAAAGCTCAAAAGTAAATATAAAATAAATAGAGATGATACAAATAGTTTACACGTTCCAACGAACAAAGATAGAAGAGAAAATCTTAAAGAAAAACTAAATAGAGTATCTAAAGAAGAAAACTCATCCCCAAAAAGAGCAGCTGTATCTCAAGACCTACAGCATAAGCAGGATAACCAGTTACATAGATAACAATCAATAAACTCTAAAAATGATTACATAATAAATGAGTGTGGGATATTGATCATAAAAAATTGGCTCTTTGTCAAATGATATTAGTAAAAAGAAATCTTAGAATAATTTGGGCAGAAAGAAGAAAAACTTCTTTCT
>NZ_JBFOFA010000027.1:0-1421 GCF_040887125.1 Enterococcus sp. C74 | reverse complement strand
TGAACTGGGACAATAGTCAGAAAAAAAATCTGATTATTGCCCCATTTTTTTGATTTTAAGGTACACAAAAAGCACGCAACCTTGTGAGATTAAAGTAACCCACCCCAATCAAAAAGGAGCATGCTTTTATGTTTAAAAATTATACCATCAATCAAACAACTTTACCACTAGATGTAGAACAATAATATATTCCAGAAACGGATGTTGCCTTTAAATAATAATTGGTGCTATTTCAAAGCAGAATGCAGGAAAAAGCTTTTAGAGGAGAAAACCGGTTCAATTTATCGGAAACGAAAAATTGATGTCGAACCAGTGTTCGAGCATCTAAAGGCTCACTTGGCCGTTTTCACTTACGTGGGAAACAAGGAGCAACGATTGATATTGGCTTGGCACTCATGGCACTTAATTTGAGAAAATTGGGGAAATATATGAAGGAAAAAGTGTCTAAAATAAGAAAAATCAGCCTGATTTTCTTTTTGAAAAGTATTATTGTCCCAATCTCGTCCAAATTATTCTAAGATTTCTCTTTACCAACATCATTTGACAAAGAGCCAGCAATTATTGTTCATCGACTAAATTCATCTGACTTTTTAGGTAAATGATCATTTTGTTGTACATTTTGGTTTAGTAGAGTTTTTGGTTTTAAATCTGAATTATTTAGTCTTCCACTCAATGAAACTTGATTTGTTGAGTTTAGGTTTGTTTTAGCTGGTTCTTGTGAAGTTCCGTGCGCCCTGTTCAGCAACGCTGTTTTTTCTTTCATTATTTTGATAAGGTCCTTTTTATCTTCTTTAGTAATCAAAATCTCCTCAACTAAATTGCGTTGAGAGAGTTTATCAAGGCTACTGTTAACAATAAATTCGGCCATCATAGATAGCGTTTCTGGGTCTACCTTTTTGTTCGCTTTAAATCCCAATGCTGTGTCCATTGCCTCACATAACAATATCATGTTTTCAGTCTGTACTTGATCTATAGTCTTCCCATTTATTTTAGTGTCTGTCTTATTTTCTTGTAATTTTTTGGGTTGCTGTTTCAGGCTTTCGCTGATCATATCTCGAAGTGTTTTTTCATCTTCTATTCGCATGCCAAGAGCTTCAGGAACTTTTTTCATATAATTTTGATCAAGTACACTATTCTCAATGGTAATGGCTATTTCATGTAAAACCTTTGGAGTTGTAAATTGACTCTTTGAAAGTTGATAATCGCTTTTTATTATTTTGATCAGCAGGGATACTGCCTTATCATTTATTGCATTACTTTGGAATATATTCCGAAGTTTGTCTCTATCTGCTTTTGACATAGGAAGCGTACTTATAAGCTCTTGCTTCTGGTCTATATTAAGGTCTAAATCCACCACTTCATTTGCTATTGTATGTAGTTTTTCTGGAGCTGTTGGTTGATTCTTTGACAGTTGATAATGC
>NZ_JBFOFA010000026.1:0-1761 GCF_040887125.1 Enterococcus sp. C74 | reverse complement strand
GTAGACCTTTGAAAACTGAACAAAGCAAAGACAAACCAAATGTGTAGGGCGTCTTGATTGATTCAAGACAACAAACATTTTTAACAAGCAAGCAATATGCTAGCAAACAATTGAGCTTAACAATCGCAAGATTGTTCGAACTTTTTATGAGAGTTTGATCCTGGCTCAGGACGAACGCTGGCGGCGTGCCTAATACATGCAAGTCGAACGCTTCTTTTTCCACCGGAGCTTGCTCCACCGGAAAAAGAGGAGTGGCGAACGGGTGAGTAACACGTGGGTAACCTGCCCATCAGAAGGGGATAACACTTGGAAACAGGTGCTAATACCGTATAACAATCGAAACCGCATGGTTTTGATTTGAAAGGCGCTTTCGGGTGTCGCTGATGGATGGACCCGCGGTGCATTAGCTAGTTGGTGAGGTAACGGCTCACCAAGGCGACGATGCATAGCCGACCTGAGAGGGTGATCGGCCACATTGGGACTGAGACACGGCCCAAACTCCTACGGGAGGCAGCAGTAGGGAATCTTCGGCAATGGACGAAAGTCTGACCGAGCAACGCCGCGTGAGTGAAGAAGGTTTTCGGATCGTAAAACTCTGTTGTTAGAGAAGAACAAGGATGAGAGTAACTGTTCATCCCTTGACGGTATCTAACCAGAAAGCCACGGCTAACTACGTGCCAGCAGCCGCGGTAATACGTAGGTGGCAAGCGTTGTCCGGATTTATTGGGCGTAAAGCGAGCGCAGGCGGTTTCTTAAGTCTGATGTGAAAGCCCCCGGCTCAACCGGGGAGGGTCATTGGAAACTGGGAGACTTGAGTGCAGAAGAGGAGAGTGGAATTCCATGTGTAGCGGTGAAATGCGTAGATATATGGAGGAACACCAGTGGCGAAGGCGGCTCTCTGGTCTGTAACTGACGCTGAGGCTCGAAAGCGTGGGGAGCAAACAGGATTAGATACCCTGGTAGTCCACGCCGTAAACGATGAGTGCTAAGTGTTGGAGGGTTTCCGCCCTTCAGTGCTGCAGCTAACGCATTAAGCACTCCGCCTGGGGAGTACGACCGCAAGGTTGAAACTCAAAGGAATTGACGGGGGCCCGCACAAGCGGTGGAGCATGTGGTTTAATTCGAAGCAACGCGAAGAACCTTACCAGGTCTTGACATCCTTTGACCACTCTAGAGATAGAGCTTCCCCTTCGGGGGCAAAGTGACAGGTGGTGCATGGTTGTCGTCAGCTCGTGTCGTGAGATGTTGGGTTAAGTCCCGCAACGAGCGCAACCCTTATTGTTAGTTGCCATCATTTAGTTGGGCACTCTAGCAAGACTGCCGGTGACAAACCGGAGGAAGGTGGGGATGACGTCAAATCATCATGCCCCTTATGACCTGGGCTACACACGTGCTACAATGGGAAGTACAACGAGTCGCAAAGTCGCGAGGCTAAGCTAATCTCTTAAAGCTTCTCTCAGTTCGGATTGTAGGCTGCAACTCGCCTACATGAAGCCGGAATCGCTAGTAATCGCGGATCAGCACGCCGCGGTGAATACGTTCCCGGGCCTTGTACACACCGCCCGTCACACCACGAGAGTTTGTAACACCCGAAGTCGGTGAGGTAACCTTTTGGAGCCAGCCGCCTAAGGTGGGATAGATGATTGGGGTGAAGTCGTAACAAGGTAGCCGTATCGGAAGGTGCGGCTGGATCACCTCCTTTCTAAGGAATATTACGGAGACTACACTGTTTGTTTTTCACTTTGTTCAGTTTTGAGAGGT
>NZ_JBFOFA010000025.1:0-2441 GCF_040887125.1 Enterococcus sp. C74 | reverse complement strand
ACCGTAGATTAGACAGCAAGAATATCTACGACTAGCAAGAAAACATTCTTATCTCCTTCTAAATCTTTTACACCTCCTAATTTAGAAAACAGACGGTTTTCTTACCCCCTTAAACTGTGTTCTTTTTATTCAATTTTCAAGGACCAAGGGTGTTCACAAGTAAAGAGATTTACTTGCAAACAAGAAAAATCTTTCCGTTCTTACATGTATTTTGTCTTGTAAGGTTTCTCCAGAAACAAGAGTCCTTCTCGCTTCTTTTTACGCTTTGCAATCACTTGATAATTCACACCAACAACCGTTCGAGTGGAACGATAAAGCATAGAAATTGGTCGAATTTGCTTTGATTGACGATTAATAAATCGTCCGTCCCCTAAATTAGCCCAAACACTGTTGTTATAAAGCTTAATTGTAATTGCTTGACGTTTCAGATCCTCAACTGTACAAAATTTTCCAAACATTGTTTCCTCCACTTCAAAAGTCTCAAACTATTATTGTTCCACTTTTTGTTGAACAATGTGGAACCCAACAAAAAAAGAGAGAAACTAGCTACTACCTCCAAAGAAGCAATAACAGTCTCTCTCTTTCTTAACTACAGAATCTCGCTTAAAACACGACAATAAAGCAACAGTACAACTAAAAAAATTTTTAGATACACTGCACCATAAAAGAAAAAAAACTACAACAAGTATAAAATACAAGATTGTTCATTGACTTAATTTTATGGTATTATTGTTCATGTTGCAGGGAAACCTGTAACTCAAAAAGGAGTAGCACCGTTAGCTTCGATAACGGTCGGGGTAGAAATCTATGACCTTTGAAAGAGTTGGCGCTCTTTCTCAGCGAGATTTCTAAACCACTCCTTTTTTTGTTGGGCTCTACATTGCACAACAACGCATCACAACAAAAAAAGTATATTTACTTTTAAATTCATTCTAATTTGAAAATTTCTAAAAAAACGATAACATATTCATTCACAATCTGCAAATAAATTCATCATTTTATTTTTCTGCACTTCCAAAAAGTCGATAACAGTAGACTTTCATCCTCCTTTACTCACAAAATCATTTACTCATGAATGAACAGCTGCTCAATCAATTAACAAAAGATAATAAATCGTTTTTTAGTAAAAATCTTTACAAAAAAAGCATAGCACAAAACTAAAACAGGAACAAAAGTTCTTTTTGATCCTTTTATTTACGATTTTGAAACCAAAACCAACGATTATGATTTTATCTAATAGATTTCTAATTACGATATATGATAAAATAAACAATTCTATTTGTAATAATTGTAATATAATAAAATTTATCAAAAATCAATCTAAGCGTTTTTTCACTTTCTTTCCCTTCTTGAATCCTACACGTTCACGATAACAATAATAGTCTTCTTGTAGCTTCAACAACTCTTCATAGATTTCCCCCATATTATGACTAGAAGCCAAGGACAAAGCATAAATAAACGACGCAGGCAACGTCTCTACCGAACGCTCCCTTGTTACCCAACTAGCCACCGTACCTTGATTAAAGCCATAAAGTTCACAAAACTGCTCCACTGGCATACCTAAATACCGCAAGATATACACATTTACCGCATGAGAGTACACATACAACTTCATAGACATAAAAACCCCTCCTTCAGATAGCTAACCATCATTACATACGTAATAATAACATATAACTAGCAAAATAATTAAAGAGAAACAGCAAAAGACCAAGAGAGACTCTCAGACATAACTAAATAGACTAAGGGAACCGCTAGAAGTATCAAAGATATATTGTAAAAGGCAATTGGCGTCTTTTATTTTTTCAACCTGTATCGACTTCAAATAGCCTGATTTCTTTGGCTTCTTTCTCAGGTAGGAGCTGGTGAATTGTACTTGTCCATTCATCGATTGTTATCTTAAACTGCGCAATGATTCCTTGAATAAAGGCTTCTTTTTCTTCTTTCTTCGCTTGGATCAAACTTGTGAATAATACACGTACTGAAGCAAGTAAAAGTCCGCCACCACGCCCTTTTTTGACATTGTAGAACACTTTGTGTTCTTGCTTTAAGGAACTTAATGCACGATCCAGACTTCTTAAAGGCATGTTCAATTGTTCCGCCAATTCTTTTTTGGACAGTTTTAAATAAGGCATACGAAGATCACTTTTTTCGCTCAAATAACGCATGATATCTTCTTGCCATTCCTTTTTATGACTGTATTGGCGTTGCTCACGTGATTTCTTAAACTTCCACCACCCACGACGTTGGATAAACAACTCGTTTTCTTGAATATCCGAAGCTACCCATTCCTGGCATAATTCTAAAACAAAGTCACGATTGGCTGCTTGATAATTTCCAGAATACGCACTTTTGACAATCTTTCGCACTTCGCCTTCAGACAACGGTTCATTTAAGCGTTCGTTAAATTCAAACATGTTATACTCACAAGTTTCTTGTCC
>NZ_JBFOFA010000024.1:0-2812 GCF_040887125.1 Enterococcus sp. C74 | reverse complement strand
ACTAAGTGGTGGGTAGTTCACTTCTTTAGGATAATCATTTTTTTTTGCCATGACAAAAACACATCCAAATTTATTTTACTACATTTGAGGTGCTCTTTTTTAATTGTATCTAGTATCAATTCTCATCAATGAATATCTGAAATATCTCTTTTTAAACTGTTTGGACAATTCATCATAGATAGCTTTCAGTGTTTTAATTGAAGTTTCTATTAAACTCAGCTATTTGAAAGTGGATTACACTAATCCAACTTCATTTTTAGAAGTAGCAATATCATTCGTAAATGTGATGACAAAATAAGATCCTAATGGTCCAGTAGTATTTGTTTCCCACGTCAATGTTTGAATATTTTCACCATTTGAATTTTTATATTCCGCAATAGCATTCGGTTTGCCAAATTTTTTAATAGCTTTTTCCTTTGATAAATCCTTATTCATTTGAATTTCTCCAAATACTTTAGAAGAAACTACTTTTTCTTTATCATAAGAAACATATAATCCAGATACTGATTTTTCGACAACATTGTTGTTTTCTGTACCAACAGTTAACTTAGCACCTAATTCTCCGTTCTTACTACTTCCCCAAGTATAAATGGTTTCAGAATTTCCCGAATGATCTGTAGAAGATTCCGTGTATAACGGAGAACCTAATATTTTATTTACATTCTCCAAACCTGTTCCTATTGTTAATTTATCATATACTGATTTTACTTCTTGAGCAGATTTCTTTTCTGTAGTTGTAATTTCTGTTGTTTCTTTCTTTTCATCATTTTTAAAGATAATCATTGATCCAATACAAATAAAGATTACCGTAATGACTCCTAGAATAATATAGATTATTTTTTTCAAAATACTTCCTCCTCGTAAAATATAATTTATCTAATTGTTTTTATTCAAAATGTTTCTAGATTATAAAATTTATTGAATAACGTATTCCTTACGGAATTTGTTTCGATATTGTGTGATTTCTCAGAGTACAATGGATGTATGGAAAGGATCCAACGGGAATTTGATACTTCCTCCTGTAGTTTTGTCTACGACAAATAGTCTGTTACCCGAACCACCGTGTTCACTACCAACTCATTAGCTGTTTCAATAATGGACTAGCCTTCCAAATAGTAGTTGGAAGGCAGCTTCTAGCTCTTTTATCACCATATTCTATTAGGCGAGGTTGTGTCCACACAGTGAGTTTCTGGGGAATCCCACAGTATCGAAGCATTTTCTAAAATTTAAAATGAAAGGAGGTCCTTCTTCCATGAAATTATTTGTCGGTATTGACGTTAGCTCTGAAAAATTAGATGTTTGTTTCCTAACGGATGACGATCAATTGTCTATCTTGTCTGAAATCTCTGTTGCTAATGACATTGAAGGGGCTTCATTAACTCGAGAAATGATTCTTAAGTTTAATGAGAACTATCTCTTTGATCAAATTGTGATTGGTATGGAGTCAACGTCCATGTACAGTTTCCACCCTTCCATGTTTTTTCATGAAGATGAGGAGCTGAGGAAACTCAATGTACTTGTAACGATTGAAAATCCTTTTCGAATTAAACAGTTCAGTCGTATGTTTGATGAGGATAAGACCGACCGAAACGATGCATTAAGAATCGCTGATTTCTTGCGTATTCAACGATTCACAACTTCTCCTATCAAAGAAGAGAAGTACATGGCCTTACAGCGTTTAACACGCACTCGCTATCAACTCATTAAGCAATTGACTCGTACAAAACAACACTTTCTGGAAAATCTAACGTACAAATGCAGTACACTTGCGCGCGAGATGAAAGATGAATCAACCAGCCTTTTTAGCACCACGATCATTTCTCTTATGACGGAAGACTTCACACTAGACGAGTTAGCGGAGCTTCCTTTGGAAGCCTTCTGTGACTTACTTCAGAAAAAAGGCAGAGGTCGGTTCAAGCAACCAGAGAAAATCGCTAAGGCGATTCAACGAGCAATCAGATCCAGCTATCGCTTAGGAGCGGTAGCTCAAGAATCGATTGAGATTGTCTTAGGTGTTCTTGTCTGTGAAATGCGTACGTTAGAAAAGAACATCAAAGAACTCGATAAAGCAATTGAACAATTAGTTGTCATAATTCCAGAATATCAATGCTTAACCAGTATTCCAGGTGTTGGTAAAGTCTACGCTGCCGGCTTAATCGCTGAAATTGGTCAAATCGAAAGATTTGAAGATCAGACAAAATTGGCAAAGTACGCTGGCTTAAGTTGGAAAGTAAAACAATCCGGAAACTATCAGTCTCAAAACACACCTCTGACAAAGCAAGGGAATTGATATTTTAGATACTACTTAGTTGAAGCTGCCAACTCCGTAAGAAAATATCTTCCTGAATATCAATCTTTTTATCAAAGTAAATGTAAAGAGGTTCCAAAACATCAACACAAACGCGCACTCGTCTTAACCGCAAGAAAATTTACGCGTCTGGTGGATACGCTACTACGTAACCATCAACTCTATACGCCACCAAGGAGCGTGATAGATAAATAACACTTTGTTATTGACGCAAATCCTTGAAACAACCCGAAAAAATTTTGATTTTGGTCGGGTCTAGTTAAGTGCGCTTCAAAACAAGTGACTCAATAAAACTATTCTCCATTTTTATCTTGACTTATTACCATTAGACTATTTAAGTGGCTAAAAAAATTATAAATAATTAAAAGCTCAGTTCCTAGGTTTTTAAGAATTAATTTAATTTCTAGAAAAAAATTTAATTTTTTTCTAGGCTTATACTATCAGTCTATAAGGGATTCGTGACTTATATTTATATACAGTGAACGACTCATTTCATCACTCAGC
>NZ_JBFOFA010000023.1:0-2980 GCF_040887125.1 Enterococcus sp. C74 | reverse complement strand
TTTTTTCTTTACCAATGTGGTTAAGTCCTCGATCGATTAGTATCAGTCCGCTCCATACATCACTGTACTTCCACTCCTGACCTATCTACCTGATCATCTCTCAGGGATCTTACTTTCTTAAAGAAATGGGAAATCTCATCTTGAGGTGGGCTTCACACTTAGATGCTTTCAGCGTTTATCCCTTCCCTACATAGCTACCCAGCAATGCCCTTGGCAGAACAACTGGTACACCAGCGGTAAGTCCATCCCGGTCCTCTCGTACTAAGGACAGCTCCTCTCAAATTTCCAACGCCCGCGACGGATAGGGACCGAACTGTCTCACGACGTTCTGAACCCAGCTCGCGTGCCGCTTTAATGGGCGAACAGCCCAACCCTTGGGACCGACTACAGCCCCAGGATGCGACGAGCCGACATCGAGGTGCCAAACCTCCCCGTCGATGTGGACTCTTGGGGGAGATAAGCCTGTTATCCCCAGGGTAGCTTTTATCCGTTGAGCGATGGCCCTTCCATGCGGAACCACCGGATCACTAAGCCCGACTTTCGTCCCTGCTCGACTTGTTGGTCTCGCAGTCAAGCTCCCTTCTGCCTTTACACTCTTCGAATGATTTCCAACCATTCTGAGGGAACCTTTGGGCGCCTCCGTTACCTTTTAGGAGGCGACCGCCCCAGTCAAACTGCCCATCTGACACTGTCTCCCACCACGATCAGTGGTGCGGGTTAGAGTGGCCATAACGCAGGGGTAGTATCCCACCAGCGCCTCCATCGAAACTAGCGTTCCGATTTCTACGGCTCCTACCTATCCTGTACATGCGGTACAGACACTCAATATCAAACTACAGTAAAGCTCCATGGGGTCTTTCCGTCCTGTCGCGGGTAACCTGCATCTTCACAGGTACTAAAATTTCACCGAGTCTCTCGTTGAGACAGTGCCCAAATCGTTACGCCTTTCGTGCGGGTCGGAACTTACCCGACAAGGAATTTCGCTACCTTAGGACCGTTATAGTTACGGCCGCCGTTTACTGGGGCTTCAATTCGTACCTTCGCATACGCTAAGCACTCCTCTTAACCTTCCAGCACCGGGCAGGCGTCAGCCCCTATACTTCATCTTACGATTTTGCAGAGACCTGTGTTTTTGATAAACAGTCGCTTGGGCCTATTCACTGCGGCTGATCTTAGATCAGCACCCCTTCTCCCGAAGTTACGGGGTCATTTTGCCGAGTTCCTTAACGAGAGTTCTCTCGCTCACCTTAGGATTCTCTCCTCGACTACCTGTGTCGGTTTGCGGTACGGGTCGTTGTTTTCTCACTAGAAGCTTTTCTCGGCAGTGTGACATCAGGAACTTCGGTACTATTATTTCCCTCCCCATCACAGCTTGTCCGTACAGATAGAAGCATTTGACTCCTATCAAGACTTACTGCTTAGACAGACATTTCCAATCGTCTGCATTCCTTAGCCTCCTGCGTCCCTCCATTGCTCAAACAAAAACAACGAGTACAGGAATATCAACCTGTTGTCCATCGCCTACGCCTGTCGGCCTCGGCTTAGGTCCCGACTAACCCTGGGCGGACGAGCCTTCCCCAGGAAACCTTAGTCATTCGGTGGACAGGATTCTCACCTGTCTTTCGCTACTCATACCGGCATTCTCACTTCTAAGCGCTCCAGCAGTCCTCACGATCTGCCTTCAACGCCCTTAGAACGCTCTCCTACCAATACACCTAAAGGTGTACTCCACAGCTTCGGTAATATGTTTAGCCCCGGTACATTTTCGGCGCAGGGTCACTCGACTAGTGAGCTATTACGCACTCTTTAAATGGTGGCTGCTTCTAAGCCAACATCCTAGTTGTCTGTGCAACCCCACATCCTTTTCCACTTAACATATATTTTGGGACCTTAGCTGGTGGTCTGGGCTGTTTCCCTTTCGACTATGGATCTTATCACTCACAGTCTGACTCCCGGATATGAATGAATGGCATTCGGAGTTTATCTGAATTCGGTAACCCGAGATGGGCCCCTAGTCCAAACAGTGCTCTACCTCCATCATTCTCAATTCCGAGGCTAGCCCTAAAGCTATTTCGGAGAGAACCAGCTATCTCCAAGTTCGTTTGGAATTTCTCCGCTACCCACACCTCATCCCCGCACTTTTCAACGTACGTGGGTTCGGTCCTCCAGTGCGTTTTACCGCACCTTCAACCTGGACATGGGTAGATCACATGGTTTCGGGTCTACGACTACATACTCAAACGCCCTATTCAGACTCGCTTTCGCTGCGGCTCCGTCTCTTCAACTTAACCTCGCATGCAATCGTAACTCGCCGGTTCATTCTACAAAAGGCACGCCATCACCCATTAACGGGCTTTGACTTGTTGTAGGCACACGGTTTCAGGTTCTATTTCACTCCCCTTCCGGGGTGCTTTTCACCTTTCCCTCACGGTACTGGTTCACTATCGGTCACTAGGGAGTATTTAGCCTTGGGAGATGGTCCTCCCGGATTCCGACGGAATTCCTCGTGTTCCGCCGTACTCAGGATCCTCCTAGGTGCCTTCCAAATTTCATCTACGGGGTTTTTACCCTCTTTGACTGACTTTTCCAAGTCATTCGACTATCTGAAAGTACTACCATATTGGAGTCCTACAACCCCAATGAGCAAGCTCATTGGTTTGGGCTTTTCCCGTTTCGCTCGCCGCTACTCAGGGAATCGAATTTTCTTTCTCTTCCTGCAGGTACTTAGATGTTTCAGTTCTCTGCGTCTACCTCGAATGCGCTATGTATTCACGCAAACGTAACATCCTATAAAAGATGCTGGGTTCCCCCATTCGGAAATCTCTGGATCATAGCTTACGTACAGCTCCCCAAAGCATATCGGTGTTAGTCCCGTCCTTCATCGGCTCCTAGTGCCAAGGCATCCACCGTGCGCCCTTATTCACTTAACCTTATCAACCTTGCGGTTGGGTTTTGATCTTTCTTCTAGCGATAGAAGTCC
>NZ_JBFOFA010000022.1:0-4568 GCF_040887125.1 Enterococcus sp. C74 | reverse complement strand
GTTTGTCAACTCTTTTTTAAAAGTTTTTTTAACTTCATTTTTCAGAAGTGTTTCAGCAACTCATTTATCATAACTCGTCGTTTGTTATTTGTCAACAACTTTTTTGAAGTTTTTTTCGATAGAATCAAGCTTCGTAAGCTATTGATTTTTTTACGACTTAGTTATCTTATCACCTTAAAAAGTAAATGTCAATGAATTTTTCTAAATAAATTTCACGATCTTTTTCTCTTTTTCAGCAACGTCAATTACTTTACCATTAAAAAAAAGAATGGTCAAGCTAAAAATTAATTTTAGCAGCACCTTACTTTATTTCTCTCTATTGGTCTAACCTACTTTAGTTGCCTATCTTCTTATTTAGACTCATCGGTACTTCAGACGATTACTGCAATGGCTAGCTATTTTCATGCTCAATCATCAAATATCTCTCATATCTTACTTTCGATACCGCACACCTTTATAAATAGCTAATGGCAAGATCACAAAAAGAAACAAGAGAAGAATATCGATCAGATATTGGTCGCTAAAAACATTTGTTAATGGCTGATTTGTAGTTAAAGAATAAAATGCGGGTAGCAAAATAATCGTGAAAAGATACGAGCCACTGATTTCCCAAAAATCTTTCCAAGAAAATTTTTTGTGTTTCATCGCTCCACCTCCTTGCTTTATATGAGAGAAATTCACTACTTGAATAGACATTTCTACGCTTCTATAATAGACAAAATCAGCTATTATAGCTAGGTTAACAATAATTATTTATTAAACAATGAAAAATAAGCTAATTTTCTATGAGTTATCCCCGTCTGATTTCTTCACACTAAAAAAGCAACGCAAAACAATTTTGTTTTACGTTGCTTTTGCTTGTTCTGGCTAAATTATTTTCTACAACGTTAATTATTCGCTGTATAAATCTCTAACTGGTGTCATGATGATGCGATTCAAGTCATTGATGATCGTGCTGAATTGTTGTTCTTTTTGCATCAAATCATTGATCACTTCTTCTGATTGAATTTTCATTGCCATTTCTTGCGCTTTCATTGCATCTTCATCGCTAAATTCTTGCCCGCTCATTTGTTTTTCTTGCAATTCGATTTGCATCGCTTGGAAATCTTTGAATAGACGATGTGCTTCTTCATTTGCTTTAACTTTTGCATAGGCTTCTTCTAAAGCTTTGAATTCTTGCAATTCGCGAATCTCGCGTTCGATTTGATTTGCGCTATCATAAATATTTGACATAGTTAGCCTCTTTTCTATAGATCGTTTAGTTTTATTGTACCATTTGTTTATCGTTTTTCATAGGATTACTGTCCTTGATATTTCCGCCAGAGATCTTTCGCAGCTTCACCTAAACCTCTTACGCCTTCTTTTACCATATCACCGATATTTTTCAGCCCATCTTTAGCTTGTTCCCCGTATTTATTCAGATTTTCTTTCCATTGTTCTGAGTTCTCATTGGTTTGCGTATTATTATTGACTTGATCAGCAGGGACTACTTTTCCGCCAGTAGCATATGCATCTGCTACAGGGAAAGGCTCTTGCTCGGTATAAGGAAGAATGCCTTCTGCGGCCGATTTGAAGACTTTACCAACCACATTCCCACTTGTTCCTGCTAAATAATGCAATTCACTAGACTCTTCATATCCCATCCAAGTTGAAATCACGACATTAGGCGTATAGCCAACAATCCATTGGTCGTTAGCTTTGGTAGGATCAAAATTAGTTTCAGTCGTTCCTGTTTTCCCTGCGACTGTATAACCAGCCGGTTTAGCTGCAACGGCTGTCCCATTAGAAAAAGTCCCAAGCAGCATTGAAGTCATTTGATTAGCCGTTTCTTCTGAAATGACTTGTTTAGGTTTTTCATTGGTCTTATCAACAATTACTGCACCCGTTGAATCCACGATTTTAGTAATCAGATGTGGTTTGTACATTTTACCAGCGTTAGCAAATGCACTGTAAGCTCCAGCCATCGTTAACGGCGAAACTCCCTTAGCTAAACCACCTAATGCTAAACCATAATACTTATCTGATTTCGATAGAGGTAATCCAAATTCTTCTGCTTTATCATAACCTTTTTGAAGACCGATTTCATGAAGCAACCATACAGCAGGAAGATTCAAACTTTCAGCAACCGCCTGATACATCGGTACTTCACCACGGTACGTTCCGTCGTAATTATGAGCTTTATAATAAGATAATGGTTCATCTTTCAAAATACTTGCTGGGGTGTATCCCGCTTCTAACGCTGGTGCATACACACTCAACGGTTTGATCGTTGAGCCAGGAGAACGTTTCATTTGTGTTGCAAAACTGAATCCCCGGAAAACATGTTCCCCACGTCGCCCTACCAGCGCCTCAACACCACCAGTTTTAGGATCTAATGCGACTGATGCGGATTGAACCATCGCCCCATCCGCAGCATTTGCCGGAAATAGTGCATTGTTTTGATACGTTGTTTCTAATTGTTTTTGATAATTTTGATCAAGTGATGTATAGATTTTGTATCCTTTGTTCATCACATCTTCTTCATCCAAACCATAATCATTGACTGCTTCATCAATCACGGCATCAAAGTAATAAGGATAGCGATAGCCTGATTCCGAATTATCATACGTATCTTTCACGTATTGTTTGATATCCACTTTGCTTTCCGTTTGGTATTGTTGTTTCGTGATCTTGCCGTTTTCTTCCATGACACTCAATACGGTGTTTTTTCGATTGTTTGCATTTTCTGGGTGATCGATCGGATTATAGATACCCGGACCTTTAAGCATCCCAGCTAACGTTGCCGCTTCTGCTAAATTAACCTGATTAGCATCTACCCCAAAGTATTTCCTTGAAGCATCTTGTACGCCCCATACCCCATTTCCAAAATAAGCATTGTTGAGATACATGGTCAAAATCTCTTCTTTGCTGTATTTCTTTTCAATTTCAATGGCTAAAAATAATTCTTTTGCTTTACGGTCAAAAGTTTGATCAAGTGTCAAATAAGCATTTTTAGCTAATTGTTGGGTAATTGTACTCCCACCTCCACCAGAAGTGCCACCTGAAAGGACCATCCGAACTGCTGCCCGAGCGATCCCTTTGATATCAAATCCATGATGCTGATAAAAATTACGATCTTCGGTTGAGATAACCGCATTTTGGATATCTGGAGAGATTGCATTCAATTCCACATAAGTCCCTTTTTGAGCATACAGGGTGCCTGCTTCTTCATTCTTTTTATCATAGATAACGGTAGACTGACTTAGCCCCGATTTTAATGTGGAGACATTTGCCTGTTTTGCTAAAATAAAAAGATAGATACTGACGATCAATACACAGATCAAGCCAATCAATAGGATCAGTTTATTGATATGATACTTTTTCCATATACGTTTTCGCCATCGATGGAATCGCCCTAAATAAGGTTTAATCCAATGCCAAAAACTGATCAAAGCAGCTTTTATTTTACTTAAAATGCTTTGAAAATCCATTTATTCTTCTCCTGTCTATTTGATTGAATCGCCTTATTCTACCACAGGTACGTTCTTCATTCTTCCTGCTTGAGATGTAGGCAAACTGTTTTTTTAAGTTTTGACGATAGTTTAGCATAAGAAGTATCAGAAATTAGTCACTTTTTTCTTAAATAAGTTTTAAAAATGGTACAATAGAGCTGCATTTTTGCTAAAAGGAGTATTTTTATGGAAATCACGATCACGTTACCTGACACTCAGCCAACAACCACCATTCGAGAATTATTAGAACAAGAATGGCTCGTTCCAAGAAAAGTCCGCCACTTTTTACGTATAAGAAAAAATGTGTGGATCAATCAAGAACCTGCCTTATTTCATTTTGAAGTCCACGCTGGTGACCATATTACGTTACGTTTTGAAGAAACTGATTATCAATACCAAGAAGTCCAATTGGGTAAATCTTCCTTCGTCCAACCATTATATGAAGACGATCATTTACTCATTGTCAATAAACCCGCCGGCATGAAAACTCATCCGAATGAACCAACCGAAAATGATACTTTATTGAATCACTTAGCTGCGTATTTAAAGAAAAAAGAGCAACGCCCTTATGTCGTGCATCGATTGGACAAAGAAACAAGTGGTGCAATTTTATTTGCTAAAAATCCCTTTGTTTTACCTATCCTAGGCAGAATGTTGGAACAAAAGAAGATTTATCGACGATACCAAGCACTTGTCTGGGGAACAATCAAAGAGGATTTGATTTTAAAAGATAAAATCGGTCGTGATCGGCACGATCGCAGAAAACGGGTGGTAGATCCTCATAAAGGTCAAACGGCTCTCACACATGTTTCCGTTGATCAAGTAGTGAATGGTCAGACTCAGGTTTACTGTGTCTTGGAAACCGGACGTACCCATCAAATCAGGGTCCATCTCTCTCACATTGGTCATCCCATTGTCGGCGATCCACTTTACCAAACACGGCCTGCGAACCGTCTCATGCTCCATGCGTTAGAATTACACATGTCTCATCCTTTCACTCAAGAAACCATTGTCGCAAAAGCCCTTCCTGGTTTATGGTAAAGACACTATTGTAAGGAGCGATCCACTACTGATCAC
>NZ_JBFOFA010000021.1:0-10151 GCF_040887125.1 Enterococcus sp. C74 | reverse complement strand
AATAAACTTCTAAATTAATGACCGCCGGCAAAAATCTCGATTTCTTCTTTCGATAAATCAATATTCAAATGGAAATTTCCTTTCCCTTTGATTGCTAAAATTGCTTGTCCTTGATTAAGATTAGGAATACTTTCTAACTCGCTCTCACGTAGGGTTTCTTTGAAAGAATCTTTTAATTCATCAATCGAACTTGGGTCTTGTTTCATGATAAAAGTATAGAAAGTCGTTGATTGATTTTATCTGCTTGTTGCTGGACGTCTTCTTTCGTTTTTCCTGAAATATAGTAACGTGTCGTCACTTCTTTCCTGTATTTTCGATTGATAAATCAGGAAAAGATAGATTTTCCTCTTGTCTCTCCAAATCAAACATCCTCCTAAAATCCTAAATTAAATAATACCTACTTATTCTTTTGTAGTTTGTTTCATCAGATTTTCCGTAAATGCCTGACGATCAATTCCAAAATTTAAAGCCCCACTTCGAGATTGGATCACTCTCAAAATAGGTACTTCTTGAATGACATTTCTTCGATCATCTAAAATACACAAATTCTTAATATATCGAGCATTTGGTAACTGTTTTTGATAAGTTGGTTGACTCTTAATAGCATTGTCAGGTAAGCAATAACAACATTCAGTTTCAATTATGCCATTCTTTTTCTTTCTCAATTTTCTTGAAACACGAGATTTGATAATGTCTCTACTATAGGCATAAAAATTGTAATCTTTCTCTTCTAATAATAAATCCTTCACAGGATATAAATTTGATTTTTGGTTTTCCAAGATAAAAATTCCTCCTAAAAATTAGATAAATCTGTTTTTATTCTCTTTTAAATTGTTGATCTTCTTGTTTTCCTGGAACTAATAGTGCCATGATTCCTATTCCAAACATAGTACCCACAAACAGACCTGCATAAAATATCATATGAACTCTTTCCTTTATAGCAAAATAAAAACAGCCTTATTTCCTAGAATAAGACTGTTTTTGGATCAAGCAAGCGCGATTGAAAAATAAATTATATAAAAAGATAATAATATAAATTTATTTTCTATACTTATTTTTATTAGAATAATTATTATACTTACTATATGATATGAGCAAGCTCTTTTATCAATTAGCCTCTTTCACAATTTTTTTTGATTTAACAACATTTTTACAAACCAAATTCCCAAAATAGCTAAGCCTACACCTAACAAGTTATAAGTAAACCGCATTGCTAATGTTTGAGGAATTCCATACATCTGACTAGCTATCGTCAACGCACCAATACAATTAAAAACCGTTTTATAACGGTAACTTGAACAAAATCCTAAACAAATACCACCCAATAAACTTAGTATCTCAATTGGTAAATACATACTTAATAGAATAAAAGAAAATATACCAATAATTGTGCCTAACAAACGATCGGTTGCACGTGTTTTCAAATCAATTATTGAAAATCCATAGCTCGCAAATAAAGAGGAAAAGGCAAACCCAACCCACATGAATCGTTCAAAAGATATATACTGACTAACAGACAATAATAAGCTAATGAAAAATACATAGGAAAATAACCAAATTTTCAATGAAACACTCTTTTCTTTTAAAGCATTGAACATTGTCTTTTTTTTGTGCTTATTGCGATGATTGTGATAAATTATCCACCAAAATATAAGGAAAAAGAGACCAAAGAAAAGAAGACGATCATTCAATAATTTTTTCGTTATTTGTTCTGTTATTGTCGAATAAACAACAAATATATAAGAAAATCCATATAATGACGGATTTCCCATTTTGGGATCACTTAGAGTAGCAATTAGTATTCCTCCTAGTAAAAGGAAGTGCAACAATACTTGCAAAGTAAAATGTGGTAATAAATGGACAAATGGTGCAACAAAAAACGCACCAAAGACAACACTCAAGCCTAAAATTGATTGAGCGTATTTATACCCAAAGTCAACGAATCTTAGACTAAGCATCATACAGAAAAAGACAATAGCATATGACTTATTGGATTCACCAAAAAACTTCGTAGATAAAGCAATCACACAGATAGCAAAACCAACAATTAAAAATGAACGTAAAACTAGGGATAAAAGATATTTTCTACGATCATACTTGGATTTTGTACTTTTTATTTTTTGCTTAAGTATTAAAGGATCTAATTGTAGTAATTGATAAAAAGTCATTCTCTCTACCTCCTTACTAATACTGCTAATTACTTAACTAAATCTAGCAGTTATAAATACTTGAAGTAAGAGTTTTTTGGAAAATAGAGAATACTTATATAATTAATTTTTCACTTACGTAAATCTCTCATATCGACCAAACTAAACTACTATACGTCATACTTCTTTTGCTAATTTTTAATTGTTCAACATAACTTTTTATAATTTTTGTACTCAACTTATTCAGAAAATCAATATTAGAATATTTCTTAGAATAAGATTGTTTCTGGATCAATCAATTGTGATTGGTTTAAACTGTGATCTAAGCATAATTCAAAATGTAAGTGACTACCTGTACTGTTTCCTGTCGAGCCAACATAACCAATAATTTGTCCTTGCTTTACTTTGTCACCAACTTTGACTTGATATTCTTGTTGATGCGCATATAAAGCCGTTGTACCGTCTTCATGCTCAATGGCTACATAATTGCCCCATGAGGGGTGAAACTCTGCTTTAATAACCGTTCCTGCTTTGCTAGCATAGATTGGCTCGCCTTGTGGTGCTGCAAAATCGATTCCTCGATGAAATTCTCCTCCACGATTACCAAATGGACTAGAAATCGTGTAATTCTTTAATGGAACGGCATATCCTTTTTTATTTAATTTTGGACCCGCTACTTCTTTATCATACTTAGTTAAATCATAGGTTTCGATTAAACCATTCAATTTTTTATCGTAGCTAGTATCTGTCGCATAACGTCCTGTCAAAAATTTCGTTGCTTCTTGATAAGTTTTCGCATTCGTTTTCCAAACACCATCGTAAAAATATCTATTTCCTGTTAAGCCCTCTTTCAATAGTTGAGCATAGTCATTTAAGCTATCCTCGTAGTTTTTATACTGTCTAAAAGTTGCCTGAGTAGTATAAAGTGTCCCATTACCTAAATCTTCTTGTGTCGCAAAAGAGACACATTTTCCGTTATGTGTACCCTTGATACCAAATAAATTGTAATTCGGCGCTTGGGCTAATTGACTTTGACCACTCGCCGATTCTAAAATCGCTTGAGCAACCATGACTGAAGCATACAAATCATTTTCTTGTCCAATTTTACGAGCAGATTCGCCAATTTTACGAATAAAACTTTCGACAGACTCGTCTTTTTCAAAATGAATGTTTCCTTTATTATCCTGTTTGCTAGAAGGTACTAATTCTTGAATGGGCGCAGTTGGTGCTTGACGGTAAGCTTTTGACTCTTCTTGCACAGTTTGAGCTTGTACCTTTGTTTCTGCTTTTGGTTGCACATTTTGTCCAGTTGTTGAAGGCTGTGTCGCAACCGATTGTGAATGAGTGATTTCCGCAGGCTTCGTTGATTGTGTTGCTCCATGATTGCCCGATTCACTCGGTTTTGTAGTTGGCTGTTCCACAGGAATCGTTTCTGAAGGCTCAGTAGTATCTTGCGTATTATTTTCTGGTTGACTAGAATCAATCGTACCAGAAGTAGTTGTTTCTGGTTTTGACTCTGTTGTTTGTGAGCTATCTGCCGTAGAGTTAGTCGTCTGATCGTTTGATTCACTTGGTTTTTGTTCAGGTTGTTCAATGGAAGAATCTGTTGTGGTTTCTTCCTTAGTTGTATCTGTACTATCAGTTGTAGAACGATCTGTATTCACTGTCGTTGATTGTTCTGTCGCTACAGTTGATTGTTCTTCGTTTGCTAAAACAGATGGAGTATAACCAACAACTTGACCTAATAATAATAAAGCAGATAATAGTTTACTCGTTCTCTTCATCTACAAATTTTCTTCCTTTCCTTTATTCAATATAGTTTCTGCAGGAATCTTTTGTCGAATTTGAACCCACCAATAATCTGGTAATCTAGGAACATATCCTTCTTTTTCTGCAATGAACAAACAATTCAAAACGACGGATATACTTAAAGAAAATTCATGATAGTTATCCTTCATTTTGAAAAATAGTTCTTCTGAACATTCTTCACACAGCGTATGATCTTCTACTTGCCAAACGCCTTCTTTTAAGTCAGAAGAAACCTAATTATCACAATTGTTATTCACTTATCGTTATCCTCCTTCATTCTAACCAAAATCTCTCAACAATAAAGTGACTTCACATTTTTTTCAAAAAATTTTTATAAAACTCGCTACTTCCTTTATAAAACCAAATAAGCGATTAGAAATTTTCTAACCGCTTATTTGGTATTCAATTTTTTATTAATTATTTGTGCGACTTACAACGAACAAAATAATACAATATTAGCATAGAAAAAATAAAATTACACTTTAACCATTTTTGTAAAATCTGCATAGCCTTTTTCTGTCCGAGAACGTATCATTGACAGCTTCTTCATAGTAATATGATAATATTCTTCACTTAAGAAGAAAGAAAAGAAATAAAATAAGGGATAGTTTCTTTGCTTAATAATCTCGTCTCCAATAATTAGTTGAATATTAGTTAAATCTCTTCCTTCTTGAAAAACAACTTCTTTATTCTTAATTAACCCACAAGGAAGACACATGCCATACATTCTACATATTAGCTTTGCCTTTGTCTGCATCTACTTTTTTAATCTTCGCATTACCGTTTTTTAGCACTTTAATATTTACTGTAGTTTTTTTAGGGTCTCCAACTTTCGCCCTAATTACATCTTGTAAATATGGAGCTTGATATAAAATCGTTGCACCTACATACGTATTATCTATATTATATTTGAATTGTAATTTGCCAGTTTCTGCACTACTGTTTTTAGGTGTAAATTTCAATGTATTTCCACTTATTGAAGTCGTTACATCTGCACTATTAACCATTAACTTATAGTAACTTAAAACATTATTAGAATCAGTCAAACTCAATGTTTCTCCTAATTTAACAGTATATGTTTTTCCATCAAATGAAGGCCTTTTATAGAAAGTGCCAACTTTAGTTAAAGTCGCCTTTTTGAATGATTCATACCCAGCTTGGCTCACTCTTCCTTGACCACTTAAGTCCGTAATACCAGAAGTCGTTACACCTGTAGTAATTTCTTGAACTAATTTTTCTGTATAAAAAGCATTCACAACTGATTTTTGTTTTTCCCAGCCCCAATAAACAACTAAAGAAGCTTTTACATATTTGGCATCAGACACTTCAGAAGTAGTAAAACCAGCATTCGCTCCCCAGTTTAAAGGCGCTCCTGGTTCAACACACCAAAGCATATTGCCATTACCGTCTTTTTTAGCATAATAGCCAGTTTCTACATTTCCATTCGATTGTGACCAATGAAAAGCAGAATTACCATAATTAGAATCTACATAAACCACACCTTTTCCCTTAGGCATAACAAAAAAAGCACTTTCCAATGCTGCTCTCGCTTGTGCTTGGTTTTGTGCTTTAATTGATTCTACTTTTTGTAATACTTCAAATAAGTCGGAACGATACGAAGTACCTGTCGTACTACGAATTGAACCATCTTTTAACAATTCATAACCATTATCTGCAAATATTTTTTTCACTTCTTGATTTAATTGATCTTCAGTCTTCGCAGGAACAGGCGTTAATGATTGTCTATTCGCTTGATCTGATTGTTCTGTTAAAGAATCAGAAGTTGTTTCTTCTTTACTTGTACCTGTATCATCAGTTATAGAACTTTCAGTTACCATAGGAATGGATTGTTCTGTTTTTCCTTCTATACCTTTGCTTGCAATTTTGTCTTCCTTCTGTTTATCTTCTTGAACAGAAGAATTGGTTATATCTTTGTTTTCTTTTTGAGAATTGCTCTTTTCTACTTGACTACTTTCCGCTTGATTAGATATTTCTGTTTCAGCTAATGCACTTAATGATTGACTAATAACACCAGATAAGCTCAATAAGAGCATAAAAACAGTTACTTTTTTCCGTATCTTATTAAATTGATTAAACTTCATCTATACTTTCCTCCCTATAATTTTTTATCAATTTAACAATACAATTAGTAATTCATTGAAATCACCTCTTAAAATAAACATAAAAAAAGAAGAAATAACTTATCGTCATTCCTTCTTTACTAACAAAAAAATTACTATTTTAAATTATCTTAGTAGAAATCAATCGAGAATTTTTCAGAACCATCACTATAATCAATAGTAATCAATTTATATCCTTTAATACTTAAATCATTCGCAGCTTTTTCATCAGCAAATTTATTTGCTTCTTCTGGAGTATCAAACACTTTTCCACTATTTCCAATGTATCCACTCACAATCGTTGGAGCTTGTGGCTTACTTGGAGTAGTTGTTCCAGTATTTCCGCCTGTTGATCCTGAACTACCTGTGTTTCCTCCGCTTGGTTTATTGCTAGGTTGTAAAGGTGTTGTCGTACTTCCACTATTTCCTGGAGTTGAAGGGGTTGTTTGTCCTCCACCAGTATTTCCACCTATCGAACCATTTTGATTACCATTATTATTTGGTTGACTTGGTTGTGTTGGTGTTTGAGTTGTGCCACCGTTATTTTCTGGCGTGCTTGGCGTTGTTGTTCCTGTATTTCCAGTTGTTTGACCGCCAGTTTGTGTATTACCTGTTACTGTGTTATTAGTTGAAGGTGTTGTTGTGCTTTGAGTTGCTGAATTTGTTGTATTATTGCTTGTTGTACCTTGTACTGGTTGTCCAACTGGTTGGTTTGCAACTACTTTATCTTCATTTTGGATTACTGATTGTGCAACTGTTTCTCCTTTGTTATTCTGAACAGTTGCTACATTGCCATCAAAAACTAGTTTATTGCCTGCGTAGATTAAGTCTACATTCGCAATTTTGTTCATATCTGCTAATTTTTGTACAGAAATGTTTGTTGCTTGACTGATTCCACTTAGCGTATCTCCCCAAACGATTGTATATTCGTTACCTTTCATATCTGCTTTGATTTGTTCCACAGTACGTGGTGTCCATTCTTCTGCATTTACTTTCTCGTGAGCAGTTGCTAACGCAACTCCACCAATAGTTGCTCCAAATGCAAGTACTCGTAATTCTTTCATTTTATTTTATATTATATTTATATAATATAATTACAACCATTTTAGATTAGATTTTTTAATTTTTTTCATTTATAATATCTTTAGTATAATTTTTATTAATTAATAGAATAAGGAGAGAACTATGGATACTAAAGACATTAATGAAATAAAGCAATGGATGAATAATAATCTTGTTACTAAACAAGAAGCTCTAAAAATTACTGGACAATCTGCTCAAGGATTTCAACAATCTGTTCGTACTAATATGATTGATCCCTTCTATGAGAGCAAGAATGGTAAAGGTCCTTCCATTGTACGCTTGTATTTAAAAAGCGACATAGAAGCCTACGCTAAACAATTACAAGCGAAGAAGCAGAAACACCAATAAGTCGTTTCTGCTTCTTTATCGAAAAAACAATTCAATATGGAGAAAACTATTATGAAGAAAAAATCCCTCATAATCTTATCACTCAGTATCGTACTGATATCTGTACTTATCATTGCTTTTTCTCTGTTTAGAAAAACAGAAACAAATAGTTCCGTAACCACCACAACCTCTAGCAGTGTGATTAGTAATTCTAATTATCCTTCGCTAAGCGAACTAAAAAAACTTCAAGGTGCTGATATTCAAGATTTGGGAAAAACTCAAATTAGTACTTTTTAAAGATAAAAACATTGCTATTATATCTCCCGAATCAGGAGAAGAAATCCAATTACCTATCAAAGTAACGAACAAAAAGAATAATTTGTTTGAGATTCCAGAACTGAAATATGCTTCTAAATCTTTGAAAATAGGTGATTTTTTTGGATTAGCAAGAAAAGATAAACAATACTTTACTTACCAAATAAATACCTGATTAGTTTCTGTTGGAAATACTTTTTTAGAGTTAATATAACAAAAGAATTATATCAAACTTACTTGTTATTTAGTTCGTCATATTCATAATTGTACGTTTTAAATTCATAATCGTATCAAATGTACGAGGGAAAAAAACTCGTACATTCATTTAGAGAATTTGAAGAAATATTACCTACCTATTTTCCTACCAAAATTTCTCTTATATACTTTTTGTTTATCGTGCAAAAGAAATAACATAAAACCTACTAGTACTAAAAAAATTAGAAAATAGCCATTCATACGATCATTCGTTCCTTCCTTGTTCTTTGTTGATATATATGGATAACTGCATTTGCTAACTCGAATTGTCGTTGTTTCCAATTCTTTGGATCTCGACACCAGTTCACAAATTCACTACTCGTATACAAATAGGAACTATCAAAAATTTCTTCAAACATTGTTGCTAGTTCAATTTCATCTGACTCAGCTGTAACAAACAAATACAAATCTGAAAATGTTATTCCTTTGGAAAGATAATTTGCAAAATATTCGATTCTTTCTTGTACAAAACTTGGAATTTTAGATTCAGTCAATTCCTTTTCATATTCTTTCCTCAACCGAAATGTAGTTAAAGAAACTGTGCTAATTTTGTTTATTTTCATTGTCTATTCCTCTATTCTCTATTTTTCTTTATCTGCTACAAAATCAATAATTTCAATACCAACAATATATTCGCTCAATATGACCAAGCATCTTCTACAGATAATTCGTCTCCTTTATCGTTCGTAAGAGTCATTTTGAACCACTCATTGCCTTCATCATCTTCAGAAAGCAATCCAAACCCAACTGGATTATCAATCAATGGTTGATCGTACAAATCATCCTCGTCTCATGCTAAAACATCTAATCCTTTACAGTTTCCACCTTTTCTAAACATTACAAATCCTTTATAATCCCAACGTTGAAAAGAAACTTTAACAGTATGTTTTCCCCATCGAATATTAGGATCATAATTTTTCATCTGCTGTATCCTCCTCTTTTATGACACAATCAAATATTGATGTGATACGCCTTCTTCAAAACGATAATAGACTTTCACTCGTTCAAATCGTTTCGAAAGACCAAAAAAACAACGTTTTTCTTTTGGTGAAAAATGTGCAATATATTGACTTACTGGAAGCTGACGATCTTTTCTTTGACTAATTTCAGCTAAAATATCTTTCTCAAAACGACGAATGAGTTTTCTTTCTTCCCGTAAATCAGTTCTTCGAATAAAAGCATCTACCAAAGGACTGTAATGATATTTTGTACTCACACCATTGCCTTCTTTCCAGGAAGTACAAGAATAACTAATGACTCAAAAATTTTTTTCGCATGAATCCATTCATCTGTTTGGCTTTGACAGGAATAATATACATGTCCGGTATATTTCCCCATAACCTTTACCATAGACATTGACTCCTTCTCTTAATTAATTTTCTCGAAATACTTTACATATAACATATTCGTTATCGATTATTCGCTCTAAAGAATCACAAGGATAAATTCTCTTTTTATTTTTCTTTTGGTCTTCCTTTACGATCCACTGAAGTTTTTGAATCGTTTCTTCACTGACCGCCATCTTGATCCTTTTTTCTTTGTTTCCATCAGGTGTCCCTTTCTTTACTAGTAGGTGTCTCCTCTATTTTTCTAAACCTAAGCAGTTCGCAATTTCAACATTCGGACAACCTGACCGTTTTGAGTGACATAATTTGGAAGAATCGCCTGACTTCTTGATAATTCCGCTAATAATTGACGATAACGTCTTTCTGACCATTTCTGTCTTCTTTGTTGCAGAGAAACATATTCAGCCATCGAAATTTCCTTACGTTTTCCAGATTCTAAAAAACAAATCAATCGTTGAATTTCCGTCATTTGAACGCCTCCTAATAAAAAATTCCTCTTGTTTACAAGTAAATCAAATAAAACAAAATATAGTGTTCGTTGTTAGGGAAAACGATAACCTGGCATGTTAGGTAAATGCTCAACCTGTGAACCACAAATCACACGAAATGTACCAAGTATCAGAAATCCTTCTGCTAACAGATAGTTACCGAAGTAACTCTTACCTGTGCTACTTATTTCTCCGCAACTTGTCCTCACACAATCTTCCCAAAGGTTCACTACGCCTTCAGGTACTGTCCTTCCAAACACA
>NZ_JBFOFA010000020.1:0-11326 GCF_040887125.1 Enterococcus sp. C74 | reverse complement strand
TTTTTCTGAAATGAATTGTCTTTTTCTTAGCAAGAAGTATGCTACAATATAAAACGATAGAAGTTAGTAGAAAGGATGCATCAAAATGATTACATTAGGGATAGACACCGCTAATCAAACTTTAGCGATCGGCGTAATTGAAGATGATACTGTCTTAGGGCAAATCCAAATCAATAAACAGAAAAATCATAGCGTTAGTTTGATGCCGGCTATCGATCAGTTATTCTCAGCACTCGGATTAGCACCAACCGCTATCGATCGAATTGCTGTTTCCGATGGACCAGGTTCATACACCGGTCTAAGAATCGGTGTAACTACTGCAAAAACACTTGCATATACATTGGGTAAAGAACTTGTGGGGATTTCAAGTTTACAAGCAATTGCTGCTAATTGCCGGAACGTAAATGGATTGATCGTGCCTTTATTTGATGCAAGAAGAAAAAATGTTTATGCTGGTGTGTACCGAAGACAAAATGGAAAATTAGAAACAGTTCTTGAAGATGTACATATTTCAATTGAAGAACTGCTTAAGCAACTGTCTCAGTTCGATGAACCTATCTTATTTGTCGGAACAGATACGCAAAAATTTACGAATGAAATAAAGGAAGTATTACATGAAGCAGAAATAAATAAGGTGCTTGAATGGGATCTTCCTAATGGCTGTACGATTGCAACATTAGGGGCCAATCGTGAACCAGTAAGAGATTTAACCAATTTTGTACCACGTTATTTGAAAAAAGTAGAAGCAGAGGAAAAGTGGTTGGAAACCCACACTCCTGGAGACGAAAGATATGTTGAAAAAATTTAAAGCATATGCTAGAAGTTTATTCTATGAAAAAAAAGAATTTGCTACTAAGATAATTGAAAATCAAGGGAAAAGCTATCGAATAAAAGAGCTGATACCTCGAGATATCAAAGATTTATTATCGATTGAACGCCAGGTATACAATGGCGAATTACCATGGACAAAAAGTGCCTTCCTTTCTGAATTAAATTCACCTTTTCAAAATTTATACTTAGGAATACTAGACGGTGAACAGTTAATTGGATTTATAGGTGCGAGAATTTTTGGCTTGGATTGCCATATTACAAATATTGCGGTTATTCCTGTGTACCAACGAAGAAATATCGGTACATTGTTAATTGACGAAATTGAAAAATTTGCTATAATGAATCGCTGTGACACACTCTCTTTAGAGGTGAGAATGAGTAATCAAGATGCCCAAAGACTCTATCGGAAATTAGGATTTCAATCGAACAAAGTAAAAAAAGGGTATTATACCCAAACAAATGAAGATGGATTAGAAATGATCAAATATTTAGAAAAATGAGAGGTACAATTGATTTATACTAAGAATGACTTTGAAGATGAACAGTTAGCGTCTTGTTTATGGGCGCTTTGTGAGGAAGCATATGAACATGGTTCTCCTTGGACCAAAGACCAATTTTTAATGGATATCCAACAACCACATACGCAATATTACTTATTGGTGGAAAATTCGCTACTCCAAGGATTCATTGGTTATTCGAAAGTTATCGATGAGACGGAGATCACGAATATTGCTGTGGCAAAAAAACTGCAAAAAAAAGGGTATGCACGTCAGTTATTACGCTTTTTATTAGACCGAGAAAAACAAGCAGGAACATATAATGTTTATTTAGAAGTACGAACGTCTAACCTAGCAGCTCGTCATCTTTACCAATCAGAGAAATTTAGAGAACTAGGGAAACGAAAATCTTATTATCATGATCCAGTAGAAGATGCGATCATTATGAGTACAAAGTTAAAAACGGAGACGATGAAATGAAAGAAGAATTGATTCTGGCAATTGAATCAAGTTGCGATGAAACGAGTGTCGCAGTTGTGAAAAATGGTGATGAGATTTTAGCCAATGTCATTGCTTCACAGATTAACAGCCATAAAAGATTTGGCGGTGTTGTTCCAGAGGTAGCAAGTCGCCATCATGTAGAGCAAATCACCTTATGTATCGAAGATGCTTTGGCGGAGGCAGGAACTTCTGTTGAACAACTGAGTGCTGTAGCGGTTACTTATGGTCCTGGTTTAGTTGGTTCGTTACTGATTGGGATTTCTGCCGCTAAAGCTTTTGCTTGGGCGAACAATTTGCCTTTGATACCTGTGAACCATATGGCAGGTCATATTTACGCTGCACGCTTTCAAAAGCCTTTTGAATTTCCGCTACTAGCATTGCTTGTCAGTGGTGGACATACAGAGTTGGTCTATATGAAGGAAGACGGGAACTATCAAATCATCGGTGAAACGAGAGACGATGCCGCTGGAGAAGCTTATGACAAAGTTGGTCGTGTCTTAGGTTTGAGTTATCCAAGCGGAAAAGAAATCGATCAGTTAGCGCATCGTGGTGAAGATACCTACCATTTTCCAAGAGCCATGATTCATGAAAGTAATTATGATTTTAGCTTTAGTGGTTTAAAAAGCGCCTTTATCAATTTAGTACACAATGCCCAACAACGTGGAGAAACTCTTGATACAAATAATTTAGCTGCTAGTTTTCAAGCGAGCGTTGTGGACGTTTTAGTCAATAAAACTCTTCGTGCTTGTAACGAATACCCAGTCAAACAATTGATTGTAGCAGGTGGAGTTGCAGCCAATCAAGGATTGCGTGAAACGCTCGAAGAGGCATTGAAAAAAGAACATCCAGAAATTGAACTGCTGATCCCTCCATTAAAACTTTGTGGTGATAATGCAGCAATGATTGGAGCAGCTGCGCATGTAGAATTGAAACAAGCCAATTTCGCTGATCTTCGTTTAAATGCGAAACCTAGTGTGGTATTGAATCAAGGAGGAAATGAGTAAAATTCACCTTATTTTCGTATACATGGCAAGAGCGGTTGAGAAAAACTTACTTTGTAGTAAGTGAAATCGATTAATTAATGAAATATGAAAGTTAGAATATCATTTTTATTTTTACATCTATTAAAAAGTTTGGGACAATCTTTTATTTGTTCCAAGCTTTTTTGACTTAAAATTTCTAAATTTGGAAATTTTTGTTCTATTGTTCAAATCGTTATATTAATAAGAGATCTCGCGATAATATGGATTAGAGATTAAGAATACAAATGACGTAAATACTATGTTCTCAGTAAAATCGCTTATTATAATAACTATTTCTAAATAGTAATTGTTATTTCACAAGTAGTGATTTTATTACGATGGTTATTTGTTTTGAAGGCATTTATTTAATTGTCTTAAGAAATAACATATGCTAATATGGATGGTAGAAATGCTTTTATGTGTTATTTTTTAATGGTTGTTTAATTATTTTGATAGGAAAAGGAGAGTTAGAAGATGAAATATGTGTTACAGAGTATGGTTTTAATTTTATGTAGTTTCTTTTTTACGTCTTATGTTGATGCTGCCGGGGCGATTTCGCAAGATGAGCAAATGATCATCCAAGAATTGACTCAACCTATTTTAATTCAAGGCAAAGAATTTCAAATGCCTCAAACATATATTACACAGACTGAAAATTATTTAAAACAAAATGATTTATCCAAGTCACAAGTGGATACAGCAGTAAAAAATATCCAAAATGTGAAGCAAAAACTGATTAATTTAGACATAGATTTGTCATCGGTTCATACGATAAATGATTTAATAAAAATTATCCCCAGGGAAACGATTTTGGAAATTCAGCAATTGATTTCATCAACAGCGGATGCTTTAGGATTAGTCGTTTTAAGTTGGAATAAAGGGTATGTTGAGCTAGGCACACAAAACTCTGATGGCTCGATTTCAGCAGTGTTCAACTCGAAACAACCGATTAAACAAACGGGAACATTCCCTATCTCAAGCATTCTTGCAATTGGATGTTTAATGATGACTGCGACAGGTGCATTCATCGTAGGAAAGAAAGTCAAACTTGCATAAAAAAAAGAAAAAATTAAAAAGAATAGGCGGAATGATTTTTACCCCTATCTTTTTTTTGATCATGGGTTATTCGCTAATGTATATTATTGGGCGACCTGTCATTCAGTTTACGACTTCTTCCTTACGATTGTTTCTGCTTTCGGATATTCCAAAATATGAAAAAAAGACACAACCATCAGCTAAAGGTATGTCAACTAGTGAGTTAGAAGAAAAACGGAAAACAATTGAGTTGGAAGGAGAGAACATTCCCTCCAGTAAAATCGATTATCCAAGAAGCGGGTATCAATATGGACAGGTTGATGTTGCTTCTGTAAATTTGAATGTGCCCTTATATTATGGAGACTCAGATGATATTTTACGAGAGGGTGCTGGACAATACATGGGGTCTGTGTATCCAGGTGAGCATGGGACTACATTGATTGGTGGGCATAATAGTAGTGAATTTGGAAAATTAAGTGCTGTCAAAATTACGGATAAGATTAACATTTCCACTAGTTATGGTGAGTATGTTTACCAAGTATACGAAACAAAGATTTTAGATAAAAATGCGAAATTGATTAGTCAACTTCTAGTTCAAAAACAGCAAGGAAAACTGATTTTGTATACTTGTTATCCAGTCGATAGTATTGGAATGACGGATCAAAGATTATTTATTCTAGGCGATCTCATTAAGGGGCCAATGATCCAACCAGATAAATAATGAATTGAAAAATTGCGCTACTCATGTGTTAAGCAAAACGCTTTGAAAAGAGGTGGATTTACCAAAAAAGAATCAAATGATCAATCGAATAATCGCTTGTTTGGCTCACTAAAAATGAAGTTAGTGGATAAAAAATTTCGAAGTGGGGCAATTTAAGCTGCAATGAGTTTGTGAAATTTTATGGTCTTTTCTTACATTTGGTAAAAATAGTTATGAAAAAAAGAAAACAATGGCGAAAAGTGCCAAAAATGATTCTTGCTTTTATCTGTTCGCTTAGTTTATTTGCAATTTTTGTCTTGGGCATTCTTAAGATTACTTTATTCAATCAAAATTTTATGATCCGTGCAGTGGAATCCTCACATTATGGGGAAACGATCACTAAAGAGATCAATCACACAATTGCTGATGTAGGAAGAGGTGCCAATATCTCCCAAAAATGGTTGAATCAGACAGTTTCAGAAAGCTTAGTAAATGATAATATCAAACAATATATTCATAGTATCTATGCTGGCTCAACCTTTCAATTAGAAGGGGAGAAGCAAATAGAAGAGACAGTCCAAAGCCAATTAGAAAGTTATGGAAAAGAAAAGAATTACCCAAGAAATGCAGAATTTGAAACCACAGTAAATAAACTAAAAAAAGTGAGTATTGAAACAGTTCGGCGCGATATCGAAATCCCTTATTTTGCGTTATACGGCAAAAAAATAATGGCTTATACATCCACCCTTAACCTGTTGCTCATTTTTGCAGTCGCTTTTTTTGGAATCTTATTTTCCGCAATCATTTCGCTTAACAAACCTTTCTTTCATTTAATTATACGTTACCTTGCTTATGTGATCGGTGGAGCTGGATTAATGGTAGGGGCTTTACCGACCTATTTGTATGTAACTCGATTGATTGAACGATTGGGTATTCATTCTGAAGCTCTATACTTATTTTTAACGACTTATTTGAAAAATTTTCTCTTTATGTTTATGAAATTTGGTCTTTTCAGTATCCTGTTGAGCTTGTTCCTATTTGGCGTAAGTGAGTTTTTCAGAAAGAAAATAGTTCGACGTGAAAAATAGAATAGAAAGGGGCGAAAAGATGGAAGCGGTTATTAATTTGAATGAGATACTAAGCTGGTTAAAAAAGCGGATACTGTTGATCATTTGTTCATTGATCGGCGGTTTCGCCGTTGCGACTGGAATAACTTATTTTGTTATTACACCAACATACAGTTCATCGGCTGAATTGATCGTTCAATCGAAAAACGAAATCGTCAACCATAATTTACAATCAGAAGTACATGCAAATGTACTCTTGATTAATACATATAAAGACATGATTTTAGGAGATATCGTACTTAATGAAGCAACCGAATACTTAGAAAATAAATTTGCTTATTACTTAACGAAAGATCAATTGAGAAAGAATATTCAGATTATTCAATCTTCAGATTCACAAATGTTCCATATCAAGGTGATGTCAGATGAAGCTGAAAAAGCTGCGAATATAGCAAATGTTCTTGCTTATACTTTTGAAGAAAAAGTAAAAGAAGTTTTAGACGTAAATAAAGTAACGATCACATCAATTGCGCAAGCAAATCAGCTACCGGTTTCACCCAATAAACGGTTGAATCTTTTTCTTGGTGCATTTTTAGGTTTACTTCTAGGGATCGGGATGGCTGTCTTGTTAGAAATATTGGATAAAACAGTAAAGGATGAGCATTTTCTCGCAACGATGGGGTATCCAGTCTTAGGGATAATTAGTGAAATGAGTAATAAGGAAATTGAAAGTGGGCAATCGATTCAACTCACAACATACTCTCGACAAGGAACTCATACACATAGACAACGAGCGCGTACACATCTAAGCAGAGAAAATCGGTTCACACGAAAATAGATGAGGAGACTAATACGTGAAAAATAATATGAAAAAAAAGGGTGTTCCTCTGATTAGTGCTAGTAAACAATCGTCCATGATCTCTGAACAGTATCGAACGGTTCGATCAAATATCCAATTTAGCTCATTTGATCAGGATATAAAGACAATCGTCGTTACTTCAGCAGGTCCAGAGGAAGGGAAGTCAACTGTTTCAGCGAATCTAGCGATTGTTTTTGCAAATAGCGGGAAGAAAACACTCCTAATTGATGCAGATTTAAGAAAGCCAAGTGTAGAAAGTACATTTCGTTCAACCTCGAACAGTGACGGACTAACTAACCTGTTAAAAAAAAGAAATGAATCAGCTTTCGTATTCATTCATGAAACAAATATTGCACATTTGTGGACAATGACCAGTGGACCAAAACCTCCCAATCCTTCTGAATTACTCGAGTCAAGCCGAATGAATGAAATCATTGATGAATTAAGCGTAAATTTTGATTTGATCATTTTTGATTTACCGCCTGTTGTGCCTGTGACGGATGCACAGATACTAGCTTCAAAAACAGATGGTACAATCATTGTCGTGAGAGAACGAAAAACGCTAAAGCAAGAATTGTTCAAAGCAAAGGAACTATTGACGATCGCTCAGGCAAATATCTTAGGGATTGTCTATAATGGAGTAAAGAAGTCGAAAGATATCAACTACTATTATTGAGGTAGTAGATGGTGTGTTAAAATGATTGAAAGAAAATGTTGATCAAGATCGTGCATATCAAGTACTAAAGAAGGTGATTTATTGATTAAACCAACTAGAAAAATCAAAGCGATTAGTTTGGTGCTACTCGATAGTTTTCTGATCATACTTGCTAATTACATCAGTTTTATATTTATGGTTCCATTTGTTATCATCAATAGAGATTATTTGGCAATAACACTCATTTCATCAGTTGTTTGTTATCTGTTCTATGGTGGGATCTTTAAAGTATTTACAAGAATCAATCGTTATACGAATCTTAATGAGTTGTTAGGGATCTTTGCGGCACTCACTTTTATGTTATTTTCAATTTTTCCTTTGTTTTACTTGTTTAACCAGGAGCTCATGTACCAGATTAGTTTGCGATTAGTTGTTTTTTCTTACATAATGGCACTTTTATTGATTGCTAGTAGTCGGTTAGGCTGGCGGGTCTGGGTTGAATTGAAAAATAAAAATGGTCGTTCGAATGAAAAAAAAGTACGAATCTTGATCATTGGTGCTGGAGAGGGTGGACAATTACTGTATCAAAGTTTTTTAGGTTCTCAAATTGTGAATAATATTGAAGTTGTGGGCTTTGTCGATGATGATTGTAACAAATGGGGAACTTATCTTTTAGGTAAAAAAGTACTGGGAAATACCCGTGAAATAAATCAATTGATCCAGACATTCCGTATCAATATGGTTACGATAGCGATTCCTTCGTTACCAAAAAAGAAGATCCAACAGCTTGTTCAATCCATTGAAAATAAGAATATCAAGGTAAATATGGTTCCCTCTTTTGAAGAAGTAGCTACCGGAAAAATCAATGTTTCGCAATTAAAAGAAGTAGATGTGATCGATCTATTAGGAAGAGAGGAAGTTTCCCTTGACCTAGAAAGTATCAGCTATCAATTAAAAGGACAAACGATTTTAGTAACTGGGGCTGGGGGCTCGATTGGTTCAGAGATTTGTCGGCAAGTTTTGGCATTTGAACCAGCAAAGTTGATTTTACTTGGACATGGAGAAAATTCGATTTATTCGATTCATCGAGAACTAACTACATTAGATCCTCAGAGGAAAGTAGAGATTCTACCAATCATTGCTGATATTCAAGATAGAGAACGCATCTTTTATTTGATGGAAAAATACCATCCCACGATTGTTTATCATGCAGCCGCACATAAGCACGTTCCGCTGATGGAATATAATCCCACAGAAGCAATTAAGAATAATATTAACGGAACAAAAAATGTGGCGGAAGCAGCTAAAAAAAATCATGTTAAGAACTTTGTGATGATTTCTTCTGATAAAGCAAATCGCCCGCCAAATGTGATGGGAGCAACAAAAAGAATCGCAGAAATGTTAATCACAAGTCTGAACCAATCTGGTGAGACCAAGTTTTCGGCTGTCCGTTTCGGGAATGTACTTGGGTCTAGAGGTAGTGTTATTCCACTGTTTAAAGAACAGATTTTAAGAGGGGGACCGATCACTGTCACCGATTTTCGGATGACCCGCTACTTCATGACGATCCCTGAAGCGAGCAGATTAGTTATTCAATCAGGTGCATTGGCTAAGGGAGGAGAAATTTTTGTTTTGGATATGGATAAGCCGATCAAGATCGTGGATCTAGCTAAGAATATGATCCATTTGAGTGGTTATACAGAAGAAGATATCGAGATTGTTGAAACAGGGATACGTCCTGGGGAAAAATTATATGAAGAATTGCTATTAGAAAAAGAAAAGAAAGAAACGCAAATTTTTGAGAAGATTTTTGTTGGGGACATTAAAGGCTTTTCTTTAAAAGAAGTCACCCAGCTAATTGAACAGTTACCAGAAGATGAAAGCGAAGCAGCCAAGAAAGTTATAGCGTTTGCAAATGCTTCTAATGAATGAAGAAAAGATAGAAATGATGATTGGAAAAATAAATCAATCAGTGAATTTTTGCTGTTAAAGGCGCACGGGGAGATAGAAAATGAAAACAATTGAAGCAAATGGGTACTCATCAATTGATGAATTAACGAAAAGCAACCAAAAAATTTTAGGAAGGTTACTTTACCTATTGGGATTTACACTCTGTATTTCGCGTGTTTTTTTCGGGATCAATATGTCAATAAGTGATGTATTTATGGTGCTATTAGTTGGCTACCTTCTACTAATGAAAAAAGTGGTGTTCAGTAAACAATTAGTACTATTTTTTATTGGGGTTATTTGTTGGCGGTTATTGTCCACGATATTGTTAAGTTCATGGGTGGATACTTCTGTTTCGCTTTTTTCAGTCATCATGACGGGACAAAAATTTTTCGTCAATCTCCTTTATTTGATTCTAACGATCTCGATCCTTCATATAAATCCAGAGTTAAAAAAAGATTTTTTATCTGGGGTAAAAGTCGGAACACTTTTTTTTGGCTGTCTTAGTATGTTCATTTTTCTAGTAGCTCCAGCAAGTTTGAAATCATTTGTTTTGTTCGGTGATCTACGTTTGAAAGGATTCATGAATGATCCTAACTATTTTGCTTATCTTCAAACATGTGGCTACTGTATCTGGTACTTAAGACCATTTAAAGGTAAGTGGAAGAACCTGATTGCATTCATGGGTTATACATCCTGTATTTTGTTATCTGCTTCCAAAACAGGGGTTGTAGCGTTTTTAGTAATCAATTTGTTATTTCTAATTCAAAAATTATTTAGGAAAAATATCAACGTCAAACATCTTGTAATGACAATCATGACAGCGAGTGTATTGATTATCGGTACGCATTTTCTTTTTGCTGATTATGTAAGTAATTTAATTGCACGTTTTCTTTCCATTCCGCAATTTGTCCGATTTGAGGGAGTCTTCACTAATTTTTATGGCGCAATCGTTGCTGGAGGTTCCGGTAGAACAGAAGCTTGGAAAACAGCACAACTTTTGTTAACGCGGACTCATTTCATGGGTATCGGTTTCGTTGACTACTCTTCAGTTGCTTTATCAGTTAGTGGAAGCCCGACGATTGCTCATAATACTTTTTTACAAATAGCTGTTGAATGGGGAATAGTCCCAGCAATGATGGGAATGTTGTTGGTATTTGGTCAGTTTGTCAGAAAATTATTGCTGAAAAAATGGTTGCTGTGTCTCTTAATATTAGCGAATATTATTTTTTCTTTTAGTATTTCTTTACAAAATTCACGATTACTATGGATCTTAGTAGGTTTACTCGTTGTGAAAGAACAGGGATCTCTAGTAAATGGAAAAAAGGAGCAGTCAAATGATTAGTGTGATTATTCCCACTTTCAATGCAGAAAAATCGATTGAGCGAGCAGTCAATTCTGTACTAAGACAAAGTTATCAAGATTTTGAAATCATTATTGTCGATGATCGATCAACAGATCATACTTGGGAACTTTTAACGAAATTAAAAAAACAAGATCAACGTATCAGAATCTATCAAAACGCTAGAAATTCTAAAAGTGCTTATACTCGCAACCAGGCAATCAAACATGCACGGGGGAACTACATTATGCAACTAGATGACGATGATTATTGTCACGTGGAACGTATGGCAAAGCAAGTAGCGTTTTTAGAGGCTCATCCAGAATTTGGTTTTGTTGGCAGTAATGCCTATTTATGGGACCAAGAGGGTGTCTATGGTGAACGGGTGGTCAAAGAACGACCTGAAATAAAAGATCTCTTGAAAACGAGTCCGTTCATCAATCCATCGGCTATGTTTAGAAAACACATCTTAGAATCTGTAGCGGGTTATCGAGTTTCAAAAGATACTGTTAGAGGACAAGATTATGACCTATATATGCGGTTATATGCGAAGGGACACAAAGGTTATAATTTACAAGAAAACTTAGTTTATTACTATCAAGATAAAGAGTATTATAAAAAAATTTCCTGGAAAAATCGCCTTGGGGAAAGTCGGTTGAAATATCGTAATTTCAAAGAATTAAAGGTTGCTAAAGTTCATTATCTGTATGTCTTGAAACCACTAATAGCGATAATGATTCCTAGACACCTCCTATTTTGGCATCAGCACCGCAAACAAGGATGAAAAGGTTTCTTTGTCTCCTTTACAAATAAATCAGGCTTAGACAAAAAATAAAACATACTAAGATAAGGGCAGCCTCATCTTAGTAT
>NZ_JBFOFA010000019.1:0-12085 GCF_040887125.1 Enterococcus sp. C74 | reverse complement strand
GTGCAACTTTGAACCAGTTTTTTTCTTTTGAACGACGACATATTCATCACGGAAAAAATTATTGAACGCCTTGTCTAGATTAATTTTTGTATTCGCTAAAGCAAGACTATCCACTTCTTTCAAAAATGGAAAATCTTTTTATATTTTGCAGGCGTTGGAAAACACATTTTTTTAGAGGAATCATTCTTAGTTTCTTCATAAGCTTTTATTCGGTCATCAAGCATTAGATTGTAGACCTTACGAACACAGCCAAAAGACTTGTCAAAGAAAATTTTTTGCGTTTCAGTCGGATATAAATTTATATGCTTTTAGCAGTTCCATAAGATTCACCTCTATTTGTTTCCTTGATTTTGAATATATTTCTTGATGACTTTGATAGGTACACCACTAGTTGTCAAAAGACAAAAACTTTTAGACCAAAACATTTCTTTCCAAAGAAACTGTTTGACTCTTGGAAAATCACGTTTTATCAATCGTGAACTGGCACTCTTATAAGCATTGATGAATTTTGTCAGTTCTGTTTTAGGGTGGGCTTTGAACATAATATGAATATGGTCTTTATCATGATTCCACTCAACTAAAGTAATATGATACGATTTTGAAATTCTTTCAAAAGTATCTTTAGCAAATTCAGATATTTCATCATCAATCACTTGTTTACGATATTTCGTTACTAAGACAAGGTGATAATATAAGAGGAATACTGAATGATTATTTGTATCTAATTCCATGTTATATCAGCTCATTTCTTTTATAGACTGATTGTAACATGATATAAAATAAAAAGGTAATATTACCTTAATTTTCGGTATGAGAATTACCAAAGATAACCTTCATACCGAACGGCATTCATCACCCACTTATAGAGGATGAGCGACTTCTGCCTAATTTATATTAAAAAGAACTAGGAGATAAACCAACTAATAGAAAGATTAACAACAGATATTACTTACTTTTCCTTTGGTAAATCAATGTTATACTGTTAATAGGGAGCAATTGTCTGAATATCAAGATACTCAATTGGTAGTAGACACGTTAAACCATTTAGAGGAAATGACTATATAGATTCATTTATTAATTCATAAAAAAAATACTACTATTTTAAAAATTAGATTTTTCAAAAAAAATATAAAAATATATACTTCATTTTTTAGTGTTATTATTCAATTGAATTTGGAAGATATATATAACTATTCAAATTCATATTATTAATAAAAGGAAGGAATATATTATGAAAAAACAAGCTTTAGTAGCAGCAGTTTCTTTGATAGCTCCAATGGCATTAGGAGCTGGTAGTGTATTTGCTGATACGAATAGTGCAACTACTGATGTAAAGGCAAATTTCACTGTATCAAGTACTAATAATGATAATCCAACTCCAAATAACCCATCTGGAGCTAATCCTGATCAACCTGGTTCAGATGAAAATACGAATAGTCCTTTACAACCAACCGGTAATTTTTCGTTAGCTTATATTCCATACAGTTTTAATTTTGGTAATATTGAACTTGGAACTCAAGGTAGCTTACAAAAAAATATTGAATTGTCAGGTAGTAACACACTTAATGTTGGGGTAAAAGATACACAACATAATGAAGCTGGATGGACACTAAAAGCAACTTTTTCAGGAGATCTAGCATCAAATGGTGCTACAATTGGAACAACTGCTGAGACTGCTCAAACATATAATGCTCAAAATAAATTGGTGCCATTAGATAATCCAGATATGATTACAGTAACTAATCACCCAAGTATTGGTTCACAAGCACAATTAATTATGGAAGGAAATCAAGGTCATACTTTTTCTGGAACATATGACTTGAATTTAGGAACAGTATCATTAAATATCCCTAATGTTAATCAAGTAAATGCTGGAGAAAAAACTGGAACTGTTACTTGGAATTTAGAGCAAACCCCATCAAATTAGTTAAAGAAAGAAAAAACAGGAAAATCATTCCTGTTTTTTCATTTTAGATTTATTTATTAGTAAATAGCAAAGGAGAATACTAGTGAATAGAGTAATTAATAAAAAAAATATATTGATGATAATATTTTTAGTAATTACTAGCATAACTATCAGTATCAAAGTATCAGCAGAAGAAAAACAAAATTTTGGAGGATTTTCAGTTGAAGGTATCCCAAATCCAAGACAAATAGATAAAAATTCTGGGTATTTTTATTTATCAGAAAAACCAGGTTCCAAAGATTCAATCAAAATAAAATTAATAAATAATTCTAATAAAGATAAGCTATTAATTATTAAAGTTGTTGATGCTAATACTAATAGTAATGGTATAGTAGATTATTCTGGAACCTTAAAAAATAATACTTCTTTAAAAATACCATTAACTTCAATAGTTAAATCTACACAAAAAGAAGTAAGTATTTCTAAAAATAGTTCTAAGGAAATAACATTAGATATCAATATGCCTGCACATAATGTACAAGGAGTAATATTAGGAGGAGTAGTAGTATCTGAAAAGATAGATGACAAAGAAAAAAATCAAAATATTGTAAGCAATGATTACTGTTATACCATAGGAATAGTTCTAACTAACGAGGATAAAGTAAATTTATTTAAAAATGTTTCTGTAACTTTAGAAAATGTTATTCCTAATTTAGCGTCAGGAAAAAAAGTTGTTCAAGCAAATATTTTAAATCCCAATCCTTATATTTTCTCCAAAGCACAGGTAAAAGGTGCTGTATACTCAGAAGATGGAACAAAAAAAATAAAAGAAAATTCAATGGACAACGTATCAATTGCTCCATACTCGTGCTTACCTTTTCAAATAGATTGGGGTAAAGAAGATTTAAAACCAGGAAAATATTTATTTAAAGGAACTGTAAAAACTGCAGAAAATACCTGGAATTTTGAACGAAAATTTGACATTGCAGGAGATAAAGCAAAAGAAATTAATAAACAATCTGTATTTAAGGTTATCTTACCAAATTGGTTTAAATATAGTAGTGTTTTCTTAATAATTCTTATTATTTTGGGAACAATTTATATTTATCGACGAAAATATAATACTAAAAACAACAGGAGCGAAAAATAATGTATCTTTGGAGTATCTGTACCATCAGTATAAGTATCATATTTTTTATCATAAACATATATTTGTTGCTACAAGATTATAAATATATTATTACTAGTAAAATTAGTATGAGAAAACTTTCAATTAATGGATTATTAATTATTAGTACCTTAATTTTACTTGGTTTAGGTATATCTTCAATTTTTATTATCAATAATCAATTATAACTTTATAGAAATACAGGCTGTTGGTAATTAACAGTCTGTATTTTATATATACCATATAAAAAATATATGTTATTATTTATGTGTAAATAATTAAGTGTTTAACATTATTAATTTTTATATTTAAATATAATAAGATATAAAACACACTATTTATTTATCTTACTATAATATTATACATTAAATACTTATTTTTTTACTGTGTCTAAAAAAAAAATAAACATACCCGTAAACATAATCTTTGATATCTTCGAATAAATACGGAGGTGCAGAAATGCTGAGATTAATTTATGAAAAATCTTCATTTTTCAAAGCAGAAATAATAAGATTGATTGTAGAAAACAACGGACAAATAAATAAAAATTTATTAATTAAAGAACTATATTTATCAAGTGCTACAGTTAATAAATACTTGCAAGAACTACATAATGAATTACCTGATAAAGCTCTAATTATTTCTGATAGTTTAATAATATTTAATTACAAAAATTTCTCCCTTTATGATGTTCAAAAATTCTACTTTTCTCAAAGTGTGGTAAAAGATATTCTTCACTATTGTTTTTTTCAGCCAAAACTTACCTTTGAACAATTAGCTGGAAAGTTGTATATTAGCCATTCTAAATTGTTTAATATATTAAAATTCATGGATAAAAATCTAGAAAATATAGGCATATACATACAGAGAAGACCCTATGTTATTTTAGAAGGTAATTTAGAGGCAATTATGGTGCTTTATAATTTGTGTTTACAAATTGAAAAACAGCCATTTGAAAAATCATTTTCTAAAATTAATGTATTAGATTTACAAAATCGGGTAGTTACATTTTTAGATTACTATCATATGAAAGCGGAATATTTTGTGATAAGAGAATTATGTATTTGGATATTAACAGTACATGATCGTTTTTATTTACAAAAAGTGTGTAAAACACATAATACGATTTGTTACGATAACTTTATTAACACAGAGAGCCCTTTATTAAATAAAATAAAAGAAACTTTTTCAATAATCAATCCAAGATCTTTTGACAAAGAAGGATGTTTTTTAATTCTAATATTTCTTATTTTCAATATGTCAAGTCTACATTTCGAAAATATGGAATCAGAAAAATATTTTTTCTCTCACGAATTGATAGAAGAATATCATTATCAATCCTTCATACTATCTGTATTAATGAAAGATCCATATAATGTTTCTCCAAGCTCTTTAGAAGTATTATCTATCAAAATTGAAGGCTGCATTCACTTCTCTAATTTAATATATCCATATTATTATTTTTCTAGAACTCTCTTAACACCAAAATTAAAAAGATCTGGCTACCTAAAAAAAATACAAGACAATTTAAAAGAAGATTTTAAAGATATGTTTATAAACAAAAACATAAATATAAATTGGGTATATGAATTACTTTCATATATGATTATTGCTTTTCAAAAAAGATATATAACAGATAACATTGTTAATGTAGGAGTATATTCCATCAGAGGTACAATTTTTGAAACACAGTACTGTCAAGAGCTTAAGGAAGCTATAAACATAAGCCCTTATTATGAATTAAATGAACAAGATATAGATATTTTGATTATTGATGATATTGAGCTTTTAAATACTGTACCAAATTATAAAACTTATATAATTGTTGGCGATGCAACTTACAATAGACAAAAACAAAGTTTATTGTTTTTTCAAAAATAACTATAAAAAATGTATGATATTTATTTTTAAATATAAAATTTTAAAATTTTTTCAACTTAGTTATATGGTAATTTTTATCGTAGTGAATTTAATTATCTTTATTTTTAATATCTCACTTATAAATATTAAATTTTTAGGAGGTAATAACATGAATATTGACTATATATCAGATCTGATAGAAAAATATAAATCCTCATCTGAATATATTAATACACTAATGTGTGATTCAGAAAAGGATTTACAGCAATTTGGAGTTACTAAAGAATCCTTAATTGCTGAAAAATCTGTGTATAATGAGGTTATTCATGATCTTGAACATATTGTTCTAACCTATTAAATAATTTGGTCTCAGAATATAAAAATGTATTTTTGTATTCTGAGTTTTTTTATTTATAAAATGCGTATTTTTATGGTCTGAATCAATATAATAATACATATTTTAAAATAATTTTTTTATACAAAAAAAAAAAATTATTTTAAAAAAAATACAAGATAAAATTAAATTGACTTTAAATATTATAGAAGTTAATAGAAGGAGGCAATTTTAATGCGTAAAAAACGAATTATTCGTTGGATAGTCTCGCTGTTTATATCAATTAGTTGTGTTGGATTATCCTCTCCTATATTTGCAGATGATTATCAAACGACTACCGTTTCAGTAAATTTTATACGTAAAATTATGCCTGAATCATTACCAGGTAACCCAACTAATTCCGATGTAAACAAGAATAAATCTGATAAAAAAATTGAAATCGCTAAACAATTACCAAAAACAAATGATTCTCTGAATATACTCACTCCATTATTGGGGATAATGTTTGTTAGTTTTTGTTTCTTTTATATTGTTTTATCAAAAAGGAGAAACCTCGATGAAAAATATACGTAAAAAAATATTAATAGTTTTTGTTTCAAGTTTTCTTATAAATTATGGTTGGATACCCAGTTTAACTGTTTCAGCAGCAGAAAAAACAAGTTCTACGGAAAAAATATCAAGTAATACCAGTACTAGCTTAAGTTCTGATAATAATTTGGAAAGTTCATTGAATAATAATAATTTAATAACTGATCAAGAAGAAACAAGTACTTCCAGTTCTTCTGACATAGATACTACTGAAAGCACACAAGAACCTGCTAAAAAGGAAAATAATAAAGATAAAAGTATTGAGGAACGAAGTGTATCGCCTAAAAAATATGTTGCACCTACAATAGTAAATGGACAAGAGTGGACTGCTGAAATGGGAAACAAATGGCTAGAAAATTGGAACTACAATACTAATGAGAATAAAAAATTCATATGTTTAAACTATTATACAGGAAATGAAACTAGTATTACTATACCAGGAAGGTTAAGTACTGCAAAAGGTAATTATCAGATTCTCATTAGAGATATGAATCAAGAGAGTAGTAATTACTTTTTAAGAAATAATAAATACAAAGAAATAACTAGTATCTTATTTGCAGCTGGTACTTATGGAAATACTACATCACAAGTAGGAATATTAAGTAGTACATCTGGTGCTTCTTTACATGCCGCATTTAAAGAAGCTACAAATTTACAGCAGGCTAATTTACAAGGATTAAATCTAGACTCTGGTACTAATCAAGCTGTAATAACAGATATGTCCAATGTATTTCAAAACTGTACCAATTTACAAAATATGTATCTACCCACTTCTTCACATGTAACTAACATGGCTCATGCATTTGATGGTTGTTCTCAATTAGGACTTAGTCTGGTACTTGGCAATAACTTTAGTACTAGTAACGTTACTGATATGCAATATCTATTTAATGGATGTAGTAGTTTAAATAGTACAAATGTTGGTAGTTTCAATTTTGATGCATCTAATGTAATAAATATGAGTCATATGTTTGCTGGTTGTACTAATATAGATGATAAATTTCTAAATAATATAAATTTAAGAAATACAAATAACGTTCAAAATATGGATTTTATGTTTGAAGGATGTACTGGATTATCTTCGCCAACATTTACTTTTCCGACAAACAATGTTGAACACATGAGTTATATGTTCAAAGATTGTTCTAACTTAACTAATTTGAATATTGCAGAATTTGATACTGCTAAAGTATCTGATATGACAGGAATGTTTTATGGTTGTCCTACGCTAAGCTTTATTGATTTCTCAAATGCTACAGTAACTAATAATACAGATACTTATCTTATGTTCATGCAACATAGTAGTGAGCAATATACTCCTTTATTGGTTATTATAGATGGAAGTAAAGCTCAGCCGTTACTTACTTATGATTATACGTCCAACTTTAGAAAGCTAGTAAATTCACCATTTTTAAATGCTAATGGAGGAACCTTTTCAAACGGTGCTTCGGATTTATACTATATCCCAAAATGTGCTGTAGCCAAAAATGATCCTATATTAAATGTGTCTAATTTCAAACAGTGGGTAACAGACAACACTCCAACAAAACAAGGTACAGGATTTCTAAATTGGAAAATTTCTGGAACAAATCCTGACCAAGCAAGTAGTGTTTTAGATCTATTAAATACAGGATATACTGCACAATGGATGGATGATCCAAATACTTCTAGTGATAATAAAAAAATTCCATCATCTGCTGCATTATCCATGATTTATATACCTTCTTCATTTAATACAGGAGAAGTAGCTTTAAAAAATTCTGGAGAACAATCTATTCCTTTAACAAAAGATAGTACATTTAATATAGGAATACGAGATCAAGAAGATTCAACTACATCATGGAGGTTGGATGCAAAACTTACTTGGAATTCTGAAGGATCCATAGATAATGCCTACTTACAAACTACAAGTACCTCTAATGTTAAACAGAATATAAATAATGGAGTAGATGCTTATAATCCATCAACAGATTTACAAGAATGCAGTGATGTCACAGGTACAAATAATGCTAAGATCACAACTGTAGATAGTACATTAATGAGTAATGTCCCAAATAAACACTTAAATGGAGTTTATGACTATAATTTAGGGGATGTCTCTTTGATATTACCAAATGTCGAAAATATAGAGGTAGGAAACTACTCTGCTACAGTAACATGGAATTTAGTAACTGCCCCTTAAATGCAAACATAGAAATACATCCTGATTAAATGGATGTATTTCTATGTTTATTATTTTTCTGTAATAATCATTCCTATTAATTAAACCAAGATCAAAAAGAAAATGTGTTGAGGAAGTTCTATAAACCTAAAATCAATAGAAAACATTTATCAGAAGTTAAACTAAACTTTTTTATATTTTAGAGAAGTAGCTGATCAAGCTATTACTTTAGTAAAAGATAAAAAAATATTATTAGTAGATCTACATGGAGTAAAAGATGGATTTGCTGAAGTAGTTGTTGGACATAGATCTCAAGCAATAGCTTTATCGAACAACAACAGCATATTTACGAGCATGATATACTTTTTCAATGTATTTGCAAATCTTGCCTTACTTTGCCATACTTAGCATAAGAAAAAGAGGCTATGCGTAAATATATCCCCTTGTAGAACCCTTAAAAAGATGGTGGCTGTATTAAATAGTTTGAATGCCCCTCTAACTGCTTGCCAAAGTGAAGTTAGAGGGTTTATTTTTTATTGTCATTTTTGATAGCTAAAACTAATATTGCAAATGCAATCATTAGCTGTAGTGCCTCAAACAATGACAATTAAGGCTCTCCTTTTCCTAGACTTGATACTTACACACATAGTAGAAACATTGAATGTAAAAGGAATGATGAAAAATAAGCACTTAGCTAAATCGATTGCACAACAAAAATTCTATGAGTTCAAACGCCAACTTCAATACAAGTGTGAGGATTATGGCATTGAATTAGTGGAAGCAGATAAGTTCTATCCAAGTTCTAAGTTATGCCATGAATGTGGGCATAAAAAAGTAGACTTAAAATTATCAGTCCACACGTACCATTGTGATAAATATGGATATACAGCGGGTAGAGATTATAATGCAAGTGTGAATCTAGCTAGTTATAGTGTGTAATGTAATCTACGATCTTCTACTGAAACGGAAATATAGATACGGATTCATTGTATCCGAATTAATGCTTGCGGAGTGTTATAGCAAATGAGAATAACGAGCAAGTGGCAAAATCGGACACGTAGAAACAGGAAATAAACATAAATCTGACAAGTTTAATAGTTGGTTAGAAATATTTATAGATTTTTGGCAACGGGAATAGGAAAACAACATAAGAAAATAATTTTCGAAAAATTTTCCAGCTTCAAGAGAAGCGCTAATCCCCTTTTTCCCATAGTGTTTCGAAGTAGTTGCTAATGATAAGTAAAAGTATTTTTATTAAAAAGGTATAACTTATACCTTTTTTCATGACTATTATTACTATAATATCAGTATTTTAATTTAAAGTATAAAAAAATATTGATTAAAATCTTAGTATAACTTATACTTTAAATATAGAATATGTTGAAAGAGGGTAAACAAATGGCAGCAACTACTTATACAGTTGGAAATTTTAAAGGAGGCGTTGGAAAAACTAAAATTGTTACAATGTTAGCTTTTGATAATGCTGTAATTAATAAGAAAAAGACATTAGTAATTGATATTGATCCACAGGCAAATGCTTCTCAAATTTTAGCTCGGACTGTAAATATGAAACATATTGAAAAAACTATCGTAAATGGAATTAATGAAAATGATCTATCTGTTTGTATTACTCCTATTATGGAAAATTTAGATTTAATCGCATGTGACACAAGTTTTAGATCGTTTTCAAATTATGTAATTACAAATTATGAAGATGAAAAGGATCAAATTATGGTGTTGGAAAAGCTTTTAGTACCGATTAAGGATAAATACGATGCTATTTTTATTGATGTTCCCCCTACTATTAGTGCTTATTCAGATAACGCTATGGCAGCTTCAGATTATAGCATTATTGCTTTTCAGACACAGGAAGAATCTTTAGATGGTATAGGAAAATATATTGGATATCAAAAATTTATGATAAATAAGTATAATATTGATCTTGAAGTTATTTCTATAATCGCATGTATGCTTGAACCAAATAATGATTTAGATAAGAATGTTTTGTCTGATGCAATAAATTTATATGGATCTGCTGTGTCTCAAAATATAGTTAATTTTCAAACAAGACTAAAGCGCTATTCAAGAGAAGGGATATCATTAAAAAAGTACAGAAATGGAAATTACGATCAATGGGATTATCGAGCACATGAAACTTTTATTAAAATATTAGCAGAATTAGAAATTCGTAGAAAAATTTTTGAAGAATAACTATAGGGATGTGAGTAAAATATGAGTGAAAGAAAAACTTTTGATATTGATATAGATTTTGATACAGAGTATTCTGGATTATTGCAACCTGGAAATAAGAAGAAAAAATCAGTTTCAATAAATCGCGAAAATGATTTTGAACAAACACTTTTTAACAAAAAGATAAAGTCATTTCCTAATACAAGCAAAAAAAGAGGCCGTCCTGTAGAAATTACTGATGACAGATATAAAGTTACAAAGCCAAAAAAAATATCTCCAGCACTAGAGTCAAAATTAAATGTAATGCAAGATTATGTAGAAGAACTACAATCAGTAAAAGGAAGAATCACATTTGAAAAATTAATAGATACATTGGCAGAAGCTTATATTACTCAAAAACTTGGTGTTTCTAAGGAAGAACATTTGCGTTTTGAAATCAAAAAAGCTTTTGAAAAACTATAATTTTTTTGATTACCCAAAAAATTAAAGTATAACTTATACCTTGTTTTTATAATTAGAAGAATAAGTTATACTTTAATGAAATTAATTTATATATTGATATTAAGCCTTTTTTTATTAGGTATAAAAAGAATAAGTTATACTTTAATGATATAAAAGGAATAACTTATTCTGTATTTATTTACTTATAACTTATACCTTTAGAAAAGTCGTACTTGAACAACAATTACAATTTTGTTATATTCAAATAAATTAAGCATACAAAAAAGAGACGGAAATAATTGATTTTGATCGAATCAATTATTTCTGAATCACATGAAACAGACTCATGTGTTCGCGCTCGTCTCAATAAATAAATTAAGCGGTCTGATAAACCACTTATTTGTTTTACAAATGTGTTTAAATTATAGCACATTTAGAGCGAGCAGTTCAATAGATAAAGCGATATTTTTCTAGGTTTTTACAGAAATTTAAGCCGAATATTGAAAGAGAACACAGAACAAGTTTTAGAATTGCCATGTGTTCTCTTTTTCAATACAATTCGGAGGAAATTTTAGGATGGAAAACTTAGATCAATTCTACAGTGCTTTGTTAAAACAAGGCATTCGTACATATAAATATCGAAACAGCACCATGAAGCCTGTCGGGTATGAGAATACCAGCAGGAATGGTGCTATCTTTGCGTACCGCAGTAAACAATTGATGAATGCAGGGCGTGGCATGGTTATTACGTCTGAAGAAGCGATTTTAGAAAATGAATCCAAACTGACTCATTGGACACCAAATGTTTATCGCTATGGAACTTATGCGGACGAAAATCGTTCAATCGTTAAAGGGCATTCGGAGAAAAATATTAGTCAAATCAATACTTTTGTCGTGGATATTGATTCTAAAGAAAATCATCAAGGAGAGATTTTCTTAGCTTGTGTGGATGAATTAGGGTATATGCCAACGCTCATTTTAGAATCAGAGCAAGGTTATCAAGTCTATTTTGTATTAAAAACACCTGCTTATGTGACGAAAAATAGTAATTTTAAAGTAATTGAAGTGGCAAAACGTATTTCTACAACGATTCGGACACAATTGGCTAATCAGTTACCAGGTATTGATGTAGGTTGTAACCATTTTGGAATTGCTCGATTCCCAAACAAACAAAATATTGTATTTTGTGAGCTAGAAAATCAATATTCTTTTTCTGATTGGTTGAATTGGTCAATGAAAATGGCATCTAACCAAAAAACTGAAGCAGAAAGAAACGCGAAATTGATTGTTTTTCCTGAGAAAAAAGAGTATCGCCAAGTTGATGAACCGTGGTTTGACTTGTTACTACGAAAAGCAAACATTATTGGGGGAGAAGGTCGATTAGGACGGAATAACGTGATTTTTACACTCTCTTTGGCTTATTATTCTTCTGGTTAC
>NZ_JBFOFA010000018.1:0-13763 GCF_040887125.1 Enterococcus sp. C74 | reverse complement strand
ATGCAACTTTGAACCAGTTTTTTTCTTTTGAACGACGACATATTCATCACGGAAAAAATTATTGAACGCCTTGTCTAGATTAATTTTTGTATTCGCTAAAGCAAGACTATCCACTTTTCCTTAAATTCCAGTGTGTATTTCCTCAAAAAAAGCACCCCTCTAAATTAGATTTTTAGTCTAACTTTTGGGGTGCACTTCACTTAAACAATTTAAAGGAGGTAAATAATTACTTATCTGTTGAATTTTAGTGGGAAAATCCATAAGTAATATCAGGGGATTCTTTCCGTATAGATCTTTGATTTAAGTGATCAATGCCAGTCTTCATATCTTGAATTAAATCTATGGCCATTTGCATACTTAAGTCTGCTCGACAAACAAAACGTTGGATATTAATATTTGATAGATTATCAGGTAACGGATAAGTAGGGACTTGCCATCCCTTCATTGCAAATTGATCGGTTAGATCATATAAATTCCAAGAGATAGAAACATCTTTCTTCAATTTATAGCAAATAATTGGTAATTGTGAACCGTCATTATAAATATCAAAATAACCCATTTTATCAATTTCTTTTGCTAAATATTTTGCTACATCACTGGTTTTTTTATGAATTGATCGATAGCCTTCAAACCCATTACGGATAAATGTGTAATATTGTCCTATTATCTGACTTGCACTTCTTGAGAAATTGATTGCCATTGTTGGCATTTCTCCTCCAAGATAACTAACTTTGAAGACTAATTCCTCTGGTAAAAAATCTTTTTCTTTCCAGATAACCCAACCAACACCAGGATATACCAATCCATATTTGTGTCCAGAAGTGCTAATTGAACGTACATTTTTCAAACGGAAATCCCATTCAAGTTCTGGTTCCATAAATGGTACAAATAATCCACCACTGGCAGCATCTACATGAATATATACCTTGTAGTCAGTCTGTTTGTTATATTCCTCTATTTTTTTATCTAATGCCTTTATATCGTCATATTTTCCTGTATAAGTGATTCCTAAGATACCTACTACGCCAATCGTATATTCATCAAAATAATCTGTTACAGTGTCTATATTGATACTCCCATGTTCTTCATCAATCGGGATTGTGCGCATTTCAATATCCCAATAAACACAAAATTTTTCCCAAACGACTTGATATGCAGAAGAAATTACTAAGTTAGGTTTTTGTTTATTGATATCTAAACCAAGTTTTTTTACACGATTACGCCATGCAAATTTTAATGCTAATCCCCCCAACATACAAGCTTCACTTGAACCTACAGTCGAGGTACCTATAAAATCAGATTCATCTGGAACATTCCATAAGTCAGCAATGATGTTGACACAACGATTTTCGATCTCTGCTGTACGTGGATATTCAGTTTTATCTATTGCATTTTTGTCCAATGTTTCACACATGATTTTTGCAGCTTCTGGTTCCATGTATGTTTGACAAAATGTAGCGAGATTTTGTCTTGACACACCTTCATCAATTAATTGATCTTTTACCAATTGATAAGCATCTCGAGGAATCAGCGAGCCTTTTGGCAGTTTATACATAGGAATCGCTTCGTCCATCGCTTCATTTCCGAAAATAGGTTCCAAATATTGTGCTTCATGTCTATTTTTTTTACTGAATAACATTTTTCTCTCCTCCTAAAAAGCACTGATTTCTTAGATTTTTCTGTTATTTCCTTTTTCATCAAATGTTTTATAAATCCCAAAAGGGATAACTAAAATAATTAACCAGCTAATAATTAAGATGGCTAAATACGTTCCTCCTTTACCATAACCGATATCGTTAGGTGGAAAAAACGATATAAAGAATGCAAAAACTGAAACAAGTAACCCTATAATTGCCACACCAATTTTTACTTTCTTTCCACCAGGAATTTGGTATGATCTTGCTAAATCTTCCTTTTCTTTCACTAATTTGATGTAAGAAATAAATAAAAGAACATAAGCTACAAGATAAATACATACTGTCAAAGCCATTGCAACAAAGAACGAAAGATTAGCTCCCCCTCCTCCTAGTGTTAGTACAACTGCCCAGATAGAAACGATTATTCCTTGAATTAATACGATATTGGTCGGTACATTATATTTATTAACTTTTGCCATTTGTTTTGGTAGCAGTCCATTTTTAGCTGCTTCAAGCATAGCAGTCGATGGGCCAACCACCCATGTGGCAATTTCAGCAACAACACCTAAACAAATAATGACTGCAATGATACGAATAAGAGTTTCTCCTCCACCAAAATGATGAATTAAATAAGAATAAGCTTGAATTACTCCTGTATCTAGTGATAACTGATCTTGTGGGATTGTTGCAGCAACTGTAGCACCACCCAATGTATCTAAAATAATTGTCAAAATTACTAATATTAAAATAGCCTTAGGATAATTTTTTCCAGGATTATCCATATCTTTCACATGACTGGCAGACGATTCAACCCCTGCATATGCTAAAATAAATGAAACAAAGACCACTAATGTATTTATTTTAGTAAAATCTGGAATCCAAGCATCCGCACTAAAAGAGACTTTTACTGGATTTCCTTGCGCAATATAGAGAATACTTAAAGTGAAAAGAAGGACTCCAGTCGCTAATATTCCGACAAAAAATCCTATTTTTGCAATTTTAGCGGTATTTTTTGTCCCAGTAAATTGTGATATTGTGATCAACCAAAAAATTATTAATGTACCGATTAATTTCAACCAAACATTTGTATTTAAAGCAGGCCAATTAAGTGCGTAAGATAGTGCCCCTATAATAAAGTAAATCATTGTAATGAAACCTACTGTAATTTGAAACCATTGAAAGAAAATAGCTGCAAATCCCCATTTTCTACCTAAAGTTTTTGATACCCACGTATAAAGACCTCCTTTTTCCCATCCTTCTACAGTAGCCATTTCCGCAGAACAAAGCGCCACAGGAATAAACCAAAGAAAGCCACCAACTAGTAAATAAAAAACTAGATTCATCTTTGATGTCGCAAATGTCGGATACTCATAAACTGTCATGACCATTGAGGCAGTTATAGCAAAAAAGCTCATCAAAGATAGTTTTTTTGTACTTCTATCCATTGTTTTTCCTCCTTATTATTTATTTAATAAACTCATAAATGCGAAATTCTAATTTTTTTCGTCATTATGAAGTCTTCAAACAATGTTGCAATTACTCGCATTCTGTATTTCCCTTTCTTAGATATTATTGTGTTTGCTAAAAAAGAAAGCGGTATCATTGTTATCGGAAATAAATAACTAATTTTAGATATCATTAAGTTATCTTACTTAACGAGTAAATAATTATTTTAGAAAAAAACAATTTATATATCAAATACGAAAAAAAGTAGTAAAAAATTTTTTTTACTTAGCAAAAAAGTAATACTTGATTTTTAATATGTAGATAAAAATAATACATGTTATATTTTTACGATTTAAGAATACTCCGATAAATAAAGATAGTCAAATAAAAAATATATTACCTAATTTGTTTTTTATTGTTAATTGTATAACTTGAACTAATTTTTAAAATGAGAAAATCCAATAGATTTATTACAAAAGAAATTTTTATATACGTTATCTAAAGTTAGTTAGTTATTAACCATGAAAAGATTATATACTTCTTTTCTTTCAAAAATGGAAAATTATTTTATGCAAGTGTTGGCAGTATCGTTTTTAACTTATTCTATTATCGCTCTCAAATTGTAATCCTTACGAAAACAACCAAAATACTAAAAAAAATTGTCTTTTTTTCATTAGTAAAAATCAGAATTTTTATACTTTTAATTGTTTCGTAAGGACAATTTATTTCCTTAATTTTTGAATATATTTATTAATGATATCAAATTAGTACGCCACTCATTGATAATAGATCAATCATTTATTTCCCAAAAAATGGTTTTACATAATTAATTAGATGATATTGGTAGAAAGTCAAAAACAAAAAGTATTTAACTTAATTTCTTCACTTTATAATTTAAATTCATTGAACAATGTTTAAACAAAATAAAAGTTATTCAATGTTTCAAGAAAACATAAAATTTTATCTTTGTAAAATCTTTCTTATAATGCGGATAACTAAAGAAATAGTTGGAATAATCATCAAGGCCATTACTATATACCAAAAGTCCATTACTACATTTTCCCACGTAATCGGAACAAATACACCTACTAATAAAATCATAGCAAGAATAAACAAATTAAAGATGAATGCAGACAAAAACTCCTTCATACTAACATTTGCAGTATAATTAAAACTTCTTTTCCAATAATCCATATATGCTTGAATCATTATTTCATCCCCTTTTAAATTATTAAAATTAAAAATATTTAAATATTAACATATAAAAAATGTCTAAAAACAATCAAATTACAAACTAGTATAATTATTTAAGTCTTTTTTGAGATCACATAACGGAAACGTATATCCCTCTATTTTTAATTTTCTTTTTGAAATTAAATATCGCTCAATTCCATATTCCGTTTTATTTTCAATAATAAAAGTATTTTTTCGAAAACGAACTACTTTTCCTGTGCAATATTTTTTATTCACATCAATTGTTGAAAGTTCCATGCCTTCTTGAATCAACATATATTTCTCACCTGATTTTTATTGATTAAAATTGTTATTTCTATAGATATTCATAATTTGCAGATTTGAAAATAACTGGATATATCTCTGTTGTTTTTCATAATAAGAAATAATTTGTTCGAGATAATGTCTTTGTACTTATTTTTTATTCCTTCATTTTATTTAAGTAACGATAAATTGTTGTACGAGAAACATTCCAACGTTCTGCAATCGTCTTAATAGGCGTACCACTATCCACTAAAGTCTTCAGTAATTCCAAATCCTGAGAGGTCAATTTTTCAGGACGTCCACCAAACCTTCCTCTTGCGCGTGCGGCAGCACGTCCAGCTGCTGATCGTTCCAAGATCAAATTACGTTCAAATTCTGCAAATGCCGCGAATAAGTGAAACATAAGTTGACCAGTCGAACTGGATTTATCCATCGTGATATTTTCTTGAAGACTATGAAAACTTACACCACGTTCATTCAAGCGATTCACAATCAAAATCAAATCTTCCATATTCCTTCCTAATCGATCTAAACGCCAAACGACAAGTGTATCTCCAGAACGAACAAAATCGATGGCCATTTCCAATCCTGGTCGATTACTTTTTGCCCCACTCATATGATCGGTAAAAATTTTCTCACAACCAAATTTATTTAAACTATCTTCTTGTAAATCTAAATTTTGTAATCCAGTAGATACTCGCGCATATCCTATTTTCAAAAAAATCACCCCTAACTAAAATCTATTGTAACATAACTTTATTTATACGGTTTAAATGAACATAGATTTTGTTATGGGTTTATGAACATAAAATGAATTCATTTTTTGAAAAATAAAGGTAAAAAATAAAGTGTTCAGAAATGGGTCATTTTATGGACACTTTACATATATGATATTATCATCCAGATACAATAAAGATACTCTTTAATCAGAAGGATTAATTAACTTTAACATTAATTACGGTTCTAATGTTACCGTTACTGTCATATCCGACAACTTCCACTTTGTCTTTATTTTTTGTTATTTTATCTTTTGCGAATAATGAAAAACCTTCTTGTCCATCACTATTCAAAGTTGTTTCTTTTTTTCTAACGACTTTGTTATTAACTCTTAAGGCTACTGTATCAATTCCCCCTTGATTAGTACCAGAAATATATGAATCTCCCAAATGATAATTCTGTGAAGTATTCATTTCATAAGCGTCATGCAATTTAGGGAGAACCTCACATTTTTTTGTTGTAACAATTTGACCTGTATTCGAAATTCCTTCTACTTCAAATACTTTTGTTTTAGAATCTAAACCTAGGAAAGATGTACGTACTTTAAACTTACCATTGGATACATTGACTGAGACTTTCTCTACCCCATCAACAATAAATTTTACTTGAGAAATACCTGTTCCAACACCTTCAACATAAGGATCGGTCCAAAAAATTTTTTTAACATTTAACTGATAAGCCTGTACCTCTGACACATTAGCCGTATCTGCAATACTGTCTCCATGTACAATAACCTCTGAGGAACATCCTATACTGAATAATATACTTGAACTGACTAAAATATTTCTTAACTTCATTTTATAATAAATCCTTTCAACATTATATAATTGACATATGGTATTTTGTTGCAATAGAACAATTATTTTTTATGATAGTCATCCCTGAACCATCATTATGTTATCATTCCCCTTCCTTTAATAATGTTATATATTAAAAGAATATTCTTTCAAATTGTATCAATACTATTTTAATATATATATATATATTAAATATGTAATTTTATTTTTACAAATAATCATAAAAAAATAAATATAAACAATTCAATACTATATATATCTGTTTTAAAAATAATATTTCTTTGTTTTTCTTTAAATGAGGAGTGATTTCTTCTGGAATTAACTAAAATTTTTTATCTGTCATTTTATGGACACTTATTTTGAGATAAAAAGATACTTCGAATATGATTCTAGTTTTGAATAGTAACAAAATTATAGGAAGAACTTTTTTAAACCACCGAGTGAAGGAAACCAAGTCACGACTTAAAAGTGCTTCTCAATACCAATATGGACTTGGTAAAAAAATGAAACGTTATTGGAAACTCCTACAAAAAGAAGAGGCAAAGTTGAACGATGAAAAACAGGTTTGGCGTGCCAGTTTTAAAGATTATTTAACTGAAAGAGAGATTGTCGATCGACTGATAGCCACTTGTCCCAACCTGCGACAAGTGGCTATCAGTTATACCAAGATTTTCTTTATGCAGTAAAGAAAAGAGAGCATTCACTATTTGAGGACTGTTTATCCAGAGAAGTCAGCCAGCTACCTGAAACTTATGCGACAACTTTGCGAACATTTAAAAAGTTTCTGCCACAGATTCAAAATGCTCTCCGCTACAGTTATTCAAACGGACCACTCGAATGTTTAAACAACCATATTAAAACGCAATGCTTATGGGGTTCGAAATTTTTATAATTTCAAACGACGGATCATGATTCGACACGGTAAAACTATTTTAACCAAATAAAAAGAACAGAAAGAAGTTTTTCTTCTTTCTGCCCAAATTATTCTAAGATTTCTCTTTACCAACATCATTTGACAAAGAGCCTGTATTATAAGAATGTATTAAATAAGGGTGTTCTAAAAGTCTGGAAATTTTTTGCACTTCAGCAACGATTTCCGGATGCGTTAACCATTCTGGATCATTTGTTAATTGACAAATTTTCTTGCGCAAAATGATTTTTGAATTTTGTTCCATAAGATCACTTCTTGAAATAAAAATTGTGAACTACTCGCCACTTAGCTAAACCTGATTGTTCTTAATGCTTGAAGTGGGAAGTTCTTGGGAAAAGAGCATACTTGCTAGCTTATCTTTTCACTTGCAGAGTTTTCTCTTATTGACCAAGCTAATTCTCGTAGTTCCTACGCTTCTCTCGGTCAAAATGCAAACTACAACATAATGCTATGACAGACTTAGTTCTGTTCTCACTCTAATCACAATCATTGTTACACCTGCATCATCATGAATGACTTCACATTTTACTTGTGGTGCTAGTTCAATATCTTTCAATCGGACGTTTTCAGACTGAAATTACACAATTGAGCTTGGAATCAAAAAAATTATATCATTTACTTTTTCGATTTCCGATTTACTAACACCGAACAATATTCATCCCTACTTATAAGGGATGAATGCCTAAATATGTTAAAATAGTCGGAGAAAATTCATTTATTTGGAAAATAAAGATATATTTTGATTTTATAGAGAGTTTTAGTACATTGACAAGTAATTTTATTCTTTTTTAACATTTACTTTCGACTGTTTTCTGCCCATACTTTTGTAGCATAAATAGAATTAAATAATAATGCTGCTTGTAAAGCCACTTGAGATAAATTAGCACCCAAAGTACCTATAGCTGTATCTCCATTTAAAATTTGTATAGTTAAAACACTCCAATAAATAAGATTGGCCAAGTTTACTATAATCCATAGAGACCAATTCTCTCTATATTTAAGTATATAAAGAATTTGCGCAATAAAGCTCAATACAAAATTTATTGAATCAAAATAAGGTAATTGACCATTTACTTGACTTAAAATAAACCATCCCATTAACCAAGCAATAAATGCACCAAAGAATATTAATTGGCGCATTTTATTTGAAAATTGATGAACTGATTCATCATTTCCCCACATAAACCAACCAATTGGTTGAGAAATAACATAAATAATATCCATTGAAAAAGAACCATATGCATGGCTAATCCATGCTATGTAAGTCATTGCAATGCATTGAATTGTACCAAAAATAAATGCTACTCTTCTTCCTTTCATTCCATATACTAAGGACATGATCCCAGTTACACCAGATAACATTCCAACCAAACTATCAGGAGCAATTGCATAAACTAATAATTGAAGAGTAATCAGTCCTAAACAATAAATGACTTCAAATTTTTTCCAATCCAAAAATAATTGATTATATAACCACGAATGAGAATTATTCTGCATTACTTTTCACCTCTAAATAAATGAATCACTCAAAATGTCTAAAGCTAATTTTATAGCTTCTTTCTCACCTTTTATCATTTGTCTATCCTGGTCTACAAAGTTATTAACTCCCTCTCTAAGATCATTTTTGTAAGGAACAACATTCGTTAATATCGACAAGGTTTCGATATTTCTTTGACGACCAACTATAAATAAAATTCCTGATTCCATGTCAGCGGCGATAATCCCTTTAGAAGTCCAAAAATCTTCACATTGTTCATTATCATCCATATAAAAACCGTCGTGAGATCTTACAATTCCATAATTTGCATTAGGTTTATATTTATATGCAGAAGCAAGCAAATTAAATGATGGGACTGCAGGATAAATACTTGGAATATATTTCTTTGATAGTCCATCATCCCTTACAACTCCCTCAGCAATAATTATACTTCCTAGATCAATATTAGGTTGCATAGCTCCTGCAGAACCTACTCTAATAATTTTTTTAATGCCAATATTATTTAACTCTTCAATTGCGATAGCAGTAGAAGGAGCTCCGATCCCTGTGGAAAGAACTAGTATTTTTTTATTTTGGTAAATTCCTATAGATGATTTATACTCTCGATTGTAAGTTAAAAATTGGAAATTACTCATCATAGTTAATATTAAATCAACTCTAGCAGGATCTCCTACAATAATGGCACTATCAACATCTATATCAGAATTTAGACGAATATGGGGTTGAACATTCATAAACTAATCCTCCTAAAACAAAAAAAGAAAACGTTTTAGTCATTTTTACTATAATCGTTTTCGTTTGTCAATAATATTTTTATTACCAAAATTCATTTTATCTACTTGTTTAAGATATAGTATGAAGGAATTGGATGATATTCGTATAAAGAAAGTAAGACGTTTTGATCAGATTTTTTACAACGAATATTCCTTTGTTTCCATGGGCTGAAATCTTTCAAGATAAAAACTTAACAAATGCACTCATCGATCAATTAGTGTACCACGCTAAGATTACTAAAATTAATGGAAAATCTTATCAGATTAAAGATTATAAAGAAAAAAATTGTCGTATAGGTAACCTTGTTATTTGTGGGCTAAAAACCTACATTTTTGAATGACCATTAACTTTTCATTCATGATTGGTAAATAAGAGACACCATTGCTAGTGAAAAAATAAGCTATCAAGTATGCTGTTTTCCCAAAAATATCTCATTTCAAGTTTTAAAAACCGATAAGTTTAGCTAAGTAGTGAGTAGGTCACTTTCTAGAGTGATTCTAAAGAAATACACTAGACAAATAATAATTTACGGAAGTATTTATTATGGCATTGACAAAGCATGAAAAAAATGACCTAAAGTTGAAGAAATAGTTAAAACATCTAGAATATCTACAGATGAGTCGCAGATTTTACTAGAAAAACAAAAGAAAGATTGAACAGCAAAAGATCGAAAAACAATAAAAACAGATCCTGATATTAAAAGTCTAATAGAAATATTTAGTAATTTTGATGGAACAAAGAAATATGAAACAGTTTACCAAATGGCAAAATTTTATTTAAAAAATAATTATGATGAACATGTACAACAAATTATTACAAATATTCAAGATGCTAAATTTATCAATTAACTCGTAAAAATAGAAAAGGGGAATAAGAGATTAATCCCTTATTCTCCTTCTTACAGAGTTTAAAAATTTGAGATATTGGAAGAGAAAGGAATTGTCAATTATAAATAAAATTCATATATAAGTTTTGGGAAATGGTCAATAAGTATATAGAATTATTTATAATGACAATTATCCTTTATGAAAAAAAGACTTTAAATTTCAGCCTTATAAGCTATTGGTTTGAATAATTATCTAAATCTTTTTTTCAATTTAATTTTAGAATTATTCTGATTAAATGCACTTTCTTTTTTTCTTATTATTGTTTATTTTTTAAACTATCATAACTGTTATTCAATAAATAATCCCGATTTCCTAATCAATAGTATAAAAAAAATCATAAATTATATATGTTTACTAAAAATAAAAAAATATGTAATGATTTTTTTATTTATAATAGAATCAAGTTAGGTGATTAAAGATTGAGAGAGATTTTTAAATAAATTGTTATTGTCTCCTTGAATATTTTTGATTTACATTGTTTGCTGATTCTATTACCTAACTTAAACACCCACCATCATAGTTACCTCTTAGTTTAAAATATCTATACTAAGAGGTGCTATGAGTTTATAGTGGAAAGAATAATTGAATGAACTATGAAGTTTATTCTTTTTCTAAAGTTATCAGGAATAATTATAGAAACTTCTCTAATATATGCTTCTGAAAATTTATATTTTCTAAGTTGTATTGTATTATTCTAATATTAACATCGTAGTAAGTATTGTTATCAATAATTTTCCTACATATTTGAATCTATTAAATAAAAAAGATTAAGATAATAATTTTAAAACTTATAAAAAATGCGAATTTTAGATAAATAAGTCCCCCTATTTATTTATAATTCCTCCTGAGAAAAATTCAGGAGGCTTTTTCTATGTTTTTAATAAGATTAACATAAATATGTATATTAAAATACTTGCCTACCTATATATTTTGAATGATAAGTATTTATAGAAAATACTTGTAAAATCAATTACTCAATCGGTAGAAACAATTTCTACAGAAAAATAATAAACTATTTAAATATATCCATTTAAATAGTTTCTATACTTTTGGATGTAAAAATATAGAAAAGATACTCTGAAATCCTTTACAATTAATTTGGCGAACCAATTCATAAAAGGATTCAAGATATCTTATACTCAGCTTATCAATGATAACCTAAATATTATAGACTTAAATATCTATTTCGAGGAAAATTGTTTAACCAAAAAAAATATAATGGGCAAATTTGTTTGATTTACAAAGATACTCTCTAATACACGCCAGAAGAATGTCCGCATTGTCTTTGTGTCGTCCCCTCTAAGATCATTCATTAGGGGACGGCAACCATCCTGTTGTTACTTAATGAATTCTTTGAGTATCGGGCCTATATGGGAGTTAAAGAAACAACGATTCAAATGAAAGTCCTGCCAGATTGCCTTCGTAGAGATATCTCTGTCGCTAAGAAACACTGTTTATTAGTCAAAAAGTTCGTTGATCTATCGTTACTCACTTAAATGAGATGATAAAGGAAATCACTAGCTAGAAAAATATTTCCATTTCTTCGGTTTATCGTGTCATGAAGAGATTCTACCGCCCATCGAACCCTTTCAACCAGACTTTGCCTAATGTCTTATGCTTTGATGAATTTAAATCGGTTATCACTTAATCCTGACTCTACTAGCATCTGCACAATTTCAATGGAATATTTACCTCTAGCACTATTGTATCGAATGGTACTGATAATTCTTTCAGTTATTAGTTTATCAATGATAACTACAGATAAATGATTCTCTTTTCGCAATTTCAGGAGATTTTTTTCATTACTAAATAACCATTATAACCATCTACAATCTCATAATAATCTTTTTCTTTCACATAATAACAAACAAACGGCATTGTATATCCATCTACTAAAATAGATTGTTCTAATAATTTTAACTCCTTAGGCGCTACTTTATTTGGATTATAATCATTAATTCGAATTTTACTAATTGGAATTCTATAAACCTTATAAACAGGGTTTAAAAATCTTTCATCTATTTCCATAGAACCATTGTCTCTCTTTTTTTGTAATTCATCTCTAGTTTGAGAAAAACCCATATAGCAACAAAAGTATCATTTTTTAAGATAGTAATACACATTCTTTTATAAGATAGAACCAATCGAAAGTGTTTAATTGATACATTATCTGGACAATCATAAAATTTAATTTTATGATTGTCTGTTTTTTGAAGAATGAAATTTTTTCAAGTAAATATTTCTAGTTTCCTTTGGCAATATATGCTGTCCAAATATCTTCAATCTTCCAATCCTATAATGGATAAAAATTAAAAATATTATGATACACTCTAAAAATATATTGTATCGAGCCAAATTCAGTTTTTATCAATCATCAAAAATCAATTTCTAGTGAATAATCTAAGATTTGTTTCACTAATAAAAAGTCTTCTCCTCTTAATCGATCTATAAACTCTTTACTCACAATTCGATCAGTATCGAAACTATGAATTTGTGTCGCATTCACTCTTCCATGTATTTTATATCCATGCAATGGAATATAACCAGAAAAATCATTTCCGCCTGAAGTAATTGGACACACAATAATATAATTTGTTTTTCGATTATACGCATTGGAAGAAACAACCAGTGCTGGGTGTTTCCCTCTCATCTCTCTCCCAAAAGAAGGCGTAAAATTCAACCATATGAGATCACCTTGTTGCGGTTCATACATCCTTTTCTATCTCCTCCTGAGCTAAAAATTGCCATTCCTCATCTTCAGCCTTTTGAAAAGCTTCATCTGACAAAAATGGATTTTTTATTTTTGGCGTAAAAATCAATCCACCATTTTTTGATTTATAGGTGACATACTCTGTTCCTGCTTCAACTTTATATTGTTTTGGAATTGAAATAGAGATTGAATTGCCAACTTTTCTGGCTGTTACATTAATCATTTTACATTCCCCCTCTTCACAACGAATCTTACCATGTAAAACATAATTTAACAACGTATATATTCTTAAAATGATTGGAATTATCTTCTAAAAAATATACCAATTGGTTGATCAATTCGTTGTAAAGATTCCAGTATATCTTGGTATTTTAACTTTTCTATCCTTGTTTGATCCCATAAACATAAATGACTATCCAGCCTTGATAAAACAATTTGTGCTTCTGTTACTTTCCCATCAGCTAAAAGTTCATTTTTTACGTAGTTTAAGTATCGGTGTAAAAAATCTTGTAGTAGCTCATTTTTTTCATAATATTTTTTTCATTTCTGTTCCCTCTTTTTTAGTATTCAATGTACATGAAGTTGTTCATAGCGAAAATTATCAATTTTATATTGGCCATCTTCTTCAACCAGTTGAACAACAAATAGGACTTCGTTTTTTACACCACGACTATCTTCTTCACCCAATAATGCATATTGCTTTTCATTATCGGTATCTTGAAACACTTTGACAATTTTTCCTACACTACGAAATTTAGCATCTAAATCCACATTAATGCCATTTTCTTCTTGACATTTTTCTGTCATAT
>NZ_JBFOFA010000017.1:0-19550 GCF_040887125.1 Enterococcus sp. C74 | reverse complement strand
CGATGATTTTTTAAAATAGCTCCTCATATTTTAGAAAACCATCGCTTATTGTTGAGGAGTTGCTTCTTGAACACCGTTTAGCAAGAGGTTGTGAAAAGAGTGTCTTGACCTAAGCGTTAAGGATGAAAATCTCGAAACAGCTCCTCATGTTTTGAGATTTTTTGACTTATCGCCGAAGGTCAGCTCTTTGAACACCGTTTATTCGTTTTTAGAGATAATAGAAGAGACCGAGACAAGTTTCTTTTAGAAAAGATCACTCACAAAAAAAGGAAATGAATAGCCATCCATCTCCTCTAACCGACTATTTCGTTTTTTTGCCACTGAGGTCATCCTGTATTTATTGGCTTGCAATTAATTTCTCCATTAATTCCTCATTGAACCCAACAAATAAAACATTATCAAAAATAATCAGCGGACGTCTGATTAGTTCTCCATGTGTTCTACACAAAACAATCAATTGTTGTTCATTAATAGTAGATAAATCAATTTCCAGATTTTTGAAACCTTGTGACCAAGTGGCGAACAGTCGTTCCGCGTGAACATTCTCAAACCCACACAATTCTTTTGCTTCCTTAACGGTTAGCTCTCTTTGATCTAAATCAATAAACTGATAAGAGAGATGATGTTCTTCTAACCACTGCTTTGCTTTTAGACACGTCACACAATGCGCCGACCCGTATACCTTCACAAGATTCCTCCTTTTTTAAATTTAACTGAAGATACTGTTTTGCATATAAATCATTCTTCTTGCAACTGAACGAATTTCTCTTGGAACAAACGAACGAATTTCATCTTCATTAAAACCGATCAATATTCTTTTTTCATCAATTAAGATCGGACGTCTTAGTAAAGAAGGATATTGTTTAAAAAGGACAATCATTTGCTTTAATGTGAGCTCGTTGAAGTCAATAGCTAATTTTTCGTATATTTTTGAGCGAGTAGAGATAATGTCTTCAACGCCTCCGTTAGTGGCTGCTAAAATTTCACGTATTTCATTTTCTGATATCGGCTCTGCAAAAATATTTTTTTCTTCAAAATCTAAACGATTTTCTTGCAACCATGCTCTTGCCTTTCTACAAGAAGTACAGCTAGGGGAAGTATATACTTTTATCATTCTCTCACTCCTTTTTAATTATAATCCCATTCTAACTGAAAGTTATAAAAAACACCAATTATTAGCTATTAAAATTCAGAAAATTTATTCTTCTTTGCTATTAAACCCTTTTAATCCTGTGTTTATATGAAAAAAATTAATTTATTTTGTATAAAAAAAAGAAGAAAAATACATAAAAAAAACGATATTATTAGTATTTTTTACCTAATAATATCGTTTTTTATGTGATCAAACATGTATTTTTTTAATTTTACAACCTGTTTCTCTAATAAATCTAGAAGTTTTCAATTTTCTCGTCCCCTTCATCAAAGGTATACACAAATAGAGACGATTCCTTGCTCGGGTCATTGCTACATAAAAAAGACGGCGTTCTTCTTCGACTGTTGTCACATGCTCTGCCTTGACCTTATCCAAACTAATGGCTGCTTTATCAGAGGCACCATTGTAAGGAATAGCTCCTTCATTACAACCAACTAAAAAAATATTGCGATAGCTTAAGCCTTTACTTCTATGAATACTTTGAATGCATAAAGCATCAAGTTTTCCTTGTCGGTAAGCGATTAAACGAGTTTTTAGTTGTTTCGCAACTGCTTGGATGTCTTTTTCTAAATGGTTGATTTTTTCTAATGTTGGAAATTGTTTGAGCGTTCCTAACAACCATTCACGCTCACTACCGTCTATTTCTTTAGTTGGTCGACTTAATTTAAGGTAGCTTTGAATTAAACGATCAAAACCTTTTCCGCCATTTTTATCAAAAGTATGAAGGTCCTTTACAAACCGATGAATCTCTTTTTCTTTTGTTTTTAAATGCGGCTTTACAGAAAGGATATATTCCACAATATCTGTTACTTTATTTCGTTTAGAAAAATAGTCCTCACATTCAGCCTTCTTGAAATAGCAATTAATCATTAACTGATAGAGTACTTGTTGATAACCTTGTGTCTTTTTTTGATAAGTAGTTGCATTTTGCCAGTAAAGGATCCTTTGATAGAACTGTTGAAATAGTTTTATCCCAAATATCCCTTCGTATGGGCCATCTGCTTCTAGCACAAAGGGGATATCCGTCTGTAACAAGTCTTGGACTAATTGCTGGGTTTGCGTTAACGACCGATATAAAACGATTGATTCTTTGTATTTTCCTTTATGTTTAATCAATGTTTTGATTTGTTCAATGATCCAGCGACTTTCAGCTTGTATGTCATCAAAAGCTAGCGCCTGCATAATCCCCGCCTCTTTCTTAGCTGGAATCATTGCTTTTTGGATACGATCATTTTTATTAAAAGTAATTAAGCGATTCGCTCCTTGAACAATGGTGGCACGTGAACGATAGTTGGTTAATAAAAAAATCGTCTTCGTTGCGTACTCTTGGTCAAAATTTTTAATATAAGAAGGTTCCGAACCTCGAAACCCATAGATACTTTGATCATCGTCACCGACCACAATAAGTTTCATTGGTGTTTCCTTCGTGATCAGGCGAACAATTTCCCACTGTAAAGGATTCGTGTCTTGAAATTCATCAATAAATAAATAATCATATTTTTGTCCCACGAAGTTTCTGATTTCTTCGTTCTGCAAGGCTTGTTTTAAATTACTTAGAACATCATTGAATTCAAAAAGATGTTGCTCTTTCTTTTGTGCTTGCAGTTCTCGCATGAAGTGGGTCATTCTTTCGGAAATCGGCATAGTTGCATTCGGTTCAATAAAGTCAAAGTTTTCTTTTATCAATACTCGCGTTTCTTCTATTGATAAGTTCATATTCTGCCAATAATCAAGACGTGCCGCCAAATTTTTTTCTCCATATTGATCAAAAGCGTATAAATTATACTTACGAATAAGTTGTTGTATTAGTCCACTGACTTTATATGAAGTCTCTTTTGAAAATTCTCCCTGTATCCCTTCAGTGACTACTTCTGGGAATTGGCGACAAATATCATTGTACAAACGAAAAAAGATACTATGAAAAGTTCCTATATGAACATTGGTCTTTCGTTGGCTAAAATTATCTACTCGCTTTTTCAATTCATTCGCAGCATTTCTCGTAAAAGTGATCATCAATATCCGTTGCTCATCTACCTGATTTTCAGTCATTAAATAGACAGCTTTTGCACAAATTGTTTGGGTCTTCCCACTTCCCGCTCCTGCAATGATCCTTAGATTTTTTTCCATATTGTAAGTAATCGCTGCTTTTTGCTCGTAATTAAAACGATTGTAGGAGCGCTTTTCCATCATATCGAAAAATGAATGACTATTATTCGTTTCTTTTTCTTCCTCAATCAGCCCAGGTGCTTCACCATAAGCTGCTTCATAGCTTGCAATGATCTCTTCTTGCATCCGGAAAATTTGTTGGAGCTTCTCATATCTTTTTTCCCAATGACTGATTTCTCTTTGTAAGCGAAGTATTTCTTTTTCATTCCCTTGATTGATTGTTTTCACATCTTTCTATATATAAATGGTCAATATTTTTCTTTTATACTAACAGACCTTTCTAAAAATTAAAATGACTTTAGCAAACACTGACCTTTTCTGAAAATTATCTATAAAATATCAAAAACATATAACCAATATGATAGAATAAAAAAGACAAATATATTAATTTGAAGGTGAATATAAATGAGTACTTCATTTCATGAAGGACGGACAATCGGACTTTTATTATCCTTTATCGGTGGCGCAATGGACAGTTATACATATATTCAATATAACGCATTTGCTTCAGCACAAACGGGTAATATTGTCTTAGCAATCATCCAAGCTTTCGATGGTGAATGGATTAGCGTTGGAAAAAAAATTCTTTCTACTGTCTTCTTTTTTTTAGGGATTTTACTGACAAAATTTTTGATTGATTATTTCAAAAAGAAAGAAAAACACTATTGGCGTTTGTATGTTCTTTACTACGAAGCAATTATCTTTTTCTTAGTCAGTCTGACTCCAATCAGTATCCACCCAGCCATCGTAACCATCATGATTGCATTTACAGCAGCTATTCAATGGGTCGCTTTTGATAAAATCGATGGACGAGCTTATACTAATCTTTTTACTACGGGGAATCTAAAAGGAGTTGCTACTAACTTATACGATTCACTTGTCACAAAAGAAAAAGCAGCGTTCGATCGTTTTTTCCATTTTCTGACAGTTGTTCTGGCTTTCATCAGTGGTGCTGGCGTTCTCGTTTTTTGCCACCATTTATTTGGGCATTTTGCTATTTTATTAGTGGCTGTTTTATTTTTAATCATAGCAATTGTTCAAAGCATTCAAGTATGGAAATTTTACCAACGTCATATAGTCTTATCCAAAAAATAAGGACAAGCGTGTTCACTTTAATGACCAACTAAAAAAATCACTATACTAAAACACAACAAATAGACTGATTTACAGGATACTCGGACAGTACCTCAGCCTATTTGTTGTGTTTATGTTTATTTTTATTCATTCCATTATCGCACTTGATTTTCGAACAACAAGTTGCCAATGCAAACTGTCGGCAGTCTCATTATCTTCTACTGCACATTTGATGACCCGGATCATCACGCTGTTTTCATAAACTTTTTCAATTTCTCCTTTGATAGGCGCTTCAAATAAATCTGAAACAAAAGCACCTGTTTCACCAACTTCAAATAATTGCTCATCCATTTTCTCCATTACTTGTTCATTCCCCATGATAGTTCCTCCAATATTTTTTAAGTCAATCAATTTTTAACACACTTCTAGGCAGAGAACACATAAAAATCATAAAAAGCCCTTTTCATGTCAAAACCGTTCACTTTTTTTATCTGCCATTTATAAAATACTCAAAAAAGAAAGATCTAACTGAATTTTTTGATCTTTTTTTTACGGTTTTGATGTCAAAACAACCTTTTATGAATCGAAACACTATTTTTAACAAATTTAGAATAAAATCGTTATTGGAGGTACGTTGGATGAAAAATAAAGTTGTAAATAGAATATTAGACACATTATTCAGTGGTGAAAAAATAGAAGATGAAATGGTTTATCTCCAAGTAAAATTTGCCCTTGATGTATTAATGAATAACCTTGGCAAATTGGCCGTTGTTTTAGTATTTTCTTTAATAACCGGTTCTTGGGTCGAAACAGGATTGACCTTTCTTTCTTATATTTGTATCCGTCGCTATGCTTACGGACTTCATTCTGATTCTGAATTTGTTTGTTTACTATGGACTTTGCTTTATTTGTGGGGCGTTCCCCTCTTAATGAAACACTTTGATGTGACCATCTCTTCCCCACTGAAGGTCATTTCATTGATCATCTGTTTCTTATTGTTGCTTCGCTATGGATCAAAAGGTACAGCAATCAATCCCATTGAACCTGAAAAACGCCCACCACTGTTAAAAAAAGCAATTTTCATGTTTCTTCTATTTGCAATAACTATTTTATTTTTCGCTAATTCTTACTTTTCTACTTACTTGCTTCTCGGGATTATTTTAGAAATAGCTACGCTGCTTCCAATTACGAATTATATAATGAATCTTGGAGGAATTTTCTATGAAAAAAACAATCATTAAACAACTTACTAATTTGTCTGACTTCTTTGTGTCTGGATGCTGCTTTGGTATGAGTTCAGAGTTTAAAATCCCTGAAAAATTAAAAAAATAATTCAATAAATATGCTATAATTTGGTAAAAATCAATGGGAGCTGTACTTTATGTTTTTGTGGTCCATAGCCTTGCAATATTTAATTTACACAATTTGTGTATTACTCATTGAACACCAAATTAAAAAGAAATACTTATTCGTTACCACTATTTTAATCTCTTGTGTCTTGTTAGGTTTTATGTATCCTTTATTTGGGATATTTACTGCTTTATTTGCTATAGGTATGCTGATGCTAACATTCTTCTTCTTTTCTACTTCCCCGCAAAAACTGGTTTATGCTCTTCCTTGGGGATTGCTTACTTCGCTTTTAGGAGACCATTTGACGAGCATCAGCGATTTTTTTATTTTGAAATCTGCTGTCATTGAACCAGGAGATTCCTTGCAGTATATTCATATCGTCATTTCTGCGACGTTATCGATCTTACTTGCTTTAGCTTTTAAAAAAGCCTTAGAAAATTTCCATGGGTTGGATCGCCGAATGATTGGAACCGTTGGCGCGTTGATGTTATTTACCTATTATATCGTTATCTTTTATACACGTTTTTCTGGCGAGACTCCCCAAATTTTAACTATCAACACTGGCTTTTTCATTCTTTATCTCTGTGGCGGGCTGTTTATCCTCATTTATTATTGGAAAATTTCAAAGAGAAAAATGGCAGACCAATTGTTAGAACAGCGTATGCAAATGCAACAAGATTACATCCGTGATCTAGAAAAAAACTATCAAGACCTTAGAGAATTCAAGCATGATTATCAAAACTTGCTTTTTTCAATGAATAGTTATCTTGCTGAAGGTGACCTGGAGGGATTACGTAAGTACTACAATCAAAATATCTTACCCACTCGTCAAATGATGGATCTTTTCCCAGCAAACCTTAGTCTGTTAGATAACATAAAAATTCCTGAAATAAGAAGCTTATTGTCTTTGAAATTAATGATGGCACAAGAAAAAGGATTATCCGTGCATCTTGTTATTCCAGAAGAGATCACTTTAAAGAAAAAACACACAGTAAACATCGTCCGAATGTTAGGTATTATTTTAGATAATGCGATTGAAGGAGCTTTAATTACTAAAAAGAAGAAAATTGAACTCTTTGTTTTAAAAAAGAAAAACTCAGTGATTATTCGTGTCATCAATACAACGATGAATACACTTCCGTTAAATCAATTAAAACAAAAAGGTTTTTCAACAAAAAAAGATCCTAAAAACGAAGGACTCGGTTTATTCATTTTGGATGAGCTGTCAAAGGCCAATCCTTATATCTTTTTAGAGACATCTATTGAGAATCAACGTTTTTCTCAGACAATCTATATACAAACAAAATAAAGGAGTATTCGTATGATTCCAATTTATATTTGCGAAGATGACACGAAACAGTTGGAAGTAATTTCAGCAGTGATCAAAAATCGAATTATGATTGAGAATTTGGATAGTTATGTCCATATCGCCACTTCTGATCCAATTGAACTTCTTCAAGCAGCTAGAGTACGAACCTCATCTTTTGGTATTTATTTTTTAGACATTGAATTAAAAGATAGCGATCTAGATGGTATTATGATCGGAAAACGTGTAAGAGATCTAGATCCTTTAGGAAAAATTATTTATGTTACTTCTCATACGGATCTTTCAATGTCTATCTTAAAGAGTAATATTGAACCGACTGATTATATTATCAAAGAAGATATTTTTGATTTAAAAGAAAATGTGGAACGTATTTTAAGTAAGATCTTTGAAGATGTCAAAGCGACTCCTTTACAAAAAGATATTTTTAAAATCGAATTTAACGATGAAATAAAATTTCTTCCGATCAAAGATATCCAGTATTTCTCTACTTCCCCAGGAACGCCACATAAATTAGAGGTTCATTTGACTCATGCGCAAATGCAGTTCTATGATAAAATCAAAGAAATAGAGAAAATGAACCGTCATTTTATCCGCTGCCATAAATCATACGTGATCAATACTCAAAATGTCCGTACGATCAACAAAAAAACTCGTGAAATCACGTTAGCAAATGGCGAAGTGATTCCGGCTTCTGTACGTGGTTTAAAAAAATTGATCTCGTAAATCTCAGACTTCTCCCCAAAAACAAACAAAAAAAATGAGCAAAACTCGTCTGTTTGTTTTGCTCATTTTTTCTTATTTATCTTTTCTTGTTCCTATTTTGTAGTTTAATGTAACAGCATTTCTTGCGCAATTTCTTGCCCACTCATCTCCACTGGATAAAAAGTTGGCCAATGATCCATTTCTGCCAGTAAACTTTCTTGACTTTCATTCCCTAAATAGATATGAAAATGTTCCGAATCTGTTGGTTCAATCGAATGATCACTGAATTGTACATATCGATAAGCGCCACTTTCTGGCTCTACTGCTTCAAATAAGTAGCGTACGCCTCGATTTCCTGCAGCGTAATTCAAAACTCTTTTACCTGCATATCGGTATGATGATTGCTTCGTCTCACCATTTTTAAAAGTAAATGCCATTCGATCTCCGTCAATCTTGATCTTTTCGACATCCGTCTGGTATCCGACGGTATAATAATCCTTGTACTCTTTTGCTGATTTTTTTGGATCGATTTTTGCCTTATACTCAAATACGGGATCTAAGGTTCCATCAGCTAAATAGTTATCGACCGTTTGCCATTGCCCTTTCCAATCGGACAATTTGCGGTCTTTCACAGCTGAATCTTCAAAGTAACCATTATATACATTTTTTTCTTTTTCTGGTGTCAGTGTGGCTTCCAGTGGATTCACTGTATCTGTCGTTTTTTGTAACGACTTGAGGTTTTCTTTCATTATGGTTACGTAATTTTCACCATTTGCAAGTTGTTCTTTCGTTAAACCTTCTAGAGGATTCAAGACAGCCAAAGAAACGCCGGCTTCATTTGCTAGAGTTCTAGCGATACTGTCTTTAGCATTTTCTTCGAAATAAATATATTTGATCCCATGATCTTTTACAAACTGTTTTAATTCAGCAATTCTTGCGGCTGAAGGCTCCTCACTTGAGGATAAGCCAGCTATTGACACTTGATTCAGTCCATACTCTAATGCCAAATAGTTGAATGCGGCATGTTGGGTAACAAAAGATTTTTGTTTTGCTTTACTTAAGGTATCCTGATAACTCTGATGAAGTTCTTGTAATTTTTCTAAATAATTCTCCGCATTTTTAGTAAAGGCTTCTTTTTTATCGGGGTATTTTGTGATCAGTTGATCCCTTATACTTTTTACTTGTTTCATTGCTAAACTTGGAGCTAACCAAACATGCGGGTCTAATTCATGAGAATGCCCTGCTTCGCCATGACTATGGTCATGTCCTTCTTCACTACCCGGTAACAACAACATCCCTTCAGTCGCTTTGACTGCTAACACATTCCCCTCTTTCAATGTGTTTTGGATTGCTGGTACCCAGGTTTCCATATTTTCGTTGTTATAGACAAAGACATCCGCATTTTGAATTTTTGCCATATCTTTTGCTGACGGCTCATAGTCGTGTGAATCTGTCCCAGCAGGAATCAATAACTCAACTTCTCCTTCATCTCCCACTACTTCTTTCGTGAAATCATACATTGGATAAAAAGTCGTCATCACCTGCAATTTTTCTTTTTTGTTCGCGGCTTCTTGTTGATTGCCACAACTGGCAAGTATACAAACAGTAACTACTATCCCTAATAAATAAACCAAACGCTTCATTTGACGACACTCCTTCATCTTCTTTCATTTTACGATTAAAGTTACCAAATCGTAATCTTTACGTTTTAGCAACAGGATTTAATTTATCATATCGCTAAATAAATAGTCAAGCGTTTTCTTAAAACTATTTCTTTTTATTTTCTAGCCATTTCTGAACAGTATCATTTTCTTTTTGTCACTAGTTCCGACTATAATAAGATAAATCAGCTTGACGTTCCCGATAGGTAAAAAACAATTTCCTTTTACTTTTATCTTGAACTTAGAGCGATTTAGTACATTGAAAGGAGTAATAAATTGAAGAATAATTCTAAAGATCAGTCACGTCTGATACGTTTTCTAGGAGGAACGACTTCCTATTATGTATTAGGGTTGTTGATTATGTTAGCTTTAGTGATCTACTTTTTTCAGCAGATCGGTTTTATTTTTAAGCCATTTTTTGTGATTTTTGCGACGACACTCGCCCCAGTACTATTTGCGTTAGTTTTATATTATTTACTAGACCCGTTGATCAAACGTTTGAGCCGAAAACTATCTAGAAATTTATCTGTTACTATCGTTTATGTCATTATTTTATTTTTGATCGGCTTAGGGAGTGTTTGGTTAGTTCCTTTCTTGGAGCAACAAGCCAAAACACTAATGACTAGTTTTCCTGATTTGTTCAACGATTTTATACAAACTTTGAAAAACTTCCTAGCGCAAACACCTTTTGCGGACACATTCGATCAATTCTTTTCATCGATTGATGATTGGACATCTAATTTTGCCTCGTTTATTGGCGATTATTGGGAAAGTGGCGCACAAAGTATCGGGAATATCTTTTCAGCAGTAACATCTACCTTTATTACATTATTTACTGGTCCAATCATTGCGTTCTTCTTATTAAGAGATCCTCAGAAATTTTATCAAGCTGTGTTAGGGATCGTACCACCCAAGTTCCGTACAGATTTTCGGACATTGACTAAAATCGCCAATCAACAATTAGGTGATTTCTTAAAAGGGCAAATCATTGCTTCTTTCATCTTAGGAGCTGTTTATTGGGTCACATTTTTATTGATCGGCTTAGAATTTGCAAGCATACTAGCAATCGCAGCTGGGATTTTATGTATCATTCCTTACATTGGACCATTTATTGCCTTCTTTCCTGGATTGTTTATTGCTTTCCAAGATTCGACATTCATGGCAATTAAGTTTGTTTTGGTCTGGTTCATCGTCCAATTACTTCATGGGGACTTAGTTATCCCTCGAGTTATGGGCAATCGCCTTCAAGTCCATCCAATCACTATTTTGATTGTTTTATTAGTGATGGGTGATTTACTAGGACTCATGGGTGTAATTTTTGGGATCCCCATCTACACATTGATCAAATTATTGGTTGTCTTTACTTTTAAAAAGTTCAAACAACGCTACAACAAGTATTATGGCGATCAGGGTGTCTACCAAAAAGCAGAATTTTCGGAAAAAGACTACTTTGAAAAAGAGTAAAGAAAGTCTGGAACATCTCTCAAAAAACGAGGGACTAGGACGATCAAGTTTATTTTTCTTACTGAAGAAGACTATTGTCCCAGTCTCTACTAAACAGACCTTTGTTCCTGTTTCTATGTAAAACAACAAGAGCTGCAATCCACATTTAGGAGTGCAGCTCTTCTTTTGTATGCTCATCAATCGCATAAAATGATTGGGGTTTTTAATTTATATCGATTCAATGACTAAGTGATTCCGTTTATTGAAGTGACCTGTTACTGAAATAGTATAATTGCCTTCTTCCAAAATAAGCAATTTATCCGTTATTTCTATATTGACCACTGATTGATTGGTTCAGGGCTCATTGGTAATGTAAATCGCACAAGCAATGGCTGTGTCTTGATTTCCTGAATTTTACCGAGTAAAACAATAGATTATTCCATCACGATCACCTCGCTAAAATTATAGAAAAAACAACTAAAATCGAGAATTTTTAATCGATTTTAGATATGCTAATAATAATCAAGACAGTAAAGTTTGTGACGGTGGCTATCCGATTGAAAGTGAGGTGGTGCGTATGTGCGTACTTCCAAAATCTTACAGAAAGGAGAAGCCTTTTGCCTGTTGAAACGGCGTTAGGATTAATGATTGGTTTCGGTTCTTTAATCGCAACAATCATTTTTGGAATCTTGGCAGTTGTAAACAACAATCAAAAAAAATAACCGTCAGCTTTAGCCGGTCGACGATTATTTTTCAAAAATAATATTAAACTGGTCACCGTCTTAAACGGTGCTGTTAAGGGAGTTGTTAGCGCAACTCCTCTTTTCGTATTCATTATATCAACTTTATTGATCTTTTACAATCAGAATGGGAAATCATCATTGCTAATATCATTGTCCAGAAAATGGATTTTGTGAAGCGTTAAATCCATTGTTATTAGTCATCGTTGTTTCATGTTGTTCAAAGGTGGTTGTGATTGGACTCGTGGCAGGTTGATTAGTGTAATTACTACACAACACTAAGTAACACATAATTTTACATCATATTTATTTTTAGATATTAATGTCCAGAAAATGGAGATTTGATCGACACAATGACAATAGATATTTTTAAACTAAAAAGTAAGAATAGAAAGGGAAAAGATAGCTAAGTTCACAAGTTAAAAAAAGAAGAAACCCCTGATATAATGTATTTTTTGTGTGTCACTTTTCTTTTGAAATGGCATAAATTTTTAATTTTATTTGACACAAAATATAAACCTCTGTACACATTACGGTATTCATCATTTAGCTCAACCTGTTTGAATTTTGAGCGTATCTTAAATCAAGAAAACTGAGACATTGATCAGATTTTTTCTAATCAATGCCCCAGTTTTTAGACTTACATAAATTTATTTTTCCTTAGTTTACAGAAACTGTTTGGTTTTCAGCCAATAAGTTGCCACTGCCATCATAGAAATTCATTGTTACTTGATCATCAGCTTTGATTAGGTCTGGCTTCACATAATAACTGATTGCCCCATCCTTAAAGCTCCCACCTTTACTGATCAGTTTACCATTGACAAACAAGTGTCCTTGGTGAACCTGGGTATCAGAACCATAGGCTCCTTTGATCGTTTGTGTGCCGATTTTATAAGTCAATTCGTTGATTTCAGCTGTTGGTGTTTGAATAGTGACATCAATCTCTGATCCTGGAATTTGCTGTCCTCGATTGTTGGCACCCATCAAGACTACTTGATCATCTTCTGACACTTTAAGGTTTCCTACATAATAACTGAACTTGCCATCTTTGAAGCTGCCGCCTTGACTAACTTTTTCGCCATTGACCAACAAGATTCCTTGGTAAACATCGCCTGTGTAGTTTCCTTCGATCACTGTACTGATTCCCACACGATGGGCTTCTGTTAATTGACCCAGTTGTTCTCCTATAGTCACTGGTTGTGGGTCCCCTAGTGGTGTATCGAATTTATCATAGCCTTGAATCGTTGCTTGATCCCCTGCTTTGATAATTTGAGAGTTCACATAATAGCTAAACTTACCATCTTTATAGGTTCCGCCCCAGCTGATTACTTCCCCATTCACTACTAGTTTTCCTTTATGGATATCCCCCATATAAGTTCCAGTAATGGTTGAATCACCTAGCTTATAAGTGTCCACCTGATCAATTGATCCTGAAGATTCGGAAATCACTTCAATCTCTTTGGAATCTATCAATTCCTTCTCTTTGTTGTAGCCATCTAATACGACTTTGTCGCCGACTTTTAATTTGCCAACACCGACATAATAGCTGAATTGACCATCTTTGAAGCTACCGCCCCAGCTAACAACTTTGCCATTAACGGTTAATCGGCCGAGAGACATATCCCCTGTGTAGGTTCCAGTAATATTGACATCTCCTACATGATATTCTTGTGGTTTCAACTCACTTTTCACTAGTTCTGCCACATAAGTTCCTGCCGTTAAATCCCCAGTTCCGTAATTTGTCATAAAGTCAGCAGGTGAATAGCCTTTGGACTGACCATCTTCACGAATCCAATTTCCTGTCAGCTGATCTCCATCGTTCAGTGCTTTCGGTGCTGATAAACCAGTGTCTCCAATCGCCTTAAAGTGATCGCCTAGTGTTAATTTATTAAGCGGAGCTTTAAGAAACATATCACTCATATCTGTTACTTTACTGGTATCAAAACCACTTACATCTAAACTTGTTACACTGCTCATACCACGAAACATATTAGCCATATCTGTTACGTTACTGGTATCAAAGCCACTTACATCTAGACTTGTTACGCTGCTCATACCGGAAAACATATGTTGCATATTTGTTACTTTACTGGTATCAAAGCCACTTACATCTAGACTTGTTATGCTACTCATACCTTTAAACATTTTACTCATATCTGTTACGTTACTGGTATCCAGTTGACTTAACCCTTCGATTTCAGTTACATTCGTAGGTTTGTCAGCCGAGGTATTTCCACTAAATAATAAAAAAGAATTTTCTGGAGCAACTACTTTTCCAGACAAGACAATTTTCTTGATGGCTGTAGCATCTACTTTTTTGTTTTCGGACCATGGTGATTCTTTATAGCTACTTAACTCACCTGCTCCGATTGTTAACGTTCCTGTATCTTCATCAAACATATACGGACTAGTACCCCACGTGTCTGTTTCAACGGAAACATACGTACCAGCAGTCAAATCACCAGTGCCATAGTTGTTCATGAAATCTTTTGCTGAATAAAACGTCCCTTTGCCATCTTCTCTCATCCAAGCAGAAGTAAGACTTGCGTTTTTTCCATCTGTTTCTACAAATTTAAATGTATCTCCTAGAATTAATTTCTTAAGTGGAGTATCAGCAAACATATTACCCATATCTGTTACTTTGCTAGTGTCAAAGTTGCTTAAATCTAAACTTGTTACGCTAACCATATCGACAAACATCCAACTCATATTTTTTACTTTACTGGTATCCAGTTGACTTAGCCCTTCGATTTCAGTTACATTCGTAAGATTCTTACCAGAGGCACTTGCAGTAAATAAGAATTTAGAATTTTCTGGAGCCACTACTTTTCCAGACAAGACAATTTTCTTGATGGCTTCATAATCCACTTTTCCACTGTTCCATGGTGATTCTTTATAGCCACTTAACTCACCTGCTTCGATCGTCAATGTCCCTGTGGTTTCATCAAAATTATACGGACTGGTACCCCACAATCCCGTAGAAGAAACGTACGTGCCAGCAGTCAAATCACCCGTTCCATAGTTTTTCATGAAATCTTCTGCTGTATAAGCCTTTCCTTTGCCATCTTCTCGTTTCCAAACAGAAGTAAGAGATGAATCTCCTCCTACAAATTTAAACGTATCTCCTAGAATTAATTTTTTAAGTGGAGTATTAGAAAACATATTATTCATAGATGTTACTTTGTGGGTGTCAAAGCTGCTTAAATCTAGACTTGTTAAGCTGCTCATACCGTCAAACATATAATTCATATCTGTTACGTTACTGGTATCTAGTTGACTTAACCCTTCAATTTCAGTTACCTTCGTAAGTTCCTTAGAGGTACTTGTACTAAATAAGAATCTAGAATTTTCCGGAGCAACTACTTTTCCAGACAAGACAATTTTCTTGATGGCTTTATTATCAACTGTTCCGCTGTTCCATGGTGATTCCTTATAGTCACTTAATTCACCTGCTCCGATCGTCAATGTCCCTGTGTTTTCATCGAAATTATACGGACTGGTACCCCACCATTCTGTAACAGAAACGTACGTGCCAGCAGTCAAATCACCAGTGCCATAGTTTTTCATGAAATCTTTTGCTGAATAAAACGTCCCTTTGCCATCTTCTCGCTTCCAAGCAGAAGTAAGACCTCCTTGTCCATTAACAAATTTAAATGTGTCTCCTAGTGTTAATTTCTTAAGTGGAGTACCAGTACACATATTATACATAGATGTTACTTTGCTAGTGTCAAAGTTGCTTAAATCTAGACTTGTTACGCTATCCATACCGCTAAACATATTACCCATATCTGTTACTTTACTGGTATCAAAACCACTTACATCTAAACTTGTTACGCTGCTCATACCTTTAAACATATAATCCATAGTTGTTACGTTACTGGTATCAAAGCTACTTACATCTAAACTTGTTACACTGCTCATACCATAAAACATATAACTCATAGCTGTTACTTTACTGGTATCCAGTTGACTTAGCCCTTCGATTTCAGTTACATTCGTAAGATCCTTATTAGCGGTACTTGTACTAAATAAGAATTTAGAATTTTCTGGAGCAACTACTTTCCCAGCCAAGACAATTTTTTTGATGGCATTACTATCTACTTTGTCGCTGCTCCATGGCGATTCTTTATAGCCACTTAACTCACCTGCTCCGATTGTCAATACTCCTGTGTTTTCATCAAAAGTATACGAGCTGGTACCCCATGTGCCAGTTATCTTAGAAGCTGCTGCCACGTTCGATTTTTGCGCTACTTTTGGCGCTTCAGCTGTTGGATTAGTTGCATCCCCTTCACTTTCGGCAGTCGGTGCTGTTGCTTGCTCTTGTTCTTTTGCTTGTTCCTGGGTGTTCTCAGTTGTTTCATCAGCTGCTTCTTCAGTTGTTGCTAATGAATCACTAGCTGTAGTGGTTGAATCCGTTGGGTTTACTAACGGTTCTGTGACGTTTTGTATCGTTTGATCGATGACTTCTTTTGCTTCATTCGCCTGTGTTTGTTCAGTAGCAGTTTCAGCTGTTGGTGTCAAAGTATCCGCTAATGCCATCGTTGGTGCGATCCCGGTATTTCCCATCACACCAGCCACCGCAAACATCGTTAATAGCTGTTTTTTACGTTTTGCTGTTAATTTTTTCTTACTCATATTTACTCCTTTTTTGCTCTTATTTTTGATCATTACTTTCTCGTCAATACCACTTCATCAGCTTTAGGTGTTTCCCCTGTTTTCAATTGATGTCTCTTTCCAATGTCCATTTTGTTACCGAAGCTGACAAAATCGTATGGATCATCTCCCCTGTAGCGTTTATTTTACTTGTTCTAAGTAAGCATAAACGCTCAATATTCCCAATTAATATTCTTGAATTTTGAGCGTTTACCATAACGTTTTTTTGTATATATTTCTTTCATTGATCGAGGAAATCAATCAAGCTTCTTCTACTACTTATCATCTGAAGAAATATTTCACCTACATGTTACGCTTTATGTAAAGGTTAATAGGTAAAAGAAAAAGAGAGTGGGACAATAGTCAGAAAAAAATCTGATTATTGCTCTACTCTCTTTTTTATTACATTTTTAAAGCTACTTTCAAATGTTGTTTGCTATAATTAAAAAAAGGTCTTTAAGGAGAACTAAATAATGCTTTTAATTAAATTTATGTTTACTTTAATATATTATGGCAGTTTTATTTATACAGTCTATAAAGTCAGGCAGATCCAACAGGAGTATTCAGATATCATGGCTCTATATAAACAAGAAAGAGAGCGTACTTTTCCAAACCTAACTGAACAAGAACAAAAGAAACGAAAAAAAGCAATCTCACAATATTATGAAAAAAAAGATCCTTCTTTTGCTCTAAAAAGAAAATTTTCATTTATCATTTATGTTATTGTCTTTTTTATTTTGGAACGTGTTATTCACTACTTTTTCCCTATTGAAGACGTTCCTAAAAATTTGAATTATATAATTCCCTATTTGGGAATAGCCCTTACCATCAGTGCTGTTACAGGTTTTTACTTAATTAAATCCAAAAAAAAGGAACGCGAAATATTTAAACAGTATTTAATAGACCATCCCAAAAACGAATTACAATTTGTTTGGGTTTCAGAAAAACTTCAGGCAAGTTTTATGCAAAATACAAATAAAAGATTTATAGTCCATCTTACACTAGGTCTATTAATGATATTGTATCCTCTTTTTTGTTAGATGAGAGTATACATTAAATTGTTATTGCTTCCATCATATTCTTTGATTTGCGATACTCAATTTTATCATTACTCAATCGATTTTTTCATGATTCTTTCTTCTTATCTCACATTTGTTTTTAGACAAAATAAAAACGACCTTAATCCAATAACTCATGGATTAAGCGTCGAATGTTTTCCCACCAGCTGATGGTTCATTAAAAATACAATCTTCTTTCGAAATATCTCGTGTAAAATTTTATCTGCAACCGATTCATCGTTTTTTTCAAAACAGTTGCTCATAAAGACATCAGTAATTTGTCAATCTCATGAAAGTTTTTTTTACTTTAGAAACAAAGATCATGCTCAGTTACTATCGGCTCATCGTTTACCAATTTTTTTCTCTTGATCTTTTATTTACTGGATCAACAGGGCGATCGCTTGATAAGGCCTTAGGGTCAATTCCTCTTGGATAAGAGTATTGGCATAATTGCTGATAAGCGGTTGGGCACTAACAAATTCTTCTGGGATCGTTATGGTCGTTTCATTTTCGTAAAAATTAGTTAAAACCAATAATTTTTGTCCGTCTAATTGTCTTAAATAACCGTATACTTGGGGATGATCGGGTTCATAAGCTTGATAGTCCCCTGATGCAATTACAGGATATTGTTTTCGCAATTGAATCAATTTTTTGTAGTATGCGAAAATCGATTGCTCAGATGTACGTTCTTGTTCTACATTGATGACCTCATGATTTGCCGCTAACCCTAACCAAGGTGTTCCTGTGGTAAAGCCTGCTGTTTCATCACTTGTCCATTGCATCGGTGTCCGAGCGTTATCTCTGGATTTCGCCTTGATTCGCCGAAAAGCTTCTTCTTCCGAGAAGGATTGGTTCAGCATTTCTTGGTAAGCATTTAAACTTTCTACATCGACGTAATCATCGATATGCTGAAAGTCTGGATCGATCATCCCAATTTCTTCCCCCATATAAATATAAGGCGTCCCACGATTCAAATGGATCATCGTCGCTAACATTTTAGCCCCTTCTGTGCGGTATTTATCAATTGCTACAAAGCGGTTGAGGGCTCTTGGCTGGTCGTGGTTATTTAAGAACAACGCATTCCAGCCATTTCCTTTACTCATCGCTTCGCCCCATGTATGGAACAGACTTTTTAAAGCTTCAAAATCAAAAGGTGGCGTACTCCATTTGTTTCCATTTTCGTAATCAACCTTCAAATGATGAAAATTGAACACCATCGAAAGCTCATTCCGACTTGGTTCCGTATACAAAATACAATTTTCAATCGTCGTTGAACTCATTTCTCCAACTGTGATGATTTCTGGATCTTGACCAAAAGTTTCCCGATTTAATCGTTGAAGATACGTATGAGTAATCGGCTTGTCAGTATATTCTGCTTTTCCTTGGTTCTCTGCATTATTTTTGAGTTCTTCATCTTTCCCGATCACGTTGATCACGTCAAAGCGAAAGCCTTTGACCCCTTTAGACATCCAAAAACGAACAACTTTGAACAACTCTGTTTGCACTGCTTCATTTCGCCAATTTAAATCTGCTTGTGTTTGATCATAGAGATGTAAATAATACTTACCCGTATCTCCAAAAGGCGCCCATGCATTACCACCAAATTTAGATACCCAATCGGTTGGCTCATCTCTTAGAATAAAAAAATCTTGGTAAAAACGATCGCCAGCTAAAGCTTTTTGAAACCATTCGTGTTCTATTGAAACATGGTTTAAAACCATATCAAGCATAATCTCTATATTATAGCTCTTTGCTTGTGTGACTAGTTCTTCAAATTCTTCCATCGTTCCAAATAGTGGATCAATCGCTACATAATCAGAAATATCATAGCCATTATCTTTTTGTGGACTCGGATAAATGGGGTTCAACCAAATCATATCGACCCCTAGTTCATGCAGATAAGGTAATTTTTCTTTGATCCCTTTTAAATCGCCAATCCCGTCACCATTACTATCACGATAAGATTTAGGATAAATTTGATAAACTACTTTCTCATTAAACGACATCCTCATTCGCCTCCAATCAGCTATTATTCCAACTTATATATACAAGTTTACAAATCCTATTATATAGGAAAAGGAAGCGTTTATCAAGGACAGAGCTAAGTCCTCTAATAGGAAGACCTCACCCATTATAAACTGTCGCACATCCAACAAATTGGCATAACAAAACCTGCGTATCATTTTCCCTACACCAAATTTTCTTTTCATCAACCAGTTACCT
>NZ_JBFOFA010000016.1:0-26794 GCF_040887125.1 Enterococcus sp. C74 | reverse complement strand
TAAGCGTCTAAACTAATGCCCACCGGCAAAAATTTCGATTTCTTCTTTTGATAAATCTATATTCAATTGGAAATTTCCTTTTCCTTTGATAGCTAAAATGGCTTGTCCTTGATTGAGATTAGGAATACTTTCTAGTTCGCTTTCACGTAGTGTTTCTTTGAATGAATCTTTTAATTCGTCAATCGAACTTGGGTCTTGTTTCATGATAAAAGTATAGGTCGACAGCTTCAAAAGTTTACGTACTTTCTCCTTAAAGTTGTCGGACGCCCCTTTAGAAAATAAATCTGAAATATCATGCGTAGCTAAGCCTAAACCTCCAAAGGCTTTACGTGCTTCTCGTTCATACCGATCAAGTAAATCAATGGCGTCCATGTTTTCTTGTCGGGTAATATTATGGAATTCATCGATCACTAACAGAGTTCGTATCGCTTCTTCTGGACGTTTCAAATGATTATCTACAAAATATTTTTCTCTCATTCCTCGTGTCATCGCAAGATTCCATACTAAGAAAAGAAGATTATAAAATTGTGCATTGAATACAGCTTTTCCTTTATTTAACAAACTACTCAAATCAAATGAGACGGAGTAATAATCTTCAAAATTTAAAGTCGTATGTTGATTAAAAATTTTTCCATCTGATCGCAACATGGCTTGACTAACTGAATAGATTTTATCTAACCTTTTGGCTTCAAACTCTGAGAGGCAGGAGCGAAATTTCCTTTCCTCTTCAAACAATTCATTGTGAATAAACTGAGAAAAATCTTCCAATAAAGGATATTGAATCGCTTCATATTGCGTGGCATTTTCCAATACCATTTGGTGATCAGAAAACCATTTTTCATAAAACAAATCAATATACATATCCAATGACGTATTTAGCTCCGGATCATTTTCTCCATGAATATTTGCGAAGATAATTTTCAATTTATTCTTACTAACGTTGTAACTTTCTTGTTCATCTACTTCGCCAGTCAACTCATTAATCACTGTCGCAAATATTTGGAAAGGATTGACTGTTCCATCACGACCAGAAGCGTCTAACGACAAACCACCATAAGCTTTCATGAAACGATTATTCTCGGCATTTGCCATAAAATAATACGTATAGTTGCCTAATAAATGATTGTGACTACCGATCTTTTTCAACGTTGAACTTTTACCAGAACCAGGAATACCGATCAACACAAAATTATAAGAAAGGCGCATATAATCCTTATGCCACATATCTAAAATAACCAATCCTCCTGTATTGGTTCGACCAAAGTAAAGGCCTCTTGGATCAATTAATTGGCTGTAATTCAATGGATAACTTGCCCCTAGATCATTCGTCGTCAACTCTTTCCCTTGACGATTTTTCGCTTGCTTTTGTTCTTTATGGGAGCGATAAAGTGCCAATAACTCTGTATCTTCTTCTCCCAAAAAGAAAGAAGCTTTATAACCTCTAATAGAAAGTCGTTGATTGATTTTATCTGCTTGTTGCTGGACGTCTTCTTTCGTTTTTCCTGAAATATAGTAACGTGTCGTCACTTCTTTTACGCTCTCATTCCCTGTGATCATGTCCTCCATCAATTCTTTTAATAATTGATACTCAATCCCCGCTTCTTGTCGAATGTCCTCTGAGAATCCCTTTCTCGCATTATCACGACTCTCTCCAATGGATTTATTCAACTCTTTTTTGATTTTGGATAAACCTAAATGAGAAATATCAACTGTGGTAATCACACCAGGTTGACGAAAAATTTGTTCTCCCCAATAAAAAAATTCTTTCTTTGCGTATTTATATAAATGAGAGACACCGATATAATTTCTGCCTGTTTGACTAAACCAATTTCCCTTAAAAGTAATTCCTGTTTGTGGCATGATCTCACTCATAAACTTCCAATCTTCTTTTGCTTTATTACAATAATCTTGGTCAGATAAAGAATCATCAAATTGCGGAGGGCGATCGCCTAAATTGTATAACTGATAAAGTAAACTTTTCTTTTGCGCCACTGAAATTGGATGAATATGAATATATTTGTTCACGCTGTGTAACACTTCAGAACGAGCATTCTCCAACGCTTCTCTTGTTTCTCCAAAAATTTGGATATACACGATATCTTCTAACAATGATTGTGACCGTTCGAGTTCCCATACTTTGTGTTCTCGCTGTTCTTTCAGATACGCACTCCCCTCTTTTGGAAATCGATCATACAAATAATCAATTTGTTGGGTTGTATCTGCCGCATACCCCATAAAAATTAATTTAATGTCTGACGTAGTACTTCGGAAAAAATCCACATAGCTTTGAATCCCTTGGCGCTGAATTTCTGTTGGTTCTTTACGAATCGAATAGTTTTCTAATAATAAATAATCTGTAAATCCATTTCTTGTGACAATACAATCTTCTTCAATCATAGAAACATGATTCATCAGTTTTAAGACACTGTTTGAGATTTTGTAATTTGGTTTGTGTTTCTTTTTCTTCTTTGTTTCTTTTTTTAAGGAATCATCGATAATCATTTTTCTGCCTCCATTAGTTGTTTATTCTCTTCAAACGCTTCTTGTTGCGAAAGATAGATCGTATCTGGGTGATAAATAGTCAGATCCTTTCTTAAAAGATCCACAAGTGTGGTAATATTCTTTTGACTTGGTTTCATTGGAGACGGCAACATCCAAAAAATAGTTACCAATACAAGAAATAGACGAAACCACAAGCGTAAAGGAGGATAAACTAAAGCTGCAATATAATTCCAACCATAAAGCAATACACCAAAAAATACGGCGGCATCCATTAAAGTGTAAACACCACCGACACGCATTGTATCCGTGATTCGGTTAGGGCGAGTAAACATATTTGTTCCTTCCTTTCATTTATCAGTAAAAGTTGAAGAACCCTATTGAGAAATAGAGTTCTTCATCAAACACCAATATAATTACTTATTTTTCTTTCTTTTCTTCTTTTTTAGATTCTTTAAGTTAGCCTTTTATTCTTCGTTTTTGTTGGCGATATTGCCCATAATCTTTTCCGAGATCATAAGCATCTCGATGTTTACTCATAAAGGACGAAGAATGATAACGTCTAGGATCTTCTTTTCCATAGCCAAATACTTTATTTTTAGTTGCTTGTTTTAATGGATTATTTTTCTTATGTTGAGACAATTCTTGATTTAATCGGTCAGACTTCGCAGAAAATGTTCGGTTTGGCTTTTCTTCAGTTTTAGAAGATTTTGGGTCGTCAGATGATTGATTGAATCCAGTTTCTTTTTCACTAGTAACTGATGAATGAGCTTCTTCCTTTCCAGATGAATCAGAATCGAAATCATCTGAATGAGTCATTTCTTCCGGTTCTTCAGACTCTTGACGTGCCATTTCATTGAATCCTAGTGGAGAATCAGAATTAATATCTGCTTCAGTTGGTTCTAGCGATTCCAAACTATCAAAATCTGAAGATTCAGGGGAAGATTCAGAAGTTTCTTGTGTTTCTTGTGTGTTTTCTCCCACACCTTCTGATTCTGTAGACGATTCTTCATTTTCAGAGGATTCTTGATTTTGTAAATCATTCGAATCTTTTGATTGGTCTTTCTCTCTTTCTTGCTCATTAAAGCCTTTATTAGATTTAGAATCATCTTCTTCCTTATTCTCTGAATCAGAATCACCACCATTCATCATGTCATTAATCCCCTTCAATCCTTTTCCATTGCCATTATTTCCTGTACCAGCAGTAGCTAATGACATTCCTAAACCAAAAGCACCAACATCAGCTAATGCACCACCTGCGGACTTCGCTGCACTCACACCAAAGTCTTTGATCCCTCGTACAAGTTTTGACCCACTGAAGGCTGCTATCATCACACCAGCAGTTCCTTTCAAACCTGCGTCGATTCCTGTCACACGTTGGAATCCATTTGGCCCATCGATCAATGCCCATGCAGCACCTGCCATCGCAATAATGTAAGTGAAAAAATCAAAATTCATCGACTTGATATAAACCGTCGCAACAATATAAATTTGAAAAAGAATCGGCACATAGACTAACAAAGCAAAACTACCAACTAATTCAGAAAAAACAGCTTTCACTCGTTGCATACCCATGAAATCTGCCAATCCACCTTTGACTAATAAAACATAATCGCCATACATTTTGGCAATGATTATCGCAAATTTGAAGGAAGTAATCGCTAATGCAACAATTGAAACAAGCTCAGTCAAATAAATATTAAAGAAATGGACTTTGTTGCGATAATAATTTGGCGAAAAGAATTCAGACATTAACCAAGCCGCAAAACCACTTGGTTGTTCAATATCCACCACTGAATCCTTTCCTTTAGAGTCTGTTTTGATTTTTTTCTTAAAAACCTCTCCATTTTTCACATCATCAGGCTCATCAATTTTTTCTTTCATATCGATTTGCTTGGCATGCTTATAATGGTTCAGATTTTCACCCTTTTTTAATTTCCATCCTTCTTCTGCCATAGCTAACAAATCGGTGGTATTTTCCAAAATAATCGACTCACCTGGACTTTGATCTACCTTATTAATGGCTTTGAATACACCCTGTGTCATGGTTGAAGCCGTTGACCATAACGTAGGAGCCATCAATGTTAAACAAAGGATCAAAAACAAATTTAATGGTGCTTGTGTTGCGCCATTGACTTTGTTAAACATTAATAAAATAAAAAAGCCCACTACTGCCATTAACAAAAGAAATCCTTTTAGTGGATCGATTTTGTGCATTAACTCATTGAAAGCTGGATTGTCAAAAATATTTAACAACTTTAAAAGGTTCTCCATCACACCATACAATCCATCTAAAACCCAAGCACCACCTTCCGCAATCTTCATGGCTATTGGTCGTAAAAAATCCCAACCTAGATTTCCTTGTGTTAAATAATCAGAGTAATGATTTAACAGCTTTAACAATTGTTCATTAGACATCACTGTTGCACCATTTCCAGAGAGAAAATTAGTCACAACATTGGCTAGAATAAACAGCATTTATTTTTCCTCCCCTCCTATTTGAGTAAAACCATTTTTTTCAACGCTTTGAATCATCCGTTCATAAAGAGGCTCTCTACCAACATTGGCTAACCATTTTTTTATATCTTTGATCGTCCCTGATTGAAGCAATTGTTCATATTCTTCCTCTATTCGTTGTGGATTTTCCTGTGATTCACAAAAGATTCGTACGTCCTTTTTCAATTTCTGTTTAAAGAAATAACTTAATGGACTAGCTGAATCCAATTCTTGTATAGGTTGTTGTTGAACGTCTTCCGTAAAATACACGTCAAAAATTGTATCTAGTTCTTTCAAACGTGAATTTTCAACTTTTGGTTCGACATGTTTTCCTTGCGAAACACGTACAGAACCCTCTTCGACTGACTGATTTTCTGCTTCAATTGCTGAAGCTTTCTCTGCTTCAAAATCTCTCCCTTCAAGAATCGCTTGTCTTCTTTCTTCTTTTTCCTGAATCATTAAAGGATCAACCAAATAAAGTAAACTACTTAATTGAATTTGTGTATGAGGCGCATTGCGATACTCTTCCTCAATTTCATCCCAGGTACTTTCTTCATACGGAAGATATTTCCATGCTTCTAGCATTTTTGTTTCCCCACGATTGTAAATAGGATACATATTTTCAATGACATTCCCTGCTAAATCGTGAGTTTTCATGCTTCGAATCACAACAGTTTGTCCAAAAGGTAAACGAGATAATTCATCTTTAGTTAACATAGGGATACGTTCCATAGAATCAGTGAGTGTTTTCTCACTATCTGCAATCTTTCCTTGACGTGAAAGGGAAAGGTTCGCTCGATTCCCTAAGTCTTCAACAATCATTTCTCTTGTTTTCTTTGATTTGGTTTTAACTACAATGGTATTTCCGCAGTTGGCAATAATCGTATTCGCATCATCACCATACTTATCTAATTGTTCATAGTTTTGTAGAACAATCACATGACTAAGTCCTACTTTTAACCCATCGGTCATTTTCGTTGCTAATTCAGGGATTTTCACCATATTGCCTGCTTCTTCATAAAGAAATACCACTTGTCGTGGCAATTTACGATTCGGCTGTTTTAACCCTGCTTTTGTTAATTCTTTAAAGCTTTGATCGAAATAATTAGCCGCAATCTCGTGATTCGATTTGTCTTGGTCAGAAACAACTACAAAGACAGCCATTGGTTGTTCGCCAAACCCTAAATCCATGTAATTGATTGAATTTTGAGCCATTAACTTGGCATTTCCTGTTCTACGAAATGCTTTTAAATTCGTTAACATATGTGTTACCACATTCCCAATGGTTGATTTTGCAGGTGCAGAAGCTAAAATATCTAAATAAGCCAAATGAGCAGGGTGATCTAAAGGTAATTCTTGGAAATAGAAGTCTAATACTGACTTTCCTTTGTATTTACTGAATAATTGTTTTCTTTTTCTTAAATCATCTGTATAGTTTTGAATGACAGAATGAGATTCAGTAGTAATTTGATCACTGTTCATTTCCGCAATCATATTCACAATTGTATACATATTGGAAAGTTCTTCTCGTTGAATCAATAAAGATTCTTCAATTAATGCCAATGATCCAGCAGTAAATAAAGCAGTCGCCGCATTTTGCCAAAAAGGTTCTTTCGCATTTGGATCATGAAAATAGGTATAACATAAAGTAGCTAATTCTGCTTGAGCTTGATCGAGTCCTCGATCTCTCGCAATTGTTGTGTCTCCAAATAAATATTGTTTATAGTAATGAACAACCAGAGCTAAAGGATTCGTGGTATCTGAAACAGCTGTATCATTTAAATTCAACAATCTAACTTTGTAATTTCTTTTTTCCAATAATTTTTTCCACTTCAAATAAAGTTCTCCAGAAGGATCATGAATATTCATCGAACGTTTTTCCTTCATATTCGTTGTTCGACTGTATCCATCGATCGCTTTTTCAACTCCAAAAACCCCTTTACCGACACGAGTTTCCCCAACGATAGCCACATTCGTTGGCTCACTAGAAATATATTCTCGAACTCGATGACACTCTCGATCTTCATTTGTTCGAGGAGACGTTCCCACGACCATTCCTGATGGGCCATCATAGGCTTCCATATCATCTGTAGGCATGACTGGATACTGATAATCTAATTCACTCTTTCCATCTGCCCAACGAGACGTCGCCGCAGTCATAACATCTTCTAATGGCATAAAGCTTTTACGGACTCTGTATAATTTGTACCCAAATAAAAATGTACAAAATGAGGAAATCAAAAAAAAAATAACCACCCTGTACTGGTTTTTGGTAACTGAAAGAAAAACTTTAACTGAAACGCATTTTTCCAGTCGCATTCTCCAAAAAGTCCATTTGGAAAGACTTCAGTAAGAATACTTGGTAAAGATACAATGTAGTTGGAAAATAAAAATAGAAAAATGAACAAACTAACAAATAAAGGATACAATACACGTTTCTGTCCAAGATAACGTTCAATATGCTTGTAGGGTGTGCGTGTAGGATCACGCCAAAATCGAGTACCAACTAAATCTCTTCTCCAAAATTTTGAATGTTTCATGTACGTTCTCTTTCATTTTGATAAAATAAATCAAAAGCATACGGTTGAAATGAAACTGTTTCATCCATTTCATTATTATCTATATATTGTTCCATCTGTTCATATTCTGTTGCTAAATACTCTTGTCCCAACTCTTCATGACCTATCAAATCAACCAACTGGTTAATTTCCATTTCTTTACATTTTTCTTGGCGAATCTGTTGGTATTCCTTCAGACTCTCAATGCGAAATTGAATCGCTTCTTCTAAAGTATGCGTCTCATCGTAATTTTTAATCATATAAAGCTCTTTTTTTGTTAGTTCCGTTTCTTCACAATAACGACGATAAATTTCACGTAAATCTATTTTATGAAGTTCTTCCTTTATTTTCTGTTTACTTAAAACCATTTATCCTTTTCCTTTCTTCTGATAACTTAAAAATATCTTTTTCACTTTTTTTAATAATTCATACGAAGTTGGTGCTTCAACGATAACTAGCAACAAACTCATTAGGAGAAGACCTAAATAACGTAAAATGTTTTGTTCTTCAATCATTCCGTTGATACTTAGATAGAAAACTTAAAAACTAAGTGTTAGATTCAATATACATCGATAAAAGGAAGCCAATTTATATGAACCTCTCGAAACAGTCATAGTAAAAGGCGTACGCTCGATATGATAATAATAAGAAATCCTTTCAACAGGTATATTTCCATGAGGTGTCATAATCAAATCTTCTGTTACTTTTTCAAAACCTATATAAGTCAGATAGTTCAATGAGCTCTGCTTTTTAGGTAAATCATAATTTGTAATAATGGATTGATCATATACTTGATTTAAACAAATTTATAAAAATGTAAAAACAAATAAAATCAAGAAGGAACGAAAGGCAGAAATAGAACAACCTCCTGCAATAAAACCATCAAAATAACCGAATGTGCCTGTCAGTAAATAGAACCCCCACCATTTTAAAAATTGGCGTCGAATAAAAGAAAATAAATGATATTTCCCTCTTAGATAATAAAAAAATACTTTTACTATCAAAAAGATACCGTAATAGATTCCAACAAGCAGAAACAAACTGCCTAAGTCACCAGATCCTAATCCTCTAAAATAAATTTTATAAGATTTCAAACAATCATAACCAGAAAAAATCACTGGTAAAGAAAACCAAATACATGCAAGAATCAAAAATTCTTGCATGTATCGACGAATAACTAACGAATAATAATCGGTTTTACTCATTATACGATTTCTCCATTTCCTATTTGAGTGCCGCTATCCGAAGAAGATCCTTCTGAAAAAATGGAAGTTTGATCACTTGTATCTGTATTCATGGAGGATTCCGATTGATTTTGTTCATTTAACGATGGATTGATCATTTCTGGCGTTTCTGGAGCTGTTTCAGGCGTAGAAGGAGCTTCCACTTCTTCTACAGTAGGCAATGATTGAAAATCACTTAGAACGGAATCTACAGCGCTATTTTGTTTGTTAGCCTCATTGGCTACCGTTTCGACAGCCTGATTGGCTTGTTCCAAAGCAGGTTGATAATCCGTTTGTTGACTCTCTTCTATTTGGCTACCTACCACTTGATTAGTTGTATCTAATGCTTCTGAAGCTTGTGTCGCTTGGTTGATTTCATTCTGTACTGCATTGCTTACTTGTTCATTCGACTGCGCATTAGATACTGTTGTTTGGATCTCATTTTTAGTTGTAGAAACTTGTGTTTGTAACTCTTGATATTGTTGATTCATATCTGGTAACCGATTGGCTGTTTCTTGTGCTTGTTGAACTGATTCACTCATTTGTGTGGTCGTTTGATTGGCTTTGTTCTGTGCTTCTTTGATTTCAGTTACTTTTTGAGTCAATTGTTCATACGTTTCACGATATAAATCATAGTTGATTGGCAATACTTGTCCATCGACTTCAATCAATTTCTTGATTTCTTGTGATAGACGATTGTATTCATTGACTAGATCAGAAACTTTTTGCCATTCATTCGTTGCTTGTTCTGCAGTTTGTGCAGTTTTTTCTTCAATCATTGTTAAGTTTTCTAACTCTTTCTTTACTTGATTCAATGATTGATTCAATTGTTCTGCTTTATTTTTAACAGTGGTTAAAGCAAGCTTATTCGTAGTAATGAGTTGATCTAATGTATGATCTGGTTCATCTGGTGTAACTGGCGGCACTGGTTCTGGATCAGGTGTTGGCTCGGGAGTAGGGTCTACTGGTATATCAGGAATATCTGGTATAACGGGTACATTGGGATCATCTGGTAAAACAGGTATATCTGGAACAACTGGTTTTTCTTCGTCTATTCCTGGATTTTCAGGTTTCTCAGGTAAAACGACTTCTGGTTTTTTATCTGGCAAAATAGGTTTTGACAAATCCGTCAATTCTTCTTTGGACGATTGTTGTTTATCTGTCAGTAAGAATAAAGGTTCTTTCTTATTTTCACTATTTGGTTTAGTTTCTCGTTTTTGTTCCTTGATTTCTTGTACATCTAATGCTTTAGCTAATTCCCCAATGAGATTTGTTCGATCTTTCTTGTCATTATCTGACACTTTAAAACCAAAAATACTTGAATCATCTTCGTTATTTTCTCCTGTTAACACACCTAAAAGCTTATCCATACTACTTTTTCTCTTTGATGTTGATTTTTCTTTACCTTTTGTTTCTTTTTCGATTGCTTTTTCCCATGTTTTTTCACTTTCTTTATCGCTATCCATAGAATGCACTTGCTCTTTTTTGGCTACTTCTTGTTGTGGTGAAGTACTATAACTATAAGTAATAAGACCTCCTACGCCTAGAATAGAGACGGAACATAATCCGATTAACCACCATTTTTTCGGAATCGATTGAAACCCATTCCCTTTATTGTTCGTTGTTTGATTCGTCATTTGAAACTCCTCCTAATTGTTGTAATTTTTCTTCCCAAAGTTTATAGTTTTCTTCTGCTTCCTTACGTTCAGATTCAGAAAGTGTCGTATTCTCTTTGTCTTTTTGATATTTTTCAAGTAGATTCACAATACTTTTAGCCACAGATAGATCTTCAGTTAATTCTTCGTCATGAATTTCTTGATTGATTTGTTCTGCTTTTTTGACTTCTTTCTCATGAATGGCTTGATAAGCTTCTTCTTTTTTTGCAAGCTGAATCTGCTCGTCTAATACCGTACTTTTAATTTCTTGGTTGATTAGTTCTGCTTCTTCGATTTTTCCTTGCTTTAAATAGGCAAAACCAAGCATCCCTTGTGTTTCTTCATTCACAGGCAAATCAGTCATTTCTGTGATTTTTTTCCACTGGTGTTCTAAAAAGAGTAAATAAAAGAAAGCAAGAGTTGATTTTCCTTCTTTTGATAGCTTAGATAACTCTTTTTTATTTTTTTCCTGATAAAGTTGCTTTACTAACACTTCTTCTTTTTGTGGGTATTCTTTCAACGCTACAATATATTCTTTCTTATCAACCAATGTTTGATAAGAATCGATTGGATTCGTCTTGATTTTTTGAGTTGAACTCCACAAAATACCAATAAAAAGAAGAAAAAAAATACTTCCTCCTATACCTATTTTTTTCCAATGAATCTTAAAAAAAGATTGTAAAGAATCAAGGTTGAGAGAAAAGTACTTTTTGTTCTTCTTTTCAGAAGACGGTGTGAAAGAAACTGAAGTAGACGAAGGTTGTGTTCCACCAGGAAAAGCTAATTCTTGATCTAACAACTCCAACAATTTCTGTCCTTTACGCTGTTTTAATGTGCCTGCTTGAATCATTTGTTCAATACTATAATGAATGGATTCATGAAATGATAAACCTGAAACACATTGATATTTTCCTTGATACAAGACTTTTTTATCTTGTACCAAGAGATAAGTCACCGAATTTTCTGGACGTAATTCTTCTGAAAGTTGTTCAAATTCCACATACGAATAGCGTTCTTTTCTAATTCGTACGGCATTAGATTCTTCAATCTTAACTTCAATCAACATTCTCACCAACTTTCATTTTCAAACTATTTAATGGACATAATCCAATCCACTAATTGTGCCGCAAATGAAATACCTAGAATAGAAACTCCAGCACGAATAATAATCATCTTTGCTTTTTGACTAACTTCCATAATTGGCATCATGTTAGCTAAAAATCCACCTGCAATAATTGCTGTTCCAATTGCAGCAGTGATATTTCGTACTAATTTTGTGATTGAATCACCAGCATGGTTTACTGAACTTTGTATATCAGCAAATGCTTCCATCGGAAGTACTAGTTGAAATAGCAAAATAACCGTTAATGCACTCAAACTAAATTTCATCCATGAAGAAATTCCATATGTTTTCCTTTGCCCTAAAAGATTCATTTGATTATTTTCCATTGTATTGTCCTTTCTGAAATTGATTGTTATTTGCTTGTTTTTTCAAGCTTTTTAAAATCAGTTCTTGATTTTCGGAAATAATTTTCTGGTGGAACTGATCTAATGCCGTATCATAGTCTTGGCCGTTGGCTTCTAAAACTGCCATTGCGACCTCTTTTGTTTTTCGTTGTTCTACAGATAATGCCATATTCATTTCTCCTTTATTTTTTTATAAAAAAATAGAAGATACAAAATCTTCTATTGAAAAACACTTGATTCAATTATTTTTGTAATTCGGGTACTCGTTTTCCTGCCAATCGTTTTTCTCTTAAAAAATCACGTACTTTATGATATTCCGTACTTGGAATTTTCTTTATCCACGCATTTTTGTAGCCATACCCATTCCAGATAAAACCTTCTTTTCGTAAAATTTCACGATATTGATAAGCACCAGGAACAGCAATATAATACATTTGAACGAAAATTGGCTCTAAGAAGGAAACGACTTTCAACTCAAAATCTTGGTGAAAACTTTCCAAAATTTGTCGTTCTCTCATGGCTTGTGCTTCGTTTTCAAATTTTCTTACCCACATATGTTGACTAGATAAGTAAGAAAAATCACGTCTTTTTAATAAGGCATGTGCATGATAAGCACCCAAAACAACCACCGTATCTTTTTCTTTTGACTCTGTAAACTCCTTTGCAAAAGAATTGCCATAATACTGACAGAGTTTCTTATAATCAGAAGAGTCCTGACTATCCATTAAAAGATCTTCTTGATTGAGATATCCTTTATTTAACGCTGTACAGACTAAAGGATAGAAACGAGCATAGAACGTTTCTTTATGCGCTGTTTCGCCGAGATCCATAGCTTCTATATGATGAGCCACTTCATGCAAAGCAGTTAAAAAGTTTGCGCCAGGTGCCCGACTCAAATTATAGATTTCGATTTTTCGATCATTTTGAATGTATTGTCCATGTTTTGATTTTAGTTCTTTAGGAACGATCCTAATTGTAAAATCCTGATAGATTTTCTTATCTGGATAGGTCTCTTGAATAACTTGTTTCAATACATGTTCTAATAACAACATGATCACCTCCTAAAAAGTTACATAATATGAGTTTTATTTTTTTGTAGCTTGTCTCGTTAGATTTTCCGTAAAAGCTTGTCGATCAATCCCAAAATTCAATGCCCCACTTCTTGACTGAAGAACCCTCAATATAGGAATTTCTTGAACAATTCTTCTCTCATTATTTAAAATACATAATTTCTTAATGTATCGAGCATTTGGCAATTGGTTTTGATAAAATCGTTTTTTTTTGATTATTTTTTCTGGTAAACAATAACAATATTCAGATTCGATTATACCGCTCTTTCCTTTTCTCATTTTTCTTGAAACACGAGATTTGATAATATCTTTCTTATAAGCAGTAAAAATTAAGTCCTTTTCTTTTAATACAAGATCCCTAACAAGATATAAATTCGATTCTTGGTTGTCCAAAATAAAAGTTCCTCCTAAAAATTAGATAAATTTGTTTTTTATTCTCTTTTAAATTGTTGATCTTCTTGTTTTCCTGAAACTAATAGTGCCATGATTCCTATTCCAAACATAGCACCCACAAATAGACCTGCACAAAATAACATATAAACTCTCCCTTCTTTTATTTATATCAAACAAAAACAGTCTTATTCTTTAAAATAAGACTGTGAATGAATCAGATTTAAGCTATAAGTCTATAGAATAACTTTTGATTTTTCTTAAGTAAATAGTGCAGATAATATCTTATTTAAACACCACATTACAAATAAAAACCACGTTCCCCATATCATCTGCAACGGAATCCAATCTAAATAATATCTTATATAAATACCATATTACAAAAATGCTCCTATTCCTTAGAACAAAACCTTTTTTGCATTGTGTAATGTCTCTATCAATCCTCCAATAAAAATCTCTTCCCTCCATTATTTTGAATATGATAAAATTTAAATAAAACCATTGAGGTGCTGAGTATGACCTATAAATTACAAAATCTTCAGTTATTTCATTTAGGAATGAAAAAGCTAGGTGTTCATATTGCCACTTTTGATTTTACTTATAAGAATATTGTGTATTCTTGCTTGTTTGAAGCAAATTATGAAGAAGGTTTTTCTTTATCTTTTTTCAAACAAATAACTGGTGATTCACTAAAAATTCCTATCCTTCCTAGTTATCTAGTAAATACTTATATAGAAGATCGAGAACTATTTACTGATTTTTGGAATTTCTTTCAGTTACAAGCAAAAGACGGTGGATTTACTATGGAGAGCTTCTTCGAACGCCTTAATAAATCAATTCCCTCAAAATTTGAAATCAATAAAAATCTAAATAGACCACTTATTTCTAAAAAATATGTCACAGAAGATAAAGAACGTCCTTATTTTCTTGGTTTTATTAACTGGCAAACGCTGAGAGCTAAAAATCCTGAAGTGAGAGGTTCACGTTCAGAAACAAATTTAGAAAAAACTAAAATCCTTTATCCTCAAATCTACCAAGCAATTAAAGATTATGATATTTCTGTTAGATATACTGATATTGCTAACCCCAATGCTATAGAATTTGAAAATCTATTGAACAATAGTTTTTACAACGATTGAAACCTCAATATCAATCCAATGTTCTTTCTTTTTAAGAAATGTGTATACTTCAGGATTTATTATATTAATTGGTAATAAATCCTGAAGTGATTTATTTTCCTCTTCTTTTTGCCAAACAAGAATATTATTTCTACCAGCAAAAGCAGCTCCAGATACTGTCCAACCATTGGATTTCATGTAATGTTGTAAAAATAGATGCCCAAAGTCTTCTGGAATTTTTCGACTGATTTTTCCCTCATCAACTACACAAATTCGTAATTTTTCTTTTACTATCAATATATCTCTCCTTTGTTTCTAGTTACTTTTAACAGTAAAAGGGCAGGATCATAAAATTTTTGAACAATATATAACCGCATATTATTCCTCCTAAAAAAACAGCCTTATTCCTTAGAATAAGACTGTTTCTGGATCAACCAATTGTGATTGGTTTAAACTATGATCTAGGCACAATTCAAAATGTAAGTGACTGCCTGTACTGTTTCCTGTTGAACCAACATAACCAATAATCTGCCCTTGTTTTACTTTGTCACCAACTTTGACTTGATATTCTTGTTGGTGGGCGTACAAAGCCGTTGTACCGTCTTCATGCTCAATAGCTACAACATTGCCCCATGAAGGGTGAAACTCTGCTTTAATAACCGTTCCTGCCTTGCTGGCATAGATTGGCTCGCCTTGTGACGCTGCCAAATCAATTCCTCGATGAAATTCTCCACCACGAGTACCAAACGGACTAGAAATCGTATAATTTTTTACTGGTACGATATACCCTTCTTTGCTTAGTTGTGGACCCTCTACTTCTTTATCGTAAGTCGTTAATTCGTAGGTTTCGATTAAGCCATTCAATTTTTTATCGTAGCTAGTATCTGTGGCATAACGTCCTGTTAAAAATTTTGTTGCTTCTTGATAGGTTTTCGCATTTGTTTTCCAAACACCATCATAAAAATGACTATTTCCTGTTAAACCCTCTTTTAATAGTTGAGCATAGTCATTTAAGCTGTCCTCGTAGTTCTCATACTGTCTAAAAGTTGCCTGAGTAGTATAAAGTGTCCCATTACCTAAATCTTCTTGTGTTGCAAAAGAGACACCTTTTCCGTTATGTGTGCCTTTGATTCCAAACAAGTTGTAATTTGGCGCTTGAGCTAACTGACTTTGACCACTAGCTGATTCTAAAATCGCCTGGGCAATCATGACTGAAGCATACAAATCATTTTCTTGTCCAATTTTACGAGCAGATTCGCCAATTTTACGAATAAAACTTTCGACAGACTCGTCTTTTTCAAAATGAATGTTTCCTTCACTATCCTGTTTGCTAGAAGGGACTAATTCTTGAATAGGCGCAGTTGGTGCTTGATGATAAGCTTTTGACTCTTCTTGCACAGTTGCTTGAATTTGTGCCTTTGTTTCTGCTTTTGGTTGTGCATTTTGTCCAGTGGTTGAAGGCTGTTTCGAAACTGGTTGTGAAGGAGTGACTTCCGCAGGTTTTGTTGGTTGTGTCACTTCTTGATTCACTGATTCACTTGGTTTTGTGGTTGGCTGTTCCACAGGCTTCGTTTCTGAAGGCTTAGTAGGTTCTTGCGTATTATTTTCTGGTTGACTAGAGTCTGTCGTACCAGGAGTAGTTGTTTCTGGTTTTGACTCTGTTGTTTGTGAGCTATCTGCCGTAGAGTTAGTCGTCTGATCGGTTGATTCACTTGGCTTTTGCTCGGGTTGTTCAATGGAAGAATCAGTTGTGATTTCTTCCTTAGTTGTATCTGTATTAGCTGTTGTAGAATTATCAGTATTCACTGTCGTTGATTGTTCTGTCGCTACAGTTGGTTGTTCTTCGTCTGCTAAAACAGATGGAGTATAACCAACAACTTGACCTAATAACAATAAAGCAGACAATAATTTACTTGTTTTCTTCATCTACAAATCTTCTTCCTTTCTTTCGATATAGTTTCTGCAGGAATCTTTTGTCGGATTTGAATCCACCAAGAATCTGGTAGTCGGGGAACATACCCTTCTTTTTCTGCAATAAACAAACAATTTAAAACAACGGATATACTTAAAGAAAATTCATGGTAGTTATCCTTCATTTTGAAAAATAGTTCTTCCGAACATTCTTCACACAACGTATGATCTTCTACTTGCCAAACTCCTTCTTGTAAATTAGGAGAAACTTGGTTGTCACAGTTGTTCTTCACTCTAGCATTATCCACCTTCATTTTAACCAAAATATTTCAACAATAAAGAACCTTCATATATTTTTTTACTATCTCTTAAAAAATCATTGAATATTTGAGAAACATTATTTATCTTGTTATATATATAAAGTGAAAAAATATAGAAAAAAGTTGATACTTATGCCAATAAACTACGCAAAATAAGATTATGACACTTTTTATATTGACTGGGATAGATACTTTGAATTTATCAACCAATTCACAATATTCAGCAATAATTCTATTCAAGATGAATTTTTGAACGTTTGGAAAAAAAGATTAATTAAAAGCTAAAAAGAAGCAGAAAAACATTTTTGTACATTAGATTTAACAATAGAACATTTTCCTATAAGATTAACTTTTTATTCAACTTTCTTAGCTTGGACTTGTGTAAATATTGATTTAATTGAAAAAATTATTTACAAAGACCAAATATCTCCTCAAATAGCTAATATTAACTTATTTAAACTGGCCTCAGAACATTTATCTAAACACAACTTAGAACCTACTTCTAAAATTTTATATCAGCCAACACATAAATCTTCAAAATTCCTAGATATGCCTATATTGATTTTCTATCCAAAATCTTTTAGTTTGGGACCTTCTGTAATAGATGGAAACAATAGAGTTCACTTTGCTAAAGAAAAAAATATAGATAAAGTGCCTTGTTATTTATTATCTGAAGCATTTTTTTTAGCACATCCTGAAGTTTTTTTAGATGAATTCTGTAGAGATATATTTTTCTTTTTAGCAGACATTCATTTTTTTATTTCAAATCCTTATAAACCAGGAAAAATAAAGTTTTTTTCAACAAAAAAAGAATTCAATCACTTTTTTTCATTTTCTTTGATTGATCAACATGATTTATAGAATTCTTCTTCATTTTGTTAATGTCCAAGCAACATGTTTCATGGATATTTTTGAATCGATTTCTAACTTGTTTCTTCTTACTTATAATTGTTCAGAAATTTAGAAAACATTTTTCTCACTCTCCTTGAATAAAAATAGAGATAGTCATTTCAACTATCTCTATTTCATTAATTATTTGTGTGATTTACGACGAACAAAAACTACAACACTAGCACAAACAAAAAGAACCAAGCCGATCATACTTATTAGTACGTTGCTTGATTCATTCGTTTTTGGTAAGAATTTAGGCGTTTTGAATGTGACAGTTTGATCTTTATTTTTCAAATCATCTTCTTTACCAACTTCTTTTGTTTTCTCTTTGTCGTAATAAATATAGTGAGTAGCTACCCCTTTTTGACCGTCTTTCATCGTATTTTTTGCGATTGGAATATCCACATAAATTGTTTCATTCTCAGCTTTTGCGGTATACGTAGACTCAACAGTTGTAATCACCTTTTTCGTTGCTGAATCAACGTATGGCGTTACGATATAGTACGTATGACAAACTTCTGCGCCTTTGATTTCTACTTTATCACGCAATGTATTATCAACAGTAGGGTCAGCTTCTTTTTTGCCGTCTACGGTTGCTAAAAGTGTGGTGATTTTCATTGGCTTACGTTTATTGACCGCTTTAAGTGAAATCTCTTGCCCATTGGTTTCTGGCGTTACTTCAAAGCTCAAATCGTCTGCATTTGGATAGTACCAGTTTAATGGTTTCGTTTCTTTGAATTTGTATTTTCCAGTTGGTAATTTCTTCACAGCGATTTTTCCATCTTTATCTGTCTTATACGTGTCGATCACTGTTTCTTTTTTACCATCTACACGAATTAATTGGAACTCAACCCCTTCAAGTGGTTTGTTACCTAAGTTATCCGTTTTGATTAGCTCAACGTTTGTATATGCTAATTTGTTTTCAATCTCTTTTCGAGCCATTTTCGTCAAGATTTCTTTATTTTCAGCGTATCCGTCCGCAAATACATGAATATTATGTTCTTTCTCATTGCTTGATGGAACATATTGGAACGTATATTTTGTTTCATCTAATACATGATCTTTCCCAGCGTTCACTTCTTGTAAGTAGTAATTACTTGGAATATTAGGTAAGGTCAATCCTTCAAATGAAAGTTTTCCGTCTTCTACTTTTGCATAAGCAAGAGCATTACCTTCTGGTAAGATATCATAACCAATTTGTAGTCCTTCTTCGCCAACATATAAACCGAACACTTGACCATTTTTCGCATTTTCAAGCTCAATGGTTGGTTTTCCATCTTCCCAACCAGTTACGACTTCTTGTTTCTTATAGCCGTATACATTGATTTTTTGTAATGAGTTTTCAATTTCTACATCAGTCGAAGATAATTCAACCAATTGACCTGCATATTTAATTTCAAAAGGTATTGGTTCTTCCGCCATCACAAAACCACTTGGTGCTTCAATTTCAATTGCTTCATATTTCCCAATATACAAATTAGGATCAGAAAGAGTATCTCCTAAATCATTTGTCACTAATTCAAGATCTTTTCCGTCTTTTTGAACATACTCACCTTTTGCTAAACGAACGGTACCGTCTGGCGTTGTAATGTCTTCTGCCGCACGAACTTTGAATTTGACACCTGCTAAATCCACTTGATCGTATTGAATATCGACATATTTACCATATTCGCCTTCTTTTTCGACAGTAGAGATCCCTTTTTCTCCAGTTTTATGAATTTTCACTTGCCCTTTTTGTGGCATGTTCTTGAACTTAATCGTAATCACACCACCTGCATCAGCTTCAGTTACAGAAAAAACAACTGGTTCAGTCGCAAGCAAGTAACCTTCTGGCGCACGTAATTCACGGATTTCATAACGATTTTTACCAAATGGTAAACTATCACTTGTGACCAATTCCCCTTTGTCATTGGTTTTAAACTCGTCACTGACTTCCAATGAATTAGGAACACGCATTGAAACATAGTCCCCTTTTCCATCATTTGACCATCGATCCCAAATTTTGAACGTGGTATCTTTCAATGGAATTGTTTTTCCTGTTTCACCATCTACTTTTACTAGGTGTAAACGAGCTTCAATGATTTTATCTTCCAATACCCAGAATAATTTTTGATCTTCTTCCGAAATCGTAAATTCGATTGGATCAATCGTTAGATACCCTTCAGGTGTTTTAGTTTCAGTCATTACATACGAATCATAAGGCAATGTTTTACCTGTACTTGCTTTACCATCTTTATCGGTCGTAATTACTTTGACTGGTTTCCCTGTTGTTTTAGAAGTAATTGTAAATTCTGCCCCTTCTATTTTAGGTTTCACATTATCAGACTTACCAGTCACTTTGTCCATTACTTTTTTTACAAGTGGTTTATCACCGATTTTAACGATTTCTATGCCGCCTTTAATCACTTGATCTTTTACAGTCATTGATTGAACTGCAATTTCTTTATCTTGACCAGCATAAGCAATATTTACTGGATATTTTGTTGAATCAAGGTTATAGCCTTCTGGCGCTTTAACTTCTTGAACATAATAGTCATGCATAATTTGCATGTTTTCAAAAGAACCAGTGACTTTATCTCCAGATTTTTTCAATGTCACTTCTTTTACCTTCTGACCATTTGTTTCGAATAACCCGTATACTGCACCATCTAATCGAGCTGAACCTTGCGATTGGTTTCCTGTTTCTTTATCTTCTTTAATAAGATCTAAACGCCCCACTTGTTTTTTATTTTTGAAAGTTGCCGTAACTGTTTTATTTGCTTCGATTGTGACTGTTTGTGGTGTTTTGTTCAACACATAACCGTTAGCAGCTTGAATTTCCTGAATAGTCACTTTTGTACCATGTGGAACATCTTTCAGGTCAGCTTCCCCATTGTCATTTGTAACAACTTCTACTTGTTTTCCACCATAAGAAAGTTTGAATTTCGCACCAGAAATAGCTTTACCTGTATCCGCATCTACTTTCTTAATTTTTGCATTTCCATTTTTTAGTACATTTAGATTGATAGAAAATCTTGCTGGATCCTTCACTTTAGCTCTAATTACATCTTGTAAATAAGGGGCTTGATAAATAATCGAAGCGCCTTGGTAATTAGAATCTATATTATATTTGAATTGAATTTGTCCTGTTTGATTGCTGTCATTTCTCGGTGTAATTTTAACTGTATTACCACTCATTGAAACATTGACATTAGCTGAATTTCCTGACATGACATAATAACTTAAAATATTATTTGTATCAGCCAAACTTAGTATTTCACCTAATTTAACTGTATATGTTTTTCCGGAAAACGAAGGTCTCTTATAAAATGTATCTATTTTATCTAAAGTTGCTTTTTTAAATGCTTCATACCCTGCTAAACTAATTCTTCCTTGTCCACTTAAATCACTTATGCTTGTGGGTTTAACCCCAGTTGTAATTTCTTGAACCAATTTTTCTGTATAAAAAGCATTCACAACTGATTTTTGTTTTTCCCATCCCCAATATACAGCTAATGAAGCTTTAATATATTTAGCTTCAGATACCTCAGAAGTAGTAAAACCAGCATTCGCTCCCCAGTTTAAAGGTGCTCCTGGTTCAACACACCAAAGCATATTTCCATTACTATCTTTTTTAGCATAATAGCCAGTTTCTACATTTCCATTCGATTGTGACCAATGAAAAGCAGCATCGCCATAATTAGAGTCTACATAAACAGCTCCTGTTCCTCTAGGCATAACAAAAAAAGCACTTCCCAATACTGCTCTCGCTTGTGCTTGGTTTTGTGCTTTAATTAATTCTACTTTTTGTAGTACCTCAAACAAATTAGAACGATACGAAGTACCTGTTGTACTACGAATTGAACCGTCTTCTAACAATTCATAACCATTGTCTGCAAATATTTTTTTCACTTCTTGATTTAATTGATCTTCAGTCTTCGCAGGAACAGGAGTTAATGATTGTCTATTTGCTTGATCTGATTGTTTTGTTGGAGAATCAAAGGTTGTTTCTTCTTTACTTTCACCCGTATCATCAGTTATAGAACTTTCAGTTACCATAGGAATGGATTGTTCTGTTTTTTCTTCTATATTTTTGCTTATATCCTTGTTTTCTTTTTGAAAATTTCTTTTTTCTACCTGACTACTTTCCGCTTGGTTAGATATTTCTGTTTCAGCTAATACACTTAACGGTTGACTAATAGCACCAGACAAGCTCAATAAGAGCATAAAAGCAGTCACTTTTTTTCGTATCTTATTTAATTGATTAAAGTTCATTTATACTTTCCTCCCTATATTTTTTATTGTTTTAACAATATAACTAGTAATTCATTGAGATTACCTCCTAAAATAAATATAAAAAAAGAAGAAACAACTTATCGTCATTCCTTCTCTACTAACAAAATAATTTTATGTTTAATTAATCTTTATATAAGCTTACTGAAAACTTCTCTGTCCCATCACTATAATAAATTGTAATAACAACATATCGTGTCCATCCATGTCCAGATGAACCTAAAGCAAAATCCTTATCTAATTCCTCTTCAGCCCAAGTAGTGGCTTCATTATCTGTATCAAACACTTTCCCTGTATTTCCAATATAGCCACTTACGATCGTTGGTGCTTGTGGTTTACTTGGAGTAGTTGTTCCACCATTTCCTCCAGTTGATTCACCTTGATTTCCTTCATTGTTGCCAGGATTTGATGGTGTTGTTTGTCCCCCGCCAGTATTTCCACCTGTCGAACCGTTTTGGTTACCATTATTATCTGGTTGACTTGGTTGTGTTGGTGTTTGAGTTGTACCACCGTTATTTTCTGGTGTGCTTGGCGTTGTTGTTCCTGTATTTTCAGTTGTTTGACCACCAGTTTGTGTATTACCTGTTACTGTGTTATCAGTTGAAGGTGTTGTTGTGTTTTGAGTTGCTGAACTAGTTGTATTATTGCTTGTTGTTCCTTGTGAAGTTGCTGGTTGTCCTACTGGTTTAGTTGAATCTACTTTATCTTGTGGTTGAATCACTGATTGTACAACTGTTTCTCCTTTGTTATTCTGAACAGTTGCTACATTTCCATCAAAAACTAGTTTATTGCCTGCGTAGATTAAGTCTACATTCGCAATTTTGTTCATATCTGCTAATTTTTGTACAGAAATGTTTGTTGCTTGGCTGATTCCACTTAATGTATCTCCCCAAACAATTGTATATTCATTACCTTTCATATCTGCTTTGATTTGTTCCACTGTACGTGGTGTCCATTCTGCCGCAGCTACTTTCTCGTGAGCAGTTGCTAATGCAACTCCACCAATAGTCGCTCCAATTGCAAGTACTCGTAATATTTTCATTTTATATTCCTTCTTTCTATTTATTATTTATTTACAAAAATAGGATACCAATTTTAGAATCCCATGTCAACAACTATTTTGAAAAAAGATATAAATTTTGGTATACTTATCTTAGAATCCAATAAATAGGAGGTTGTTTTATGGAAAATAGCAATTTAAATCACTATCAAAGCTGGGTTACATCCAATTTAATTACTAGAAAACAAGCCGCCGAAATTACTGGTCAAAGTTTTGCAGCATTTTCTCAAACAATTAAACAAGGTCGAATTAAGCCCTTCGTTGAAATTGGAGAAGGTTCTGGTCCTGGAATGGTTCGTCTATATCTTAAGAGTGATATAGAAGCTTACGCTAAACAGTTACAAGCTAAAAAGCAGAGACAACAATAAGTCGTTTCTGCTTCTCTATCGAAAAAACAATTTTATTATGGAGAGTAACTACTATGAAGAAAAAATCCCTCATAATCTTATCACTCAGTATTGTACTGATATCTGTACTTATCATTGCTTTTTCTCTGTCGAAGAAAACAGAAACAAATAACCAATCAACCGTTGAATCTTCTTCCTCGGTTATTTCAGCTAATTATCGCTATCCATCTTTATCGAAAGTCAAAGCCTGTCAAGGCGCGGATATTCAAGTTTTGGGGAAGACTCAAATTACTACTGTACTCTTCCAAAATAAAAATATTGCAGTTCTTTCCCTTCAATCTGGAGAAGAAATCCAGTTACCAATAAAAGTAACGGACAAAAAGAAAAATCTATTTGAAATTCCAGAACTGAAATATGCTCCAAAATCTCTAAAAATAGGGGATACTTTTGGCTTAGCAAAAAAAGACAATCAATATTTTGCTTACCAACTAAAAAATTAATGTTACTAAAATGATAGCGTTTTTTTAAAATGAATACAATATAATAATTATAACAAATTTTTATTTTAATGTTACGCTTTCATTCATAAAAGATCATTTTGAACTCATAATCGTATAATACTTACGAGGGAACTTCCCTCGTAAGATTCTACATGGAAAGAAAGGAGTAAAAAATGAAATTTATTTTCACTAGTAAATAACTAGCAAATCTCAATTACTTCACTAAAGAAGTAACTGAAATTTGTTAGTTAAAAAATGATAATAAATTAATAGTCTTCTACAGAAATAAATCTTATAAATATTAAGTACAAAGCAACTAGAATACTTAACATTGTAAGCGTAATTGCAATCAAATAGATAATTACTTCTTTTCTTTCCTTTCTTTCGTTGATTTGGTTTTCTTATAAGAATCTTTTGAACTATTTCTCGATTTTTCTCATTATTGAGATATATGCGATAATTACTACTAGTGAACTTTTTGACTACAAGAAGATTATGTTGTTCTATTTTATCTAACCAACATTCATAATCTTCTTGATCTAAAAAGAAATATTTCGTTCTTCCCTTTTTTAGATCATCAATTTGTTTTAAGAAATAAACTTCGCCCATCGTACTCATACTTCTTCTCCTTATTGCTCTTGCTTCATACAATCATCTGTTCTTTCCTTGTTTTTTGTTGATATATATGGATAACTGCATTTGCTAAATCGACTTGTCGTTGTCTCCAATTGTTTGGATCTCGATACCATTTTATGAATTCACTACTTGTAAAAAGATAGGAGCTACTAAAAATTTCTTCAAACATTATTGCGAGTCCTTCTTCATCTGATTCAGCTGCAACAAACAAATACAAATCTGAAAATGTCATTCCTTTTGAAAGGTACTCTGCAAAATATTCGATTCTTTTTTGTACAAAACTTGGAATTTTAGTTTCATTTAATTCTTGTTTATACTCTTTTCTCAACCGAAAAGTAGTTAGAGAAACTGTGCTACCTGTATTTATTTTCATATCGTCTTCTCCTTAAACAAGTGCAGAGTCAATACTTAGTACATAAGACTTTTGTTCATCGATAATACTAAAAATTTCTTTTGTAGATTCTTCCATACCGATTGGTTCTAACGTTTTTTCACTGATTGTTTTTGCATTTTCTTCAATCGCTTCATTTCGATCTAATTCTTGCAAGCATCGTACAAATTCTTCTCGATCTTCGATATCTGTTACTACTCTCTCATAAAGATCCATACACTCTTCTTTATCCTTTGCTGCAATTAGCGCATAATAACATTGGGCTTTCACTTTGAAAAATTTCATTGGCTATTCCTCCGTTTACTGTTCTTTATCTGCTACAAAAGCAATAATTTCAAGACCTACAATGTAATCACCTAACTCTTCCCATACATCTTCAACTAACAATTCGTCCCCTTCGTCATTTGTCAGGGTCATTTTGAACCATTCATTGCCCTCATCATCTTCAGGAAGTAATTCAAACCCGATTGGATTATCAAGCAATGGTTGATTGTATAAATCTTCTTCATCCAATACTAAAACATCTAACCCTTTACAGTTACCACCTTTTCTAAACGTCACAAAACCTTTGTAATCCCATCGTTGAAAAGAAACTTTAATCGTATGTTTTCCCGATTGACTATCTGGATCATAATTTTTCATTTGCTACATTTGAAAAACTAATTTTCGGTTGATCTTTCCTGTGATTGAAAGTCTTACCAGATTCCCAATCTCCTGTTTTTCTAGCATAGTCATATTGTTCTGCCGTTCTTCATGTTGAATGAAAAGTACTTCCGTATCTCTACCTAGAAATACTCGTTCTAGAATTTTAATGTTCGTTTTCAATATTCCGTCACCTTTCCTATGCCTTAATCAAATATTGACGCGACATACCTTCTTCCAATTGGTAATAGACTTTCACTCGTTCAAACCGTTTCAAAAGACCGAAAAAACAACGTTTTTCTTTAGGGGAAAAATTCGCAATATATTGACTGACTAGAAGCTTTCGATCTTTTCTTTTTTTGATCTCAGCTAAAATATCTTTCTCGAAACGTCGAATCATTTTTTCCTCTTCTTGTAAATTGAAATTTTGATTAAAACCGTCTACTAAAGGTCGATAATGATATTTTGTACTCATGTCGTCACTTCCCTCTTTCGAGGAAGAACAAGGATAACTAATGGCTCAAAGATTTTTTTCGCAAGAATCCATTCATTGGCTTCTTTTTTGCTTGGACAGGAATAATACACACGTCCGGTATATTTCCCCATAACCTTTACCATAGGCATTCACTCCTTCTCTTAATTACTTGTCTCGAAATGCTTTACGTATAACATATTCGTTATTGATTATTCGCTCTAAAGAGTCACAAGGATAAATTCTCTTGTTGTTTTTCTTTTGGTCTTCTTCTACGATCCACTGAAGTTTTTGGATCGTTTCTTCACTGACCGCAATCTTGATGCGTTTTTTCTTTGTTCCCATATTCAGGTGTCCCCTCTACTTTTTCTAAATCTAAGCAGTTCTCAATTTTAATATTCGGACAACCTGCCCGTTTTTGGTGGCATAATTCGGAGGAATTGCTTGACTTCTTGATAATTCAGCCAACAACTGGCGATAACGCCTTTCTGACCACTTATGTTTCCTCTTTTGCAGAGAAACATATTCAGCCATTGAAATTTCCTTGCGTTTGCCAGATTCTAAAAAGCAAATCAATCGTTGAATTTCTGTCATTTGGACGCCTCCTAGCAAAAAATTTCTCTTGTTTACAAGTAAATCGTAAATCAAATAAAAGTTAGTGTTCGTTGTTAAGTAAAACGATAACTTTGCATGTTAGGTAAATGCTCAACCTGTGAATCACAAATCACTCGAAATGTTTCAAGTATCAGAAATCCTTCTGCTAACAGATAGTTACCGAGGTAACTCTTACCTGCGCTACTTATTTCTCCGCAATTTGCCTTCACAAAATCATCCCAAAGGGGCACTACGCCTTCAGGTACTGTCCTTCCAAACACG
>NZ_JBFOFA010000015.1:0-43579 GCF_040887125.1 Enterococcus sp. C74 | reverse complement strand
CTCTTAAAGCAGGCGTCACAGCAGTTTTACAAAAAGTAAACCGTTTCTTTTGGTAATCTAATAAACCAGAATCTTTTAACTGTTTGATTACTTGTCCAGCAGTCTCTCTCGTTGTCCCACTATTAACCGCTAATTCTTTTAGTGTGATAGGGTATGGAATTTCGACATGGCCATCTGTGGTTGGTATGCCAAGCTCTTCTTTTAAAATGAATAAGTTTTGTTTCACTCGATCAAAAGCGCTAGAAGTTAAACCGATCTGTATCCGCAGTTCGTGCATCGCTACTACTTTTGAGATTTTATGGATCATATAGAGTAATTGTTTTGGATTGTTTTTCGCAATTTTTTCATAACAAGATACTGGGAAAGAGAAAGTTTCGATGTCTGTCATTGCTTGAGCAGTGTATGAATAAATTCCTTCTTCAAAAATACCAGACATTGGGAAAAGGTTATTTGGATTGACATAATCATAATAATAATAAGTAGCACTTTCATCATATCGTTCTAGACGAACCAATCCTGATGTTAAAATGTAGAGACGTTGTCGTTCATCTCCTTCATCAAATAAAATTTGTCCTTTTTTATAAGAACGAAGGATCGTATGCTCTTTAATGAGCTCAAATTCCTCGTCAGTAAAGTTTTCAAAATCAGGTTGATAGCGTAACTTTGAAAAATGATAATCAATTCTATTTATACGCATAAAACTCCCACTCCTTACTTTCAGCTACATACTATATTGTGACTGGTTTTGACTTAAATGTAAAGTTTTAACCTAGAAGAAAAATCATGGTTAAAACAGCAATTTTATTCTTTGTGATCAATCTTTTTTGTTATTATGAATAATTTATACAGATAGATTGCATAATTCTTTTTAATGATTGGTATTTTTGTATAAAAAACACAATTATTACATAAAGCAAGCGCTATCAACCTTGTGAAATATCGAAAAAGAAAATATTCAAAAATAATTTTTTAATGAATAAATATTTTTTTGAGAGAGTTTTCAGTATAAAAAAAGTGATAAAAGTTAATAAAAAATGTAAAAACGTGTATTTATTTAATTGTCTTCTAATAATGTGAAATTGCTCTCGTTTTATATGAGAAGAAATTATGAAAGTGGTTACAAAAAGGCGGTATTCTATGTATGTAATCAAAACGAAGGAGGCAACACAACATGGATAAACCTATTCACGTTTTCTCTGAGATAGGGAAGTTAAAGACAGTTTTATTGAAACGACCTGGACAAGAAGTGGAAAATTTAACACCAGATATTATGGACCGTCTGTTGTTTGATGATATTCCATATCTGCCAATCGCACAAGAAGAGCATGACTATTTTGCAAAGACATTGCAAGATGAAGGCGTCGAAACTTTATATCTAGAAAAATTAGCTGCAGAAGCAATTGATGCCGGCAATGTCAAAGAACAATTTTTAAATAAAATGTTAGACGAATCCCACATTGCATCTTCTGCTGTAAGAGATGGTCTTCATGAGTTCCTTCTATCAATGGAAACCCAAGAAATGGTAGATAAAATTATGGCGGGTGTCCGCACGAAAGATATTTCAGTTCGTTCAAACAGTCTGTATGATCTTTCTTCAGATGACGACTATCCATTCTATATGGACCCAATGCCAAACCTTTACTTTACACGTGATCCTTCCGCATCAATGGGAAATGGGATGACTGTTAACATGATGACATTTGAAGCACGTCGTCGTGAATCAATGTTTACTGAATACATCTTGAAACATCACCCACGTTTTGCGAACAAAGGGGTTGAAGTATGGTTAGATCGTGAAAACCCTGATCACATCGAAGGTGGAGATGAATTAATCCTAAGTGACAAAGTCGTCGCTGTAGGTATCTCACAACGAACAAGCGCTAAAGCAATCGAAAAATTAGCACGTAATTTATTTGCTAAACATGCAGGCTTTGAAAAAGTCCTAGCAATCAAGATTCCTAACAATCGAGCAATGATGCATTTAGATACTGTGTTTACCATGGTTGACCATGATAAATTCACGATCCATCCAGCAATCCAAAGTAAAGAAGGAAAAATGGATGTCTTTACGATCGAACAAGCAGGCGATGATATCAAGATCGCTCATTCAGATGACTTACAAGCGTCATTAAAAGCTGCGTTAGGTTTGGATGATTTAGTCTTGATCCCAACTGGTAATGGTGATGCGATCGTTGCTCCTCGTGAACAATGGAATGATGGTTCTAACACCCTGGCAATCGCACCAGGTGTTGTCGTAACGTACAACCGTAACTATGTATCCAATGAATTATTACGTAGCTATGGCATCAAAGTATTGGAAATCAATTCAAGTGAGTTGTCACGCGGTCGTGGTGGTCCACGCTGCATGAGCCAACCATTAGTACGTGAAGATTTAAAATAATATGAATGCTAGTGGCAGTCTAACTGTCAGCTGCCACTAGATTTCCTCTTTAAAACAAAAACAAACAACCTAAAGGAGAATTTTAGTTATGAAAGAGTCAGTATTTCAAGGAAGAAGTTTATTAGCAGAAAAAGATTTTACAAAAGAAGAATTGCAATATCTAATCGATTTTTCTGAGCACTTAAAAGATTTGAAAAAACGTGGCATTCCACATCACTACTTAGAAGGTAAAAACATTGCACTTTTATTTGAAAAAACGTCTACTCGTACACGTGCAGCTTTTACAACTGCAGCAATCGATTTAGGTGCGCATCCTGAATATCTAGGTGCCAATGATATCCAATTAGGTAAAAAAGAATCAACAGAAGATACAGCTAAAGTATTAGGTCGAATGTTTGACGGAATTGAGTTCCGCGGCTTTAGCCAAAAAATGGTGGAAGAACTAGCAGAATTTTCTGGTGTTCCAGTATGGAATGGTTTAACAGACGAATGGCATCCAACACAAATGATCGCAGATTTCTTAACAATCCAAGAAAACTTTGGAACAGTTGAAGGAATCACAGTGGCATATTGTGGTGACGGACGTAACAACATGGCGAACTCTTTACTTGTGACTGGGGCTATTTTAGGTGCAAATATGCGTATCGTAGCACCAAAAGAATTACAACCAGAAGAAGAAATCGTCAAAATGGCAGAAGAATTTGCTGCTAAATCTGGTGCACAATTAATGATCACTGATGACGTGGATAAAGGTGTTGACGGTGCTGACGTACTTTATTCAGATGTTTGGGTATCAATGGGTGAAGAAGATAAATTTGAAGAACGAATCAAATTGTTGAAACCTTACCAAATCAACATGGAAATGATCGAAAAAACGCACAATACTGACCGTTTGATTTTCTTACATTGCTTACCAGCATTCCATGATACTAACACAATCTATGGTGAACAAATGAAAGAACGCTTCGGCATTACTGAGATGGAAGTTACTGATGAAGTCTTCCGCAGTAAATATGCACGTCAATTCGACCAAGCAGAAAACCGCATGCATTCAATCAAAGCAATCATGGCAGCAACACTTGGTAACTTGTTTATTCCTCGTGTATAACGGTTAATCACATTCATCTCAAGAACAAAACGAGTCAGCTTTAATGGACCTCATCATGGGCTGGCTTGTTTTGTCATTGAGAAAATTCAGAACTCTCTGGAGAAAGGAAGACAAATATGGCAAATCGTAAAGTAGTTGTCGCATTAGGTGGTAATGCGATTTTATCAACAGATGCAAGTGCAAAAGCACAACAAGAGGCATTGATGGAAACAGCAAAATACTTAGTAAAATTCATTGAACAAGGGGATGAGTTGATCATTTCTCACGGGAATGGACCACAAGTAGGGAATTTGCTGATCCAACAACAAGCAGCTGACTCAGAAAAGACACCAGCGATGCCTTTAGATACTTGTGTTGCAATGACAGAAGGATCAATTGGGTACTGGTTACAAAATGCAATGGGTGAAGTGTTGAAAGAAAAAGGCATCGATAAAGATGTGGTTTCGCTTGTTACGCAAGTCATCGTTGATGAAAACGATCCATCATTTAAAAACCCAAGCAAACCAGTAGGACCATTCTATACCGAAGAAGAAGCCAATGAACAAATGAAAGCTGATTCAACAGTAACCTTTAAAGAAGATGCTGGTCGTGGCTGGCGTAAAGTAGTGGCTTCTCCTAAACCAATTTCAATTAAAGAAGCACGAGTGATTGAAACGTTAGTAGAACAAGGCGTGATTACAGTCTCTGTTGGTGGTGGCGGAATTCCTGTTGTGGAAACGGCAACTGGTTTAGAAGGTAGAGAAGCGGTTATCGATAAAGATTTTGCTTCTGAAAAATTAGCGGAAATCATCGATGCAGATCTATTGATCGTTTTAACTGGAGTAGATAATGTTTATGTAAATTATCAAAAACCAGATCAAAAGAAACTAGAAACTGTTTCAGTTTCAGAAATGAAGCAATACATTGATGAAAATCAATTTGCACCAGGAAGTATGCTGCCAAAAGTCGAAGCGGCAATTGCCTTTGTTGAGGCAAAACCAAAAGCTAAAGCGATTATTACTTCTTTAGAAAATATCGAGAACCTTCTCGCGTCTGAAGAAGGAACGATCATCGTAGCGGATAACTAAGAATTCTTTTTCTTAGGAAATGAACTATGTTAAAAAGTGTCCAGTTGGTATTTCTTCTCCTTTAGACCTTCTGGACATTTTTTATAAGAAATCCCTAGCCAGCAGTTTTTTTTTCTGCTATAATTCAATTAATATAATAATTTCATAGTTTGTTGAACAAGAGAGTAATTGTATTTACTTGATCAAAGCGAGTTTGGGTGTGGTGAAAGCCAAACGAGAGGATACAATGAAGCGCACTTGGAGAACTCTGTCTAAGACAGACGGCTATCAACCGATATCAGATGAAGCTGGTCCTAGCAAATAGGACAACTGGAGTGGTACCGCGGGATATCTCGTCTCTAGTGATCATAGTTATCTATGATCACTAGAGATTTTTTTGTTTTCAGCAAACAAAAGTATTTATAGGAGGAATGTAAATGAATAACAAAGATATTGTATCAAAAGCGATCTATGACGTTGTCAAAGACGATCTTACAATGGAACAAGTAGAAAAACTATTAGAAAATCCAAAATCTGCAGACCATGGGGATGTAGCCTTTCCTGCCTTTTCATTAGCGAAAATCTATCGAAAAGCCCCTCAACAAATTGCAGCTGACCTAGCAGAAAAAATCGATTCAACAAACTTTGAAAAAATCGAAGTGGTTGGTCCTTACTTAAACTTCTTTATGAATAAAGCGATGATCAGTAAAGAAGTTTTGGCTTCTGTCGTGAAAGAAAAAGAACATTATGGCGACAGCTCCATCGGAAATAACGGAAACGTACCAATCGATATGTCTTCTCCTAATATTGCAAAGCCGATTTCAATGGGGCATTTGCGTTCTACAGTTATCGGGAACTCCATCGGATTTATCATGGAAAAATTAGGCTACAACCCGATTCGTATCAATCATTTAGGAGATTGGGGCACACAGTTTGGGAAACTGATTGTGGCTTATAAAAAATGGGGTTCAGAAGAAGCAGTACGTTCTGAACCAATCAATGAATTGTTGCGTCTGTATGTTCAATTCCATGAAGTGGCTGAAACAGAACCAGAATTGAATGATGAAGCACGTTCATGGTTTAAACGTTTGGAAGAAGGCGACAAAGAAGCCATTGAATTATGGCAATGGTTCCGCGACGAATCTATGAAAGAGTTCAATAAAATCTACGATCTATTAGAAGTTCGTTTTGATTCTTTAAATGGTGAAGCTTTCTATAACGATAAAATGGATGAAATCGTAGAACTTTTAGAAGAAAAACATTTATTGCAAGCAGATAAAGGTGCTGAAATCGTTGACTTATCAGCTTATGATTTGAACCCAGCGTTGATCAAGAAATCAGATGGTGCAACACTTTATATCACTCGTGATTTAGCAGCAGCTCTTTACCGCAAACGCACCTATGATTTTAAACAATCATTGTATGTTGTCGGAAACGAACAAAGTTATCACTTCAAACAATTGAAAGCTGTTCTTAAAGAATTAGGCTTTGATTGGTCAGATGATATGCATCACATCCCATTCGGATTGATTACTCAAGGTGGTAAAAAACTATCAACACGTAAAGGGAAAATTGTTTTACTTGAAGAAGTGCTAAATGAAGCCATTGACTCTGCTAAAGAACAGATCAGTGAGAAAAATCCTGATTTAGAAAATAAAGATGTGGTAGCTAAACAAGTCGGTGTTGGCGCAGTTATCTTCCATGATTTAAAAAACGATCGCCTAAATACATTTGACTTTAATTTAGAAGAAGTTGTCCGTTTCGAAGGTGAAACAGGACCTTATGTACAATATACGCATGCTCGTGCTGTCAGCTTGTTAGCAAAAGCCGACTTTACGCCATCGACAGATCAAGAATACGCCTTGAATGATGAAAACAGCTGGGAAGTTGTAAAATTGATTCAAAAATACCCAGAAACTGTTTTACAAGCAGGTGAAAAATACGAACCGTCTATTATTGCGAAACATGCAATCAAGTTAGCTCAAGCATTTAATAAATATTATGCACATACTAAAATTTTAGTTGAAGATGACCAAAAAGAAGCGCGTTTAGCATTAGTTTATGCTGTAACAGTCTTGTTAAAAGAAGATTTACGTTTGCTTGGCTTACACGCACCAGATAAAATGTAAGAAAAGTAACGTACACAAATAAACCGTCCCTTACGAAAGGCTTACTTATAATAGTAGCTTTCGTGAGGGGCGGTTTATTTTATATAGAAGTGATTGGGACAGATATCATCCATTCATTGATTCATGCTGCGTTGATTAAATTTAGTTGGCTTAAAAAAGTGTTGTTTCTTTGGGAGCATGTAAGAAGGCTTCCACCAATTTTGCTTCTTCTTCATCTTTGGAAATGATAATGGTTGTATCGAACCCGGCAATCGTACTGACGATATGAGGTGGTTTGATATCGTCTAAAACGGCAGCGAAAAGATGTGCGTTGTCTGGTAAGGTATGGACGACCGTCAGAAAATGGACCCGTTCCACTTTTAACACGATGTCTTCGATCATTTGGACTAACCGTTTTTCATCATCTGTTTTTGCTTCGAGTCCTTTTTTTCCTTGAAAAAGAACAAAATGGGAAACGCCATTTTCATCTGGTACTTTTACGATTTTTAAGTCACGAATATCTCTGGAAATCGTAGCTTGTGTCGCTGTCACACCATAATCCTCCAGTTTGGCCAAGAGTTCTTCTTGTGTACGGATCGTAAATTCCCCGATCACTTGTTTAATAAGTAAATGTCGCTCAGATTTACGCATATTCTTTCTCCTTTACGAAAGATTTCACATGTATCATATCAAAAAAAATTCGAGTTGCCCAATATTATTCTGATTTATGAGATAACTCTAGGAATTATGATCATTTGTTAATGAGAGAGTAAAGCATAAAAGATGAGAATAAATGCAGAGGCAACTAGAGATTTCTCTTGATATTTACTAGCAAGTCAGGTAAAATATTGAATGTTGAGCAAGAATGTCTCTTTAGCTATTGCTATACAGGTAGGTTACTTGTATAATGTTTAAAGATGCTTTTTGCATCAACAAATCCACATTCCTGTTGGATCGTTGATAGGTGCTTGAAAAAGTTTGTCAGCGAGGTGAAAGACAGGGAGAGGAAAAATAAAAACCAAATCGGAGGAAACAAAAATGGCAGTAATTTCAATGAAACAATTACTAGAAGCCGGCGTACATTTTGGTCACCAAACTCGTCGCTGGAACCCAAAAATGAAGAAATATATCTTCACAGAAAGAAACGGAATCTACATCATCGACTTACAAAAAACTGTTAAGTTAGTAGATGCAGCTTATGACTACATGAAGAGCGTTGCAGAAGAAGGCGGCGTAGCTTTATTCGTAGGTACGAAAAAGCAAGCACAAGAAGCAATCAAAGATGAAGCAACACGTGCTGGACAATACTTTGTAAACCATCGTTGGTTAGGTGGAACATTGACTAACTGGGATACAATCCAAAAACGTATCAGCCGTTTGAAACAAATCAATGCAATGGAAGAAGATGGAACTTTTGAAGTTCTACCTAAAAAAGAAGTTGCTGGTTTGAACAAACAACGTGAACGTCTTGAAAAATTCTTGGGTGGTATCGCTGATATGCCAAGAATTCCAGATGTAATGTACATCGTTGACCCACGTAAAGAGCGCATTGCTGTTCAAGAAGCGCATAAATTAAATATCCCAATCGTAGCTATGGTTGATACAAACTGCGACCCAGACGAAATCGACGTAGTTATCCCTTCAAATGACGATGCAATTCGTGCGGTTAAATTGATTACTTCAAAAATGGCTGATGCATTTATCGAAGGTAACCAAGGGGAAGACCAAGTAGTTGAAGAAGACTTTGTAGTAGAAAACAATGCTACTTCAATCGAAGAAATCGTTGACGTTGTAGAAGGCGACAACACTTCAGCAGAATAATTTTTAAATGATGGAGCTGTTTCAAAGGCTAGGCGACAAGCCTCACTCTCCTTTGAAACAGCTTTTTTTAAAAAGAAACTATAGGAGGATACAATAATGGCAGATGTAACAGCTAAAATGGTAAAAGAACTACGCGAAATGACAGGCGTAGGTATGATGGATGCGAAAAAAGCATTAGTTGAAGTAGAAGGCGATATGGAAAAAGCAGTAGATCTTTTACGTGAAAAAGGAATGGCTAAAGCAGCTAAGAAAAATGATCGTATTGCAGCTGAAGGATTAGCTTCAGTAGCAATCAAAGGAAATACTGCAGCAATCGTTGAAGTTAACTCAGAAACAGACTTTGTTTCTAAAAACGAAATGTTCCAAGATCTAGTGAAAGAAATCGCTGAACTTGTTGCAGAAAACAAACCTGCAGACATGGAAGCTGCAATGAAGATCAAAACAGAAAAAGGTACGATCGAATCTGACTTGATCGAAGCAACACAAGTAATCGGAGAAAAAATCAGCTTCCGTCGTTTTGAAGTAGTTGAAAAAGAAGATAACGCTGCTTTCGGTGGTTACTTACACATGGGCGGACGTATCGCTGTATTGACTGTTTTAGATGGAACAACTGATGAATCTGTAGCAAGAGACGTTGCTATGCACGTAGCTGCAATCAATCCTCGCTATGTAAACGAAACTCAAATTCCTGAAGCTGAATTAGAACATGAAAAAACTGTTCTTACAGAACAAGCTTTAAACGAAGGTAAGCCTGCTAATATCGTTGAAAAAATGGTAGAAGGACGCTTGAAGAAATTTAAAGCAGAAATCGCTTTGGTTGACCAACCATTCGTTAAAGATCCTGATATGACTGTTGAAAAATATGTTGCTTCTAAAGGTGCTACAGTGAAAACTTTTGTACGCTTTGAAGTTGGCGAAGGAATCGAAAAACGCGAAGACAACTTTGTTGAAGAAGTTATGAACCAAGTGAAAAAATAATTCTGAAAATTGAGTATATGTTATCTAATGTTGATTCATTTTGCGAGTCACTTTTTAAATGTTGGATCAACATTAGATAGTATGCTTATTTGGAATTAAAAAGGAGCAGCGACGTATGTCACAGCTCTTTTTTTTAGGCATAGGTACAAATAGTTAGACTTTTAGTGGCTAAATTACCTGAATATGGTAAAATAGCAATAGAAAATATTGGAGGAATGAACATGGTCACACCGAAATATCAGCGTGTTGTCTTAAAATTAAGTGGAGAAGCTTTAGCTGGGAATGAAGGCTTTGGAATTAAACCGCCTGTTATTAAAGAAATCATCCAAGAAATCAAAGAAGTACACGAATTAGGCGTTGAAATGGCTATCGTGGTAGGCGGCGGCAATATTTGGCGCGGACAAATCGGTGCTCAGATGGGAATGGAACGTGCTCAAGCTGATTACATGGGGATGCTGGCAACTGTAATGAATGCTTTAGCGTTGCAAGATACTTTGGAAAATGTTGGTGTGCCAACACGTGTCCAAACATCAATCGAAATGCGACAAATTGCTGAACCATATATTCGCAGAAAAGCAGAACGTCATTTAGAAAAAGGCCGAATCGTGATTTTTGCAGGTGGAACTGGGAATCCATACTTTTCAACAGACACTACTGCAGCATTACGCGCAGCTGAGATTGGCGCTGATGTTATTTTAATGGCTAAAAACAATGTTGATGGTGTTTATTCAGCTGATCCAAAATTAGATTCAAATGCTGTGAAATTTGAAGAATTGACTCATTTAGAAGTGATTGCAAAAGGGTTGCAGGTAATGGACTCTACCGCTAGCTCACTAAGCATGGACAATGACATCCCATTGCTTGTCTTTAATTTAAATGAACATGGAAATATCCGTCGTGCAATCTTAGGCGAAAATATCGGAACAACTGTAAGGGGGAAATAAAAAATGGCAGATGCAATTATGACAGAAGCAAAAGAAAAAATGCAAAAAGCAGCACAAAATTTACAACGTGAGCTTGGACAAATTCGTGCAGGACGTGCCAATGCAAGTTTACTTGATCGAATCACAGTTAATTATTATGGTGCACCAACACCTTTGAACCAAATGGCTTCAATCCAAATCCCGGAAGCACGTGTTTTAATGATCACTCCATTTGATAAGAGCATTTTACAAGATGTTGAAAAAGCAATTATGGCAAGTGATATTGGAATCAGTCCAACCAATGATGGGAATGTCATTCGTTTAATTATTCCTCAATTAACTGAAGAACGTCGTAAAGAATTAGCAAAAGATGTAAAAAAAGAAGCAGAAAATGCAAAAATCGCTGTTCGTAACATTCGTCGTGATGCAATTGATGAATACAAAAAACAACAAAAAAATGGCGATATCACAGAAGATGATCTACGTGGATTAGAAAAAGAAGTACAAAAACTAACCGATGAAAGCATCAAAGAAGTAGATAAAATCGCTAGTGACAAAGAACAAGAATTACTGGAAGTTTAATCATAAAGCTTGGTAGAATCAGTCTTTTATCAATGCCGTTTATGTATTTTTATACCTACTAAAAAGCCTTGGACGATTTCTTGTCCTAGGCTTTTTTTATAGCAAAAGTTAAAAAATAAGAAAAAAGTCGTAGAAATAACTAAAAAAAGTAATCCAGCATAGGAAATCACGTGATAAATTGATATAATACTAAAGATAGTGGTAACTTTTAAGTATAGGAGGAAAAAGAATGTTACGTTTTTTTCCGCAAAAAAACAAGTATATTCAAGAAAAAAGTGATTTTCATTTTGCGGCTGAAGGTCCCATTCCTCAGCATATCGCAATCATTATGGACGGAAATGGTCGTTGGGCCCAAAATCGACGTTTACCTCGAGTTGCTGGACATAAAGAAGGGATGGAGACAGTTAAAAAAGTAACCAAACAAGCTTCTCGTTTAGGTGTGAAAGTTTTAACCCTCTATGCTTTTTCAACAGAAAATTGGAAACGACCAAAAGATGAAGTCCGTTTTTTGATGCAACTTCCAGTGGATTTTTTTGATACATTTGTTCCAGAATTGATCAAAGAAAACGTTCAGGTTCGTGTCATGGGCTATGAAGAAGTATTACCTGAACATACACAAGATGCTGTTCGTCGAGCAATTGAGCAAACAAAAGATAATACTGGAATGATCCTTAACTTTGCTTTGAATTATGGAAGCAGAGCAGAGATTGTGACAGCAGTCAAAAAAATTGCTGAAGAAGTCAAAAATGAAGAAACTGCGATTGAAGCTATTGACGAAGAACTGATTGCAGATCATCTCATGACTGGTTTTTTGCCAACCGAATGGCGGGATCCTGAATTGGTTATTCGAACAAGTGGGGAAGAAAGAATTAGTAACTTCTTGCTTTGGCAACTTGCATACAGCGAATTGTATTTCACAAAAGCTTTGTGGCCTGATTTTGATGGGGCGCATCTAGAAGAAGCAATCGCAGCATTTCAAAACAGAGACCGTCGTTTCGGTGGCGTGAAGAAAACAGAGAAAGAAGGAGATCAGTCATGAAGCAACGAGTGATCACAGCTGCTATTGCCCTGGTCCTATTTATACCAATTATATGGATCGGTGGAATCACAATCGAATTTGTAGCAGCTTTGTTAGCAGTCGTCGGTGTCTATGAGTTATTCCGTATGAAGGGCTTGACGTTGTTAAGTTTTGAAGGAATATTATCAGCGATTGGAGCAGTTATTTTAGTTCTACCAAAAGAACGTTGGTTTTTCTTTTTACCGGAGAAGACAAGCACGTTTATGCTCTTTTACTTGATCGTCATGATCTTGTTAGGGACATCAGTTATTTCAAAGAATACCTATACGATTGATGAAGCGGGGTTCCCGGTAATTACTAGTTTATATGTAGGTATTGGATTTCAAAATTTCGTCAATGCAAGAACAGAAGGTTTGGCAGTCTTGCTCTTTGGATTATTTGTCGTTTGGGCAACTGATATCGGTGCTTATATGGTTGGAAGACAATACGGAAAACATAAGTTAAGTCCAGATGTTTCACCAAATAAAACAATCGAAGGAGCATTAGGTGGTATTGCTAGTGCATTAGTCGTTGCTTTGTTGTACTTCTTGTTCTATCCAGCCAAAGAATTATTTGGACATGGGCTGTTCTTCATGCTCCTTGTAACGATGCTCTTATCGATCGTGGGACAATTTGGTGATCTCGTTGAATCTTCGATCAAACGTCACTACGATGTCAAAGATTCTGGGAATATCTTACCAGGGCATGGCGGGATACTAGATCGTTTTGATAGTTTGCTTTTTGTCTTTCCAATCATGCATTTATTTGGATTGATTTAGTGATCATCAAAGACTTGAATGAGCACTTGCCTAATCGTCTACTCATTTATAAATAACAATAGTTTAATAGTATGCCAATGAGTTGTTAACTAAATATGGGTATGGGAATGAAGCATTATCTTTTTTCAAATCAATATGCGAGTTTAATGTTCACATCTTACTCAAAAAAGAATACGTGGTGTCTTAGAAGTTGTTCGTTCAGAAAATAAGCCGAATAATCCAGAAGAAAAATAGTTTTGGATTATTCGGCTTATTTCTAAAAATTGATTATTTCCAGCGCCACCTCTTTTCTTTAAAAAAACTAGGGCTATTGGTGAATAGCTATTAATATGGTAAAATTAAGATGTTTTATTTAACCTAAAAAAAAGTAAAGGAGAATGTAAAATGAAAACAATTATTACATTTATTATTGTTTTTGGCATTTTGGTCATTGTTCATGAATTTGGACACTTCTTCTTTGCGAAACGATCAGGAATTCTCGTTCGAGAGTTTGCAATTGGTATGGGACCCAAAATTTATGGGCATCAAGCTAAGGACGGAACTACCTATACACTACGTTTATTGCCAATCGGAGGTTATGTGAGGATGGCAGGAAACGGGGACGATGAAACAGAGATGGCTCCGGGAATGCCGTTATCTCTTTTATTAAATTCTGATGGTATCGTAGAGAAAATCAATTTAAGTAAAAAAGTACAGCTTACAAATAGTATCCCGATGGAATTGATTCGTTATGATCTTGAAGAAGAATTAACGATTACTGGCTATGTCAATGGCGAGGAAGAACAAGAAGTGACTTATTCTGTCGCGCATGATGCTTCGATCATTGAAGCCGATGGCACAGAACTTCGAATCGCTCCAAAAGACGTGCAGTTCCAATCAGCCAAATTATGGCAACGGATGTTGACGAATTTCGCAGGACCAATGAATAATTTCTTGTTAGCTATTTTGTTATTTATTCTGCTTGCTTTTATGCATGGCGGAGTTCAAGTCACTAACACGAATCAAATTGGCGAAGTCTTACCTAATGGTGCAGCACAAACTGCTGGTTTAAAAGAAAATGATAAAATCTTGGAGATCAATGGTAATGCCATTCATTCTTGGGGAGATCTAACGGCTACGATCACCGAGAATCCTGGGAAAAAACTCAATGTTGAAGTCGAGCGCAATGGTCAGAAACAAACCCTTTCAGTAACACCAGGCGTGGTAGAATCGAATGGAAAAAAATATGGGCAATTAGGAATCAAAGCACCAATGAAAACGGGATTTTTTGACAAAATCATTGGAGGAACACAACAAGCTTTCAGTAGTTCATTAGAAATTTTTAAAGCACTAGGCTCATTATTTACAAACTTTAGTTTAAATAAATTGGGCGGTCCTGTAATGATGTTCCAATTATCTTCAGAAGCTGCAGATCAAGGAATATTAACGGTCATTAGCTTGATGGCCATTCTTTCGATGAATTTGGGAATCGTTAACTTATTACCAATTCCAGCGCTTGACGGAGGAAAGCTTGTCTTGAACGTCGTGGAAGGGATTCGTGGAAAACCAATCAGCCAAGAAAAAGAAGGCTTTATCACATTAGCAGGCTTCGGTTTATTGATGCTTTTAATGGTATTAGTCACATGGAATGATATCCAACGATTCTTTTTCTAGAAAAAGTTTATAAATAGGGTATAATTACAAACGATAAATGATTATATGAGAAATGAAGGAGTATATAGAATGAGACAATCAAAAATGTTGATTCCAACATTACGAGAAGTTCCAAATGATGCAGAAGTACTAAGTCATCAAATTTTATTAAGAGCAGGGTATATTCGCCAAGTTTCAGCTGGTATTTATTCTTATTTGCCTCTTGCTAATCGTGTATTGGAAAAATTAAAAACGATCATGCGTGAAGAATTTGAAAAGATTGGCGCTGTCGAAATGTTGATGCCAGCTCTCTTACCTGCGGAATTGTGGGAAGAATCTGGTCGTTATGAAACTTACGGCCCAAATTTATATCGTCTCAATGATCGTAATGATCGCAAAATGATCTTAGGTCCAACTCATGAAGAAACATTTACTGAATTGATTCGCAATGAAGTCAATTCCTATAAAAAATTGCCGTTGAACCTTTACCAAATCCAGACAAAATATCGTGATGAAAAACGTCCACGGTTTGGGTTATTACGTGGCAGAGAATTTATTATGAAAGATGCTTACTCTTTCCATTCATCAGAAGAAAGTTTAGATGAAGCGTATAAAGATTATGAAAAAGCATATACTGAGATTTTCAAACGTTGTGGGTTAGATTTCCGAGCAATCATTGGTGATGGTGGCGCAATGGGTGGTAAAGATTCAAAAGAATTCATGGCGATCTCAGAAATCGGTGAAGATACGATCTGTTACTCAACAGAAAGCGATTATGCCGCTAACTTAGAAATGGCGACAAGTTATTATGTCCCTAAAAAATCACATGAAACACAACTTGAATTAGAAAAAATTGCGACACCAGATGTAAAAACGATTGAAGAAGTAGCGAACTTCTTTGAAACTGAACCACAAAAAATCATTAAATCTGTTTTATTTATGGCAGACGAAAACCCAGTATTGGTATTAGTACGTGGGGACCACGATGTCAATGATGTGAAACTGAAAAACTTTTTAGCGGTTGATTTCTTAGAAGAAGCAACAGAAGAAGATGCTCAAAAATACCTAGGAGCAGATTTCGGCTCTGTTGGTCCAATCGGTGTAGCAGAAGAAGTAAAAGTCTACGCTGATCGTCATGTCCAAGACTTAGCGAACGCTATTACTGGAGCGAATGAAACTGGGTTCCATTATGTGAATGTCAACCCAGAACGAGATTTTGAAGTGATCTCATATGAAGACCTTCGCTTTGTTCAAGAAGGAGATCCATCACCTGATAATAATGGTGTATTGGCATTTACACGTGGAATCGAAATCGGACATATCTTTAAATTAGGCACACGCTATAGTGAATCAATGGGCGCAACCGTATTAGATGAAAATGGACGTGAAAAATTTGTCATTATGGGTTGTTACGGAATTGGCGTAAGTCGTCTACTTTCAGCAATCGTTGAACAAAATTCAGATGAAAATGGCATTAACTGGCCTAAAGGAATCGCGCCTTTTGATTTACATGTTGTTCAAATGAATCTAAAAGACGAAAACCAAACGAACTTAACCGAAGAAGTTGAACAAACGATGTTGGCTGCTGGTTATCAAGTACTCGTTGACGATCGTAATGAGCGTGCAGGTGTGAAATTTGCAGATTCCGATTTAATTGGCTGTCCAATTAGAATTACAGTAGGTAAAAAAGCGGTGGATGGTATCGTTGAAGTCAAAATTAAGAAAACTGGGGAAATGGTTGAAGTTCGCAAAGAAGAGCTAGCAAATACGTTACCCATTCTTTTAAATCAATAAAATACAGTCAAGAAAGAAAATTCTTGCTTGAAATAAAAGACAAGCCTAACAAATAGTTGGGCTTGTCTTTTTTCTAATGAGACTGAGGCAAGTTTTGGCTCGGTATCCTTCGTTTTTTGTTTCTCACATTTGTTCGAATGAAAAATCATACTGGCTCTTTAGTAAGAAGAAATTGATTTGTGTTACAAAATCGTTCTTAATAAATCGTTGGCACCAATCCTCCATCAAGTCGCAAGGCAGCGCCAGAAAAAGAAGTTGCATAGGGGCTAGAAACAAATGCAACAAAACGCCCGATTTCTTCTGGTCGGATCAAGCGTTGGATCTGTGAGAGTGGACGATGATTTTTCATAAAATCTTGTTCCCATTCAGATTCAGGCAATTGGCTGTCTGCGTACATTGTTGTTAACATTCCTTGAACGCCCTCTGTCAAGGTGGAGCCAGGCATGATCGTGTTGACGGTCACTTGAGAGCCAACAGTCAATTTGGATAAACTTTTTGCTAAAGAAAGATTCATTGTTTTGGTCATACTGTATTGAGCCATTTCACCTGAAGGCATCACTGCTTCTTCACTCGCAATAAAAAGGATACGACCAAAATCTTGCTTCAACATTTTAGGTAAATAATTTTTGGCTAATGCATTTCCAGCAAGAACATTGACTTGGAAAAAATGTTCCCAAATATCATCTGTGATAGCTAAATAATCCATCGGTTCAAAAATCCCCATATTATTGATCAAAATATCTATTGTAGGAAATTGCGTAAACAGTTCTTGCCGTGCTTCTGGATCTGCTAAATCAAATGGCGCACGCTGAGGGTTAGTTTGGGGGAATTTTGCTTTTAATTCAGTGACCACTTGATCAACAAGCGGTGCGTGACGACCATTGATGATGACATCTGCACCTTCTTTTGCCAATTCGATCGCAATGGCCTTTCCGATGCCTTTCGTTGAGCCAGTGACTAACGCAACCTTATGAGATAAACCTAGTTCCATCTTACATCTTCCTCCTTTATTTAAAATCGAATGTATCAGGATTTGGCCCTACCCGAAAATGATCGTTCAGTGCATTCAAAACCGTCATTTCATCTTCAGAAAGAACGAAATCAAAAATGTCAGCATTACTTTTCATTCGTTCGGGCTTAACTGACTTGACCACTAATAAGATGTCTTGCTGGACATCCCAACGTAAGATTACTTGGGCTGGAGTAATATGATGCGCTTCAGCAATCTCTACTATAGTTGGGTGATTCAATAGTTTCCCTTGCATCAAAGGAGACCACGCTTGGATCTTTATTGCATGTTTTGCGCAGAAATTGCGTAGTTCAATTTGAGATAACTTTGGATGTAGTTCCACTTGGTTGAGAACAGGAATGACATTTGCGTGTGTCAATAATTTTTCTAAATGAGTGATTTGAAAATTGCTAACACCAATCGCTTTGATTTTCCCCGCTTGATATAATTGTTCCAAAGCACGCCATGACTCTAAAAATGCATCTTCGCCAGGCCAATGGATTAAATAAAGATCTAGATAGTCTAGTCCTAGACGTGCTAAACTGGTTTCAAAAGCTTGGATCGTTTCGTCATAGGTTAAATGATCGTTCCAGACTTTGGAGGTTACGAATAGTTCTTCTCGAGAAATTCCAGCAGCTTTCAGCCCTTCTTTGATTCCGATTCCTGTACCAATTTCATTATCATATATTTGAGCAGTATCAATCAACCGATAGCCCTTTACAATGCCTTCTTTGACTACTTCAGCAGTTTGGGTATCAGGGATTTGAAAGACACCAAGTCCTATCCCTGGAATTTCTATTTGGTTATTTAACATGATTCGATCATTCAATGAATGGATCATCTATACTCCTCCTTTAATTTTCAATAGATATAATGTATACTAGATAGGCTCTAATAGATAGTACCTACTTTATTGTGCTATAGTGTCTAAAAAGTAACTATTGGATAGTAAAAGGATTTTAGGAGGGAAATATGATTGAAAAAACGTATAATATTGGTGTAGAAGCCACGATGGATGTTATCGGTGGGAAATGGAAACCGATTATTTTATGCAACCTGCGTCACAGTCCGCTTCGTCCCAGCGACTTAAAACGAAAAATTCCTAATCTTAGCCAAAAGATGTTGACTCAACAATTGCGTGAATTAGAAGCAGACGGTATTGTTGTACGAACCTCATATCATCAGGTTCCACCAAAAGTTGTTTATTCCTTAAGTGAATATGGTCAAACATTAAGTAGTGTGTTAGATGCGTTATGTGATTGGGGCGAACTGCATGTAACTACGTTGCAAGAGCAAGGAGTACCAATCAGCTTACGTTGTGAGGATTCATTTAGCTAAGTAATCAACGATTTAGAACGAGAAAGAAAATTCTTTGTCGTTTTTTTAATGTAAATCCATGTAAAAACGGGTATACTAAATAGTACTGAAAGAAGAAGAGGTTCAAATGAAATAGCATTGATTTGTCCTCGTCAGAAAGGGCGTATGGTTTTGTCAGAAAAACGAGAGTTATTTGAAAAATTGTTGGAACAAATCCAACTAGAAGAAGTGGAAAAAAATCATCCACTAATCTCTGCTGGCGAAATGGAGCGTGTAGTGGTTCACCGCAAATCAAGATTGTGGGAGTTTACCCTACACTTTACTCAAATTTTACCGATCATGCTTTATCGATCATTGCTCCAAAATTTGACACTGGCATTTAAAGATATTGCACAGATCAGATTAACTATCAAAGCTGATGATCAGCAGTTTGATGAAAAATTATTACAAGATTATTGGGCACAAGCTTTAGAAAGCCAACAATGCGATACGCCGTTGGCTCAACAAGTTTTAAAAACACAAGTCCCTATATTGAAGGAAAAGAAAATTGTCTTGCCAGTCGATAGCAATGGCGCGATTAATTATTTAAAGCAACAATATCTACCTTTAGTTGAAACGCTGTTTGTCAGCTACGGGTTCCCTAAATTTCGTATCGAACCTGAAATTGATGAAGAACAAGCAGAACGTGTGCTAAAACTGTTTGAAGAGCGGAAGCAAGAACAAGCAGAAGCGTTCATGAAGCAAGCTGCGGAAAGTTTGATTGTCCATGAACAAAAGAAAAAAGAAAGAAAAGAGCAACTTCCTGTACTAGATGGACCGATCCAGTTAGGTCGTAATATTCCAGCAGATGAACCGACAACACCAATGATCAATATCGTTGAAGAAGAACGTCGTGTGACCTTGGAAGGCTATGTATTTGATAAAGAAGTGCGTGAGCTACGTTCAAAACGTAAGATTCTAACGTTAAAAATCACCGATTATACTTCTTCTTTTATTGTTAAGAAATTTTCAAATAATGAAAAAGATGAACAAATCTTTGATGCAATCAGCGTAGGAAGCTGGTTAAAAGTTAGAGGAAGTATCCAAGAAGATACATTTGTGCGAGACCTGGTGATGAATGCACAAGATATCATTGAGGTGAAGCATGCACCTCGTAAAGACTATGCTCCTGACGATGAGAAACGAGTGGAATTACATGTTCATAGTAATATGAGTACGATGGATGCAACCAATAGTATCTCTGACCTTGTGGCTCAAGCTGGAAAATGGGGACACAAAGCGATTGCGATCACGGATCATGGAGGGGCACAAGCATTTCCTGAAGCGCATAGTGCCGGTAAAAAAGCAGGCGTGAAAATTCTTTATGGGGTTGAAGCCAATGTCGTAGATGATGGTGTGCCGATTGCTTACAATGATGAACATGTTTCTTTGAATGAAGGAACATATGTCGTATTTGACGTGGAAACCACTGGACTATCTGCTGTTTATGATACGATCATCGAATTAGCTGCGGTCAAGATGTATAAAGGGAATGTCATTGAAAGCTTTGATGAATTTATTGATCCCGGACACCCACTTTCCCGCACAACGATTGATCTAACTGGGATCACAGATGAAATGGTACGAGGATCTAAATCAGAAGAAGAAGTCCTACGTCTGTTTCTCGAATTTTCAAAAGATTCGATTCTGGTCGCCCATAATGCCGCGTTTGATATGGGATTCTTGAATACAAGTTATGCAAAATATGGAATCCCAGAGGCGACAAATCCAGTCATCGATACGCTGGAATTAGCCAGATATTTGTATCCTCAATTTAAACGATTTGGTCTAGGTGTGTTATCTAAAAAATTTGGTGTCAGTCTTGAACAGCATCACCGAGCGATTTACGATGCTGAAGCGACAGGTCATTTAGCATGGATTTTCGTTAAAGAAGCAATGGAAAACCATGAGATGCTCTACCATGATCAACTCAATGCTCATGTGGGAGAAGGCGATTCGTATAAACGAGCAAGGCCATTTCATGTGACGATCTTAGCGAAAAATCAAGCTGGATTAAAAGATTTATTCAAATTAATCTCGATGTCGAATGTGGAATATTTTGAACGTGTCCCACGTATTCCTCGTTCACAACTGAAGAAATTACGTGAGAATCTTTTCATTGGCTCTGCTTGTGATAAAGGTGAGATTTTCGAAGCAATGATGCAAAAAGGAATTGAAGAAGCTAGAAATCGAGCAAAATTTTATGATTATATTGAAGTGATGCCAAAAGCGGTCTATGCACCATTGCTTGAGCAAGAACTAGTCAAAAATGAACATGATTTAGAAGAAATCATCAAAAATCTAGTTGAAATCGGAAAGTCATTGGACAAAATCGTCGTTGCTACTGGGAATGTGCATTACCTTAATGAAGAAGATGCAATCTATCGGAAGATTTTGATTAATTCAATGGGTGGGGCTAATCCGTTGAACCGACATAGTTTGCCTGATGTGCATTTTAGAACAACAGATGAGATGTTGACTGCTTTTAACTTTTTAGGAAAAGATCTAGCGAAAGAAATCGTCGTTGACAATACGAATAAGATTGCTGACCTTTGTGAAGAGGTCATTCCGGTGAAAGATGATTTGTATACGCCAAAAATTCCTGGATCTGAAGAAGAGATTTCTGATTTGAGTTATACCAGAGCTAAACAGTTGTACGGTGATCCATTACCAGAAATCATTGAAAAACGATTAGAAAAAGAATTGAATTCGATCAACGGGAATGGGTTTTCTGTGATCTATTTGATTGCGCAAAAACTGGTGCATAAAAGTAACGAAGATGGTTATTTAGTTGGTTCACGTGGATCAGTTGGTTCTAGTTTTGTTGCGACAATGACTGGGATCACTGAAGTAAATCCATTGGCCCCTCACTATTATTGTCCTGATTGCCAGTATTCAGAATTCTTTGAAGATGGTACTTACGGTTCGGGGTTTGATATGCCTGAAAAAAAATGTCCGAAATGTGGCGCACGATTAAATAAAGATGGCCATGATATTCCTTTTGAAACGTTCTTAGGGTTCCATGGAGACAAAGTACCAGATATCGATTTGAACTTTTCAGGTGATTACCAAGCAGAAGCGCACAACTATACGAAAGTTTTGTTTGGGGAAGAATATGTTTATCGAGCAGGAACAATCGGTACAGTTGCCGATAAAACAGCTTATGGCTTTGTTAAAGGTTATGAGCGAGATCATAATTTACAATTTCGCAGTGCTGAAGTTGATCGATTAGCCAAAGGTGCGACTGGCGTGAAGCGAACGACTGGACAACATCCAGGGGGGATCATCGTTATTCCCGATTACATGGACGTATATGATTTTACACCGATCCAATATCCAGCAGATGATCAAAATTCAGAATGGAAAACAACGCATTTTGATTTCCATTCTATCCATGATAATGTACTGAAGCTTGATATTCTGGGACATGATGATCCGACAGTAATCCGTATGTTGCAGGATTTATCGGGAATCGATCCACAAACGATCCCAACTGACGATCCAGAAGTAATGAGAATTTTTGCCGGTCCAGATGTCTTGAACGTTACCAGTGAACAGATTTATTCTAAAACAGGGACACTAGGTATCCCAGAGTTTGGGACACGCTTTGTTCGGGGGATGTTGGAAGAAACACATCCAACGACTTTTGCTGAACTCTTACAGATTTCCGGATTATCACATGGGACCGATGTATGGTTAGGTAATGCAGAAGAATTGATCAAACGTGGGGATGCGACTTTGGCTGAAGTAATTGGTTGTCGGGATGATATCATGGTTTACTTGATCCATGCTGGATTAGATAGTGGGATGGCTTTTAAGATTATGGAAACCGTTCGTAAAGGGCTATGGAACAAGATCCCTGATGAATTACGAGAAACCTATCTATCCGCCATGAAAGAAAACAATGTTCCAGATTGGTACATTGATTCTTGTTCTAAAATCAAATATATGTTCCCAAAAGCCCATGCAGCGGCTTATGTTTTGATGGCCTTACGTGTAGCTTATTTTAAAGTCTATTTCCCTATTTTATACTATTGTGCCTATTTCTCAGTTCGAGCGGATGATTTTAATCTTGTGGCTATGTGTAAAGGGAAAGATGCGGTAAAACAAGCGATGAAAGAAATCACAGATAAAGGTTTGGATGCCTCAGTCAAAGAGAAAAATCAGTTGACCGTCCTTGAATTAGCGAATGAAATGTTGGAAAGAGGCTTTCATTTTGGCATGATCGATCTATATAAATCAGATGCCGTGAACTTCGTGATCGAAGGAGACACATTGATCGCACCATTTAGAGCTGTCCCAAGTTTAGGAACAAACGTTGCAAAACAAATCGTTGAAGCACGAAAAGATGGACCATTCTTATCAAAAGAAGATCTTGCTACACGAGGAAAAGTTTCTAAAACGTTGATTGAGTATATGAACGACAACGGGGTATTGAAAGACCTTCCAGATGAAAACCAACTTTCCTTGTTTGATATGTTCTAATCAAGGGTTAGCGTGGAAGCTTGTCATTTTAAATGAAATATGGTATAGTTATTTATAGGTAATGATACTAACTGTGAGTGAGCGGAATTTTCGCTCACTCTTTTTAATGGAATTACGGAAGCAATTTTAAGGAGGCGAACTTTTTGAGTAGCGTCGTTGAAACAGTCACAGCAATGGTGACTCCGATTTTAGAGGAACAAAATTTTGAACTTGTCGAAGTAGAATTTGTGAAGGAAGGCAAAAGTTGGTTCTTACGAGTATTCATTGACAAAGATGGCGGAATCGATATCGAAGAATGTGCATGGGTTAGCGAAAAACTTAGCGAAAAACTTGATGCAGCAGATCCAGATCCTATCCCACAAGCTTATTTTCTAGAGGTATCATCTCCAGGGGCAGAACGCCCATTAAAAAAAGAGAAAGATTACGAAAAAGCGCTTGGAGAATATATCCATGTTTCTCTTTATCAACCAGTTGATGGAGAAAAACAATATGAAGGATTTCTCCAATCAGTTGATGCTGAACAGCTGATATTGAAAATACGCATAAAAACACGGGAAAAAGAATTAATTCTTGACCGAAAAAATATTGCCAAAGCTCGCTTAGCGATCCAATTTTAATCACGGAGAGGAAACAGAAAAATGAGTAAAGAAATGCTAAACGCATTAGATGCATTAGAAGCTGAAAAAGGGATTTCAAAAGAAATCGTGATCGACGCTTTAGAAGCTGCTTTAGTTTCTGCATACAAACGCCATTATGGTCAAGCTCAAAATGTTGAAGTTGAATTTGATCAAAAGAAAGGGAAAATTCACGTCTATGCTGTGAAAGAAGTTACTGAAGAAGTAATGGATTCACAATTAGAAGTATCATTAAAAGATGCGCTTTTGATTAATCCGGCATATGAGATTGGTGATACCATCCGTTTTGAAGTGACACCAAAAGACTTTGGACGAATTGCTGCACAAACAGCAAAACAAGTTATTTTACAACGTGTCAGAGAAGCAGAAAGAACCATCATTTACAATGAGTTCAGCGCGTATGAAAAAGACATTATGCAAGGTATCGTTGAACGTCAAGATAAACGATATATCTATGTAAATCTTGGAAAGATCGAAGCAGTTTTATCGAAACAAGATCAAATGCCTAATGAATTTTATCAACCGCATGATCGTATCAAAGTGTACGTTTCTCGTGTAGAAAATACGTCAAAAGGTCCACAAGTCTTCGTTAGCCGTAGCCATCCAGATCTATTACGCCGTTTATTCGAACAAGAAGTGCCAGAAGTTTACGATGGGATCGTTGAAATCGTAAGCATTGCTAGAGAAGCGGGCGATCGCTCAAAAGTAGCCGTTCGTTCAAATGATGAAAATATTGATGCAGTTGGAACTTGTGTTGGACCAAAAGGCCAGCGTGTGCAAGCGATCGTGAATGAATTAAAGGGTGAAAACATGGATATCGTTGAGTGGAACGAAGATCCAGCGGTATTTATCACGAATGCTCTGAATCCAGCGCAAGTGATCGATGTGATTTTTGATGAAGAAAATCCTAAAGCTTGTACCGTTGTCGTTCCAGATTACCAATTATCCTTAGCGATTGGTAAACGTGGACAAAATGCACGTTTGGCTGCCAAACTAACAAATCACAAAATCGATATCAAGTCAGAATCAGATATGGCTGAATATTATGAAAAACAAGCGCAAGATCAAGAAGAAGCTTCTGAAGAAGTCGCTCATGATGAAGCGATCGTTCAATCTGATTATACAGATGATGAATATGAAACGATTGCTTTCAACGATGAAACAGTTGAAAATACGGATCAAGATGCTTAACAATTAGCTTAGGAGGCGAAGAGATGAAACAAAGGAAGATTCCTTTACGCAAATCTGTGGTTTCAGGTGAAATGAAACCCAAAAAAGAGATGATTCGAATTACCCGTTCCAAAGAAGGGGAAGTATCGATTGATCCCACTGGGAAAATGCCAGGCCGTGGTGCGTATGTCTCACTTGAGCCAGCTGAAGTACAACAAGCTTGGGATAAGAAGATTCTTGATCGGGCGTTAGAAACGACTTTGACAGATGAATTCTACCAAGAGTTACTCGATTATGTAACCCATCAAAAAGCACGAAAAGAGCTATTCGGTAAATGAATGAAGGAAATCGGCAAAAAGCCATGAATCTCATTGGGTTAGCGATGCGCGCTGGTAAGTTGATTACCGGCGAGGAGTTGACCATTGCAGACATTCGTAAACAGAAAGCAAAGATCGTGTTTGTAGCAAATGATGCGAGTGAGAATACGAAGAAAAAAGTGAAAGATAAGAGTTCATATTATGAAGTTCCTTGCTTTGAACTATTTTCCGAAGCTGAAATCACGCAGATGATTGGGAAGCCTCGCAAAGTATTTGGAATCGTAGATAACGGTTTTGCGAAGAAAACCAAGGAGCTAATTGAAGGTTAGGAAGGTGATTGCATGAGCAACAAACGAATTTATGAACTAGCAAAAGAATTAAATCAGCCTAGTAAAGACGTTGTGGAAAAGGCGCAGCAACTTGGGATTAATGTGAAGAATCACATGGGAGCAATCACAACTGGTGATGAAAAGAAGTTGCAACAAGCGTTCAAAAAACCACAGACGAATAAAAAACCAGCACAGCAAGCCAGCCAAAAGCCAGCCACAAACCAGCCGAATGAACAAAAGAAACAAGAAACAAAAACGAAACAACAAAAAAATAACCGCAACTATCAAGATCGCGGTCAAGGGAGCGGTCAAGTGAATCAAGGAAAAAACCAATCAACAAACCAAAACCGAAGTAATAATGGAGGCGGAAATAACCAAAACCGTCAAGGAGCAACACAAAGTGGCAATCAAAACCGCCAAGGATCAACACAAGGCGGAAACCAAAATCGCCAAGGATCAAACCAAGGTGGTAACCAAAACCGTAACAACAATAATAATCGTGGTAAATTTAACAATAACAACCGCAATCGTTTTAACAAAAAAGGGAAAAAAGGAAAACAACAAACTTCCAATAAACCTGCTGTACCACCACGTAAATTCCGTGAGTTACCAGAAGTATTAGAGTATACTGAAGGCATGAACGTTGCGGATATTGCGAAGAAAATCCATCGTGAACCAGCAGAGATCATCAAAAAATTATTTATGCTTGGCGTAATGGTCAACCAAAACCAAGCACTAGATAAAGATACGATTGAACTCTTAGCAACAGATTATGGGATGGAACCACAAGAAAAAATCCAAGTAGATATCGCAGATATCGACAAATTCTTTGAACCAGAAGAATTAAATCCTGATACATTGGTTTCTCGTCCACCAGTTGTAACAATCATGGGACACGTCGACCACGGGAAAACAACATTACTTGATACATTACGTCATTCACGAGTAACAAGTGGCGAAGCTGGTGGGATTACACAACATATCGGTGCCTACCAAATCGATATTGATGGCAAACCAATCACATTCTTAGACACACCTGGGCATGCTGCATTTACAAGTATGCGTGCGCGAGGAGCAAGTATCACTGATATCACGATCTTAGTTGTAGCAGCAGATGACGGTGTTATGCCACAAACAGTCGAAGCAATCAACCATGCGAAAGCAGCTGGCGTACCAATTATCGTTGCTGTTAATAAGATTGATAAACCAGGGGCAAATCCTCAACACGTGATGCAAGAATTAAGTGAATATGAATTGATTCCAGAAGCTTGGGGTGGAGAAACGATTTTCGTTGAAATCTCTGCTAAATTTGGTCAAAATATTGACGAATTGCTAGAAATGATCTTGCTGGTTGCGGAAGTAGAGGATCTAAAAGCAGATCCTAAACAACGAGCAATTGGTACAGTAATTGAAGCACGTCTAGACAAAGGAAAAGGACCTGTTACAACATTACTTGTTCAACAAGGGACTTTAAACGTAGGTGACCCAATTGTAGTAGGAAATACCTATGGACGTGTGCGTGTGATGGTCAACGACTTAGGTCGTCGTGAAAAATCTGCTGGACCAGCAACACCAGTTGAGATCACTGGGTTAAACGATGTGCCACAAGCAGGTGACCGCTTTGTTGTCTTTGAAGATGAAAAAACTGCTCGTGCAGCCGGTGAAGAACGTGCCAAACGTGCGTTGTTAGAACATCGTGCGATCACTAGTCGGGTAACATTGGACAACTTGTTTGAAAGCTTAAAAGAAGGCGAATTAAAAGAAGTAAATGTTATCATTAAAGCTGATGTACAAGGTTCTGCAGAAGCATTGGCTGCTTCATTGCAAAAGATCGATGTAGAAGGGGTACGTGTGAAAATCGTCCATTCTGCAGTTGGTGCCATCAATGAAAGTGATGTAACCCTTGCAGCAGCAAGTAATGCGATCATCATTGGGTTCAATGTTCGTCCTACACCACAAGCTAAAATTCAAGCGGATAATGAAGAAGTGGACATTCGTTTACACCGAATCATTTATAAAGCAATCGAAGAAATCGAAACAGCGATGAAAGGGATGCTAGATCCAGAGTTTGAAGAAAAAATCACTGGTCAAATGATCGTTCGAGAAACATTCAAAGTATCAAAAGTTGGAACGATCGCTGGGGCTTATGTCACAGAAGGATACATTCGACGTGATAGTGGCGTTCGCGTGATCCGTGATGGTATCGTCATTTACGAAGGACAACTAGCTAGCTTGAAACGTTTCAAAGACGATGTAAAAGAAGTTAAAATGGGTTATGAATGTGGTGCAATGATCGAAAAATTCAATGACATCAAAGTCGATGACGTCATCGAAGGCTTCATTATGGAAGAAATCAAAACAAATTAATTTTAGGAGGCCGCTCAATATGGCAAACTATCGAGACCGCCGAGTCGGTCAAGAAATTTTAAAAGAAGTAAATGATATTTTACGCAAAAAAGTTCGTGATCCTCGTGTAGAAAACGTGACAATCACTGATGTCCACGTTACGGGAGATCTACAACAAGCAACCATCTATTATAGTATTTTATCTGACTTAGCTTCAGATAAGAAAAAAGCACAGGAAGGCCTAGCAAAAGCAAGTGGACTGATTCGCCGTGAATTAGGACACAACTTAAGCATCTATAAAACGCCTGAATTAACTTTTGAATTAGATGAGTCAGTGGGGTATGGTAACCACATTGATGAGTTGCTTCGTAATTTAAATAAAGATTAAAACAAAAAGAGCTATAAACCTTAAGAAGTGGGGTTATAGCTCTTTTTTAGTAGTTTTTTTAGTTTTAGCTTTTTATAAAGCAGAGATACCGCAGTTACACCATCATCCAATTTTTTAGAAAAAAAGTTCAAACTACACAATGCAAGTAGTTTAAAATGACAAACGCACAGTACCATAATTTTACTGTACAGAATACATGAGAAAAAAATGAGCAATTTGTACGTGTCTCGAACAGGTTGTGAAAGAAGCGGTCAACTCCAAACGAATAAGAGAGAATCTTTTAAAATAGCTTTTCTTATTTTGAAAAATTCTCTCTTATTTTTAAGAAGTGGCTTCTTGGACACCGTTTATTAAGAGTTAGATTTATACTTCAGACTCTTTTCGAGATTCGTATATGATCCTCAGTTTTTTGTTTTGGGGAAGACTAGGATCATTTATTCCTTAAAAGCTGCGACTCGTTTTAATCAAAGGCTGCAAATGAAGGATTCAAGCTTGCTTTTGTCTAAGAGAATAACATGAATTGTATTTACAGGTTTGTGAAGTTTTATTACAAGTTTGTTGCCAAATAATAAAAACGTAGCGAAAAAAGGTAAAATCGTCACATTATTGTGGGATGTGTTATAATGACAAAGTTGATATTTTATTGGATAGGGAGAAAAAACATGGACGGATTATTACCTTTGTGGAAAGAACGTGGCATGACAAGTCATGATTGTGTATTTAAATTAAGAAAAATCTTACATATGAAAAAAATTGGTCATGGTGGTACGTTAGACCCTGATGTTGATGGTGTGTTACCGATTTGCCTTGGAAAAGCGACTAAAGTTATCGAATATTTAAGCGATGCAGGAAAAGTATACCAAGGAGAGATTACATTAGGATTTAGTACAACGACAGAAGACAAATCTGGTGAGGTCGTCGAAAGTAAAACAGTTGATCGATTAATCAGTGATGAAGAAATTGATGAAACGATGAAAAGTTTTATCGGGGAAATCACTCAGATACCACCGATGTATTCAGCTGTCAAAGTGAACGGCAAACGTCTTTATGAGTATGCCAGAAACAATGAAACAGTTACACGTCCCGTGCGTAAAGCGCAGATTGAACGTTTTGAAAGAACAAGTGACGTGCATTGGGACCAAGAGAAGGGGTTGCTATCTTGGCGTTTTGAGGTAGTATGCGGGAAAGGGACTTATGTACGAACGCTTGCTGTTGATACTGGGAAAAAATTAGGCTATCCTGCTCACATGTCCGATCTAACTCGAACAGCTAGTGGAGGAATGAAGAAGGAGCAGGCAATCACTTTGCAGCAAGTAGCAGATTATATGCTTGCAGGAACCTTTGAAGAACATTTATTGCCACTAGAAGCTGGTGTCGCTCGTTTTAAGAGAGTAGACATTAGTGATCGTGTTTGGGAAAAAGTTAAAAATGGTATGCGCTTAGATTACCAGGTATTTAACTTAGCAGAAATGCCGACAGAAGAGATCGCACTTTTTTACCAAGACAAAGTAGTAAGTATTTACCAGCCAAATCCAAAAGAAAAAAATAAATTAAAACCAAGCAAAGTGTTGAGGAATGAGGTATAAAAATGAAAATTATCAAAATTAGACATCCTTATCAAGCAGATCAGATCCCACCAGAAGACGTTGTACTTGTTTTAGGCTTTTTTGACGGGGTACATCTAGGCCATCAACGTGTTATCAATCGGGGAAAAGAAATTGCCAAAAAAGAAGGATTGAAATTAGCTTTGATGACTTTCAACCAACATCCTTCAATCGTCTTCAAAAAAATAAATCCAAGTCAAGTAAAATATTTGACTACTCTGGAACAAAAAGAAGAAAAAATGGCCTTATTAGGTGTTGATTATTTATACGAAATCGATTTTACGTCATCGTTTGCTCATTTAGCTCCACAAGAATTTGTTGATCAATATATCGTAGGACTTCATGCAAAATATGCTGTTTCTGGTTTTGACTATACTTACGGACCTAAAGAAATTGCAGATGTAGCGCACTTACCAAGTTATGCAAAGAATCGATTTGAAGTCATCACTGTACCAAAAGAAGAAGACAGTGGCAAGAAGATTAGTTCGACACGGATACGTGAATTATTAAACGCAGGAGAAATAAATGAAGTAACACGTTTATTGGGGGCTGCTTACGAGGTCGAAGGGGTGGTAGTCCATGGCGATGCTCGTGGCCGCCTGCTAGGATTCCCAACAGCTAACATCAAAGTTAAAAGTACTGTTCATCTTCCAAAAGAAGGTGTCTATGTTTCAGAGATCAAAGTTGGTGAAACGTGGTATCAAGCAATGGGATCAATCGGTCATAATGATACCTTTGGTGATGATCGTGAACTTACCGTTGAATTATATATTTTAAATTTTGCTCAAGATATCTATGGAGAGCATGTAAAAGTCCGTTGGCATCATTTTTTGAGAAACCAAGTGAAATTTCCAAACGTTGAATCATTGATTGAACAACTGAAAGCAGATGAAAAAGCAACAGCGGACTATTTTAAATAAAAGTATTGAATTTAACTGAAGACAATAAAAAAGCCTTTTTTGGTGAAATCATTCGAGTCAGCAAGTAGCTTGCTGACTCTTTTATTATAGAAAAAAGTAAATCGATCGAATAAGCGTATCGTTTGCCTAAAAGACAGGGTACTATTGTACACTTGATATAGGAAGTATGCAGTAGGTGAAAAAGAAGGGTGGAAAGTATATGTATAAAGATCTAACAAATAAGGTGGCAGTAGTAACTGGAGGATCAAAAGGGATCGGTAAAGCAATCTGTGAACGCTTTGGTAAAGAAAAAATGTGTGTGGTTGTCAACTATCATTCGGATGAAGAAGGGGCACAAGAAGCAGTAGCCGAGATCGAAAAAAATGGTGGCAAAGCAGTAGCTGTCGAAGCGGATGTCAGTACAGAAGAAGGGATGGATCGTCTGCTCAAAGCAGCAATCGAAACATTCGGAAGTTTAGATATCTGGGTCAATAATGCTGGTATGGAAACGCAAAAACCAACCCATGAGCTGGAATTAGAAGATTGGGAGAAAGTGTTAAAGGTGAACCTAACAGGCGTATTTTTAGGGACAAAAACAGCGTTGAGTTATTTTAAAACTCATCAGATCAAAGGTAATATTATCAACATGTCCTCCGTTCACGAACAAATCCCTTGGCCGACATTTGCTCATTACGCAGCATCAAAAGGCGGTGTCAAGCTGTTTACAGAAACAGTAGCCATGGAGTACGCACCAGAAAATATTCGAATCAACAGTATTGGACCAGGGGCGATCAAAACTCCGATTAATGCAGAAAAATTTGAAGATCCAAAAGAAAAAGAAATTCTAGAAAGCATGATACCAATGGAACGAGTGGGTAAACCCGAGGAAGTCGCCGCCGCTGCTGCTTGGCTCGCTTCTAATGAATCCAGTTATGTGACAGGAATTACTTTATTTGTAGATGGTGGCATGAAACTATATCCATCCTTTCAAGGGGGTAAGGGTTAAAGCTACTTAGCATTATAAATAGAAACAAGAAATAGGGGAAATAATAAATTTAGAATCTAAAAAAAACAGTAAACGACATTCAAAGAGCTGACCTTCGGCAATAAGACAAAAATCCACAAAACATGGGGAGCTGTTTCGAGATTTTTATCTTGATTGCTCCAACGATTACTCGTCGTAGTTTTTACTTGGCGAGTAATCAGGTCAAACGCTCTTTTCGCAATCTCTTATACACGGTGTTTATGCATCGAGTTCTTGAAATAAGCCTGAATTTTTTGAAACATGGGAAGCTGTTTCAAAAAATTCAGGCTTATTGTCATCAGAGCAGATCGTTTCTTTCACAGGCTCTTTTTCCAAATAAAAAACTAATTCTTTTTTAGTGAAATGGATGTTTGTTTTTGTAGTTGTTCATAGATCCATGACCCGAAATTAGTGACATAATTAAAGTTACCACCAATTAAGATATCATATTCATTTTCTTTGAAATGCGTGTATTGGATCAATCGATCATTTTTATTAGCATAAACCTCTGAATGATAGTTAAAAAGTTGCTCTTTAAAGGCATCCATTTCGTGAAAATCATCTGTTACAAGAGATAATTTTAATGTGACAGGGACATCAAGCGTCACTTGATAATCTTTTTGGATCATTAGATTTTCCTTGTCACCGTAGAGGAAATCAAACAAATTTTGTTCAGAAAACTTCCATTTTCCTCCAACTTTTGTTCCCTTTAATTTCCCTTCGTGCAGATAGTTTCGAATTGAACGAGTTGTCACACCAAGTTGGTCGGCTAATTCTTGTACTGAATAATAACCTTTCAATATATCCCTCCTAAAAATTAAACCACTTATTTAAACACCGTGGTATCGAATTAAAATAAAGTCCTTATGACCCAAAAGTTAGTTTCAGATTGATGAGGAATTAAATATACTTTATAGATTGTAATTATACTAAAATTCTTATGAAAAAAATAGATTTGTTCGTTAAATAATCGTTATGTTTAGAATAAAATAAACAGATAAAGCAGTGTTTTTCAAATTTAAACTTAAAAAATCGTTATTTAAAATAACTTAATGGGAATTTATGATCACTATGGAAATTTGAGGTGATGAAATAAAATAAAAACAAATTTACTTATAGATAGCAATGAATCCAATCAAATAAGTCAGAAGAACAAATCAACGTGTCTTAGAAATTTTAGCGTTATATAAAAGAAACGCATAAATTGTTAAATTTTTTTATTTTATAACTAAGGTTTTAATAATTTTTCTCTCGAACCGTCATTGACAATATTTTCATTCAAAGTTTATACTATATTTAGGAAAAAAAATGAATATTATCGTGCTTTTTCCTAAAAGTTCAGAAAGGAGACTTGTTATGTTTACGAAACCTGTACTAAAAAAAATCTCTGGCAATGTTTTGTCCCCATGTTCTTGTGGGTTATTGATTGGTAACGGTTCTTAATCTAGTCTTCCGATGTCCATTTTTAATTGGAAAATAAAGTTGCCCTACAAAACTCCCCTGTTAAAAAGGCGACTTTATTTTCCTATTTAATATAGTCAAAATGTTATTATTCGTTTGTGATGCTAATAAAAGAGGTGAGAGTTCTATGAAAATCAAGGAAAATTTATACGCTTATCCTTTTCTTGATGAAGTGATTCTCCATAATGTTCTAAGAAGCAGCTGGCTAGTGATTTCTAAAGAAGAGTTAGAGTTGGTGAAGCTACGAAAGTATTCAGCGTTATCCGAGTCTACGCAAAAAAAACTAAAAATCTTTCAGCTTCTATTAGATGAGCCATTAAAAGTAAAAAAAAATGAAGTCACCATTCCTGAAACCGCTTATTTGGCGTTGACACATCAATGTAATTTAAAATGTGTGTATTGTTACGCAGAAGCAGATATGACCAAGAACTATCCGGATCAATTGTCTTTAATTGAATGGTTCAAACTATTAGATCAATTAAAAGACTGTGGTGTAAAAAAAGTCATTTTTACTGGTGGAGAAATAGGACTGAATCATGATTCTTTAAAATATATCGATTATGCTTATCAACTAGGCTTATCGGTTGGTTTGATCACTAATGGAACCTTGATTGGAAAAAAAAGGAATGCACAATTCTTGGCAGATCGATGCGAATCAATGACCATCAGCTTGGATTCGATTGATAAAGAAGAAAATGACAAGAACCGTGGTAGAGGTTGTTATGAAATAGCAATGAGAGGTATCCGTAATCTTTTAGATATCGGTTTCCATAATATTCACGTTAATGCAACCGTTACCAACTATAACTTAAAATCAGTTGATCAAACGATTGAGTTTTTTAAAGAGAATGGAATCGCCTATAAATTAGGTGGATTTAGCGAATTAGGAAGAGGTAGTATGGCAGATATTTCATTATCTTTTGAAGAAAGAAAAGAAATCGAGTGCAAAGAAAAAAGTGCTCAACGATCTGCATTTTTAAAGCCATTTACAATTAAAGAATCTTGTGGTTTGGGTTTGGGAGAGTTCGTTATCAATCCAGTTGGGGATATTTTTGCATGTAAATTATTGGAGACAGATGACTATAAATTAGGTAATATCAGAAAAAACAAATTAGCTGATATTTATAACCATAAAGAGATAGAATTGCTTGAATCTCAAAATATCCATCATTTATCTGGTTGTCAAACTTGTTCTTTTCGCTATTTATGCGGTGGTGGTTGTCGTGCGCAACATTATTATCATACCAATGATATTCATGGAGTGGATCGCTCTGAATGTCAATTATTGCAAGAGTTAATAAAAAATCAAATGTATCGTATCTGGAAACAGACAGAAATGACCTGAAGGAGCGTGATTAGGTGAGACTGAACGGCGAATTGGCCTATGAGAAATTAGGGAACGACCTCTATCTTTCCTTGAATGATGAAATCTATCTTTTAGATAATGAAGTATCGATCTATATATTTGAATTATTAAAAACAAATGTAGCACTTAGTCATGTAAAAGAAAAAGTATTAATACGATTTGCTGATTCTGGTGACTATTCTAATGAAGAAAAAGAAAAATATATCACAGAGTTTATCTCAGATCTGATCAACAACCAAATTCTCTTACAAGATTAGGTCAATCAATGAAAACTAGTAAAAGAACAATGCGTTTATCAAAAGATAATCAACATTGTTCTTTTTTGCTTCTTTCTTCTGGCTTCACTCAAATTATCAAATGAAGCGTCATATTTCGGTAAAACTTCTCTTTGTCCGTTACAAGACTCAATTAGATAGAGAAGGGTCTAACTCAGTTCTTTGTTTAAAAATTAAACAATACAGTACGCCTATGATAAAGCCACTGATTGCTGGCAGGATAAAACCAACACCACTGGAAGCAAATGGAATCGTATGAACATACCAATTGGTTAAATTTGTTGTCAAATGATTTTGAATAGGTAATGCTTTGATACCATCAAATAAAGCAGGTATGGCTGTAAAGATTGTCGTCAATTGATAAACGATTCTGCGATTTTGGAAAAAGGCAGAGCAAAGTGCTGGGATGATCATTGCCATGGAAAGAGGATAAAGAATCATTAAAAATGGCATGGTCCAAGCAATAATGGTGTCAAGTCCAAAGTTTGCGGTAATAAAAGAAAGTAATGTAGTGATTCGAAGCCATCCTTTATAGCCGATCTTAGGGAAGCGGACAGAGAAATCTTGGGCAAATGAGGCAATCAATCCCATCGCAGAAGTGAAAACTGCTAATAGCGTCATCAAGGCCATAAAAATCAATCCCACTTTACCAAAATAGGATTGAACGATTTGAGTTAATGCAATCCCTCCGTTTTCGGAGATACCAAAGCGATTTAAAGACATCGTACCTAATGCAATAATCCCCAAATAGATACCACCACATAAAACCATCGTTAATAGACCAGATTTTACAGTATTTTTAGCAATCTGATCTTCATCATGAATCCCCATTCCTTGAAGCGCACGAATGATCGTAATTCCAAAAGCTAATGAGGCTAATGCGTCCATTGTATTATATCCTTCGATAAAGCCGTTGGTAGTTGCTGCTTGTTGGTAATCCAGTACAGGCTTGGCATCCAATGGTCCTAAGGGAAGAATCAAAGCGACGATAAACACAGCTAATAGTAAAATTAAAAATAATGGGTTTAAATATTTTCCAATGATTTTTAATAAATTTGATTCACGAGTTGATAAATAATAGGCTAAGCCAAAGAAAATAACCGAAAAGATAAATAAGCCAATCGTTGTATACTTTTCTGGTAAAATCATTCCTAAACTAAATTGATATCCTAATGCAGCAGTTCTGGGAGTGGCGAATAAAGGTCCTAAGGCCATATGGTTCATAATAAGAAATAAGGTACCATACCACGCAGCCACTGGTTTAGCAAAATCGTACAACCCGCTTGAGCGTGTTTTACTTAAGGCAATCAGTGCAGCTAAAGGTAATAAAGTAGAGGAGATCAAAAAACCAATCCCAGCAGATAACCAATGACTACCTGCAAGTTGACCTAAATGAGCAGGGAAAATAAGGTTACCTGCTCCAAAAAGCATTCCGAAAATGAGTGAAGCTAATAAAAATAATTTCTTTGTTGATAATTTTTCCATCATAAATAACTCCTTAATCGTTTAGTTAACATAAATGAAATGAAGCTAAACGTCTGACTCGTCTTTGTCTAAAAATTTGCATAAATCTTTTCCTTTCTTTGGTGAAAAACACAAAAAGCCCGTTGGAATAATTATTCCAACGGGCAATTGACATTGCGGTACCACCGTTTTTTTTGTTTATGAATAAACAATCTCTTAGCGACTCACTAATAGTGAAGCGCATTATCCGATAACGGGGATCGCCGGCACAAACTTCTAACGTCACTTGTGCATCTCCAGAGTTACTTTCACAAATAATAGACCTACGATTTTCCACCAACCAATCGCTCTCTAAAATGCTTATTATTCGTTACTCTCTCTATCAATGATTTTTGTTCATTATAGAAGCAATGATGGACAGTGTCAAGACAAAAAAAGTAAAAAATTGAATTTTCTGTCAATAGATTTGGGTGAAACGTTCACCATTGATTTTTTTCTTTCTTCTTAATTACGGTCAATTTTTATTGCTGTAAGAGTCTTCGTTAAGGACAGAAGCGTAGTTAAGTGTCTACATAATAAATAGTGAAACGAATACTTAATGGCTTGAAAAATGTGGTGGAATATTCTTTGAGATTGTTACAAACAGCCAACTATTGTTAGCAAAGTATTTATTTGACTGTCTCTACAACAATTTTGAAATTTGATCTATCACACCGATTTGTTATCAGTCAGTCGTTCGATTCATCTTTTAAGACAAAAAAAGCAAAAATTGCAAGGTTAAACGGTTTCAAACGCCTTTTTTTAGAATGAATATAAGTAAAATAGGATTTACCCAATTGAGCGAAGATTAAAAAAAGGAGGTTTTGTTACATTTGCTGTAAAGAGAAAGGTGAGGGTAAGTGGATGAGAAAGATGACGATTGTTTTCTTTTTGTTCCTTATTTTTTTGACCATTGAGGCATATACGCGAACAATGATTGTCTACGCTGAATCTGTACAAAGCACAGCGGGGATCCGCTTTGTACCAAATCCTTCAAATGCATCATCAGAAGATCTGGCAAAAGAGAAAGACGGGCAGACAAAAAGAATGATGCAAAGAAAGCTCCCAAAAACAATTGATCAGCAGAGTAGTTCTTTGATGATCTGTGGTGGACTCATTGTAACAGCAGCAGGAGGTTTCCTCTTACTGAGAAAAGGAAAGAAGGAAAAAAATGAAAAAAGTAGTTTTAACAATCGCACTATTTAGCACATTCGTTATTAGTGCGAAAACAACAACCGTTTATGCAGAAATAGCCGATGATACTCATGGCACAAGTATCGCTAAAGTTGGGTTAGAGAAACAAGATGAAACGGATGAACCAACGGATCCAATTGATCCACCAGATGTACCAGGTACGTATATTCCAACAGGAAACACCGGTGCTTTACGTATTGACTATATCTCAAATATTGACTTCGGTACACAAAAAATCGCTAGTGAAACAAAAAACTATACAGCTGGGAATTCAGATGAATTTGTTGAAACACAAATATCTGATCTACGAGGAAATGGTGCAGGTTGGAACTTACAAGTTAGCTATGATAGTGAAAAAGCAGGATTTTATACTGAAAATGGTGTTGCGTTAGCTGGGGCTGAACTAAGCTTGCCAGCTGGGACAGCAAAAACGGTGACAGAGAATCAATCTCCGGCAGCTGAAACGGCAACGGTAACAGTAAATAAAGATGCGCAAAATATTATGTTTGCTGCCGCAACAACCGGTCTAGGGACTTGGGAAGATCAGATGTCAGCAGAAGCTGTTTCATTAAAAGTACCTTCTGGTAACTTGGCAGGAACTTATTCTGCCACACTTGTTTGGACATTAACAGACGCACCAGCTTAATCTAAAGGAGAAGAAACATGAAAAAAAATATTCTAGCAACTACATTATTAAGTGTGTTAGCCATTAATACCATGAGTATGACCATCTATGCAGAAGAAATGAGTGATTCAGCAACTTCAACAGCAAAGATCACATTCGAAGGGAATGATACCCATTCCAACAAACCAGTGAATCCAGATAATCCAGATGATTTAATCGACAAACCAGACGAAGTAGATCCAGATGATCCTAACAATCATGGAACTGGCGATCAAGGACCACTTTCAATTGACTATGTGTCCAATATCAGTTTTGGTACACAAGAAATTTCACAAAATAAAAAAGTCTATGTCGCAGCAAATGCAAAACCATTTGTTCAAATTACAGATAAACGAGGAGTAGCTGGTGGCTGGTCACTAACTGCGACTGCTTCAAAATTTTCAGCAGCTGACAGCACTGAATTAAAAGGAGCAATCCTATCATTTGCGAATGGAGATACTCGAACGACTTCTGATAACATCAGCGGCAAACCTGATGCTTTTGATTTCACTTTTAACAATCATGAAGCTCAACCAGTTATGACGGCAAAAAGTCTGAATGGTCAGGGAACTTGGTTAGATGTATTTGAAGGAGAAGAAGGAAACAATACAAATGTTCAATTGACTGTTCCTGCTGGTTCTGCTCAAGCAAAAGAGTATACCGCAACGATTACTTGGACCCTTACTGCAGGTCCAACTGATGCACAATGATGCATAAACGTCATCATCGTTTTATTTGTTTAGTCACAGGCATCATCGGATTTTGGGGAATCCTTGGTGTCAATTCGCTTACCTCATATGCAGATTCAGCTGAATCTGCATATAGTGTAAGTGCAAATATACCTGAAGAACAAACAAATAAAGATGTATCTTATTTTGATTTAACTGAAGCACCAAATGAAACGCGCGACCTATCCATTCATTTATCCAATGTCGGAGAAAAAGAAAGTGTCTTTGAAATAGAGATCAACAATGCAGCGACCAACACAAACGGTGTGATCGATTATAATCAACGAACAGTTAAAAAGGATGCCTCTGCCAAATACCAAGTCAGTGATTGCTTAACCACTGATGCAAAGGAAGTAACAATTCCAGCTGGAGAAGCAAAAGACGTGCACTTTCAATTGAAAATGCCAAAAGAATCATTTGACGGGATTCTTTTAGGAGGTATCCATGTAACGAAAAAAGAGAACCAAAGTGAAAAAGTTTCTGGAACAGCGATTCGAAATAAGTATGCTTATGTTATTGGGGTTGAGCTTAGGAACAACAGTAAACCTGTCTCACCAGATTTGAAATTAATTTCTGTAAGAACTGGGTTACAAAATTCGTATGCAACGATTTTTGCACATTTACAAAATCCTACATCAACGATCATCAGTCAAGTTCATACGGAAGCGACGATCACTAAAAAAGGCTCATCAAAAGTGTTGTATACAGCAAACAAAGATCATATGTCGATCGCACCCAATACGAACTTTGATTTTCCGATCAGTGTCAACAAGAAGAAAATCGATCCGGGAACTTATATGTTAACAGTGGATGCGACAACAGAAAATAATCAAAAGAAATGGCATTTAGCAAAAACATTTACGATCAAACCAGAAAATGCCAAAAAAATCAATGATGAAGCAATTACAGAAGAAAAAGCAGAAGTATCTTATCTGCCGATGATCATTGGGATAGGCGGCTTACTATTAGGGATCATTGTGTTCTTAAGTTACAAACTGTTCCAACAAAAAGGTAGGTGAGGAAGGAAATGAAAAAGCAAAAAGTGAATAAAAAATTAGTATTTCTAGTCGCCTATTTTGCTTTGTTCAGTCTCTTTCAGCTAGCCTTCTCTACTAAGTCAGTTGTTGCGGATTCATGGCCTGATGGACAATCAGAAGCTGACATCTATGGTGGACATATCCATGCTAAAATCACCTATGTAAAAGATGGGAATCCAAATTATACAGCGATTGGGGATACGATAACAGTTACAACAGTTTTAGAAAAAAAAGATGATACAAACCTTGAAGAAGAGTATAAGCAATCAACGTTAGTGACGGTTTTTCCTGATAAAGAGCAAGGGTTGGAATTATTAGGAGAACCCGAACTTGTTTATAAACATGGTGGTGTAACAGGTAACGGAAATTTGATGGCTCCATCTAAGGAAGTTGCCTATGACATCATAACGGCTTATAACTTTTATGGACATACAGAATTTGGAGATTCCAAGTCCTATGATGGGCGGATTACAGAAATATTGCCGCTCGCTTCAGACGGTATCTCTGATGGTCCTTATAGTGACAATTACTCGGTTTATCGATTATTGGAAAAAACGGGTGATTCAATGACGATCACCTATCGTGCCAAAGTCACAGAAAAAGCAGTCACTAAGGATAAATTTGTCTTGCGTGCATCTGTTTGGGATAGTATGAAAAAAGATATTGGATTTACTCATTTTTTATCTGCTGAAATGCCAAGCTTTCAATCAGAAAAGTTAGCCTTATCTTTTGATGATACGAGCAAAAATCTAGAATTAGATTCCGAGCAGATCACGCTAACAGGTAAATGGAGTGGTCCTTTGGACGATCTCACAGCTTACTTAACAATCAATGGGATGATAATGAACACTGATGAACTATTGTCTTGCTTCAAGAGTGATGGCACATTTCGTGTACCTGTTGACCTGAGTCAGCTACCATCAGTTTCAGAAGTGAATAATGTGACTTTGATGATTCAAAAAAGTAATGGTGAGTCAGCACAAGATTCAACGGTCTTAAGAATGACCAAACCTGCTTCACCTCCTACGATTGAACTGGCAAATAATCTTGCTAATCAAACGCTCGTTCTTTACCCGGGGGATCAAGGGTTTACCTTGAGTGGCAAGTGGAAAGCCGATAGTGGTTCGTGGATCAATATTTACTATAAGTTAAATGGTGTTGAAAAAAAGCTGAATGATTCAGATTCGATTGCGAATACACAACCTGGAAATATGGTTGATTTTTCAAAGAATTTCACACTTGCAGACTTAGCAGCAGGAGAAAATCAATTTGAAGTTTATGTTAAAAATGAAAAACAACAACAATCAAATATTGAAACATTTAAGGTGATCAAAGAAGCGGGGGTTGTGAGATTTGTAAACGTACCAGATCTTCTGACTTTCATGGCAATCCCCGTTGCTAGTCATACGATTCAAACAAATTTGACACAGGCAGCCAATCTTTTAGTAGAAGATACAACTGGAAAACCGATGAATTGGAAACTTAATGTGTCACAAACTGAAGAGTTTAAAGATGGTAAACAAGTATTACCAGCCACTCTTTTTTATCAAAATGGTGATACGGCACAAGTCATCGAAAAAGAACATCCGATCACACTTCCTATGACTGAAGTAACAACTAATAATAATGTCCGGAATTACAGCATTCTACAAAATTCAGAAAACTATTTTTATCTAAATGTTCAACCCGGTGGATATGCTGGGGAATATTCATCACAGGTGGAATGGACAATTGTCAATGCCCCTTAGTTACTTTTATTGATAAAATATAGTGGAGCTGGTTAACAGGGATATTCAAATGATTGAAATCCAGATTTTTAATATTGAAATTAGCGAAATAAGCCAAAGATAGCCAAAATTACTTTTTGTATTTAAGCTATCTTTGGCTTATTTTTTTGTATTGTTTTATTAAGGATGGTGCAAATGCTGATCAAAGAAGACTGTTCATTGATTGAAATAGTTTGGATAGTTCTATGCTAGTAAAAAAAGATGATTAAATGAAACTTGGATTTCTATCTAATCGAGAAGGTTAAGGTAACGTGAGATTCAGTTTTACAGTTAAGCTCTAAGGTGGTTAAATAAAAATTAAATTTTTCAAATATTCTAAATATGCTTGCGATTTTTCTAGTATTTTTTATTATTCATGTTATCTTATAACAGTAATGTTATTGGTTGTCAAAAGGGGAGGCACCAATTAATGAAAAAGTGGTATGTTTGAAAATGATAAACTGGTTTGCTTAGGGGGATGGGTTAATGGAAGTGATTATTTATATTATAGTGGTTCATCTTAATTTTGCACTGATAGGTCTCATTTTATTTGCAAAAAAAAGGATTTTTATGGAGTGCTTCATTCGTTTGGGATTAACGCTACTTAATATATGGCTGATTGAATGGACGCCAGTATTTTTGGTTTTACTTTATTTTTATAATGGAAAATACATTTTTCAGGAAACAAGAAATCTATTTATTGTTTTTTTATTAAATACTTTTTGTGTAAATTTTATCGGCATTTCTGTTTTTTTGACAATTGAAGTGCCACGATTTTTAGAAAATTATGACTTATTAGCGAATGCGATCCTAGAAATTTTGCTTTTAGTGGCAATCCTAATTGTAATGAAAGAATTAGATAAAAAGTTTCGAATTAGTAATTATCTATACGCATATAAAAAAAATCGTCTGTTTTCGACATTTTTGATTATATGTATGTTCATGTCACTTTTGTGGTATCATTTGCTTTTTTCGATGGATTCATTGGATTTCCTTTTAACCTCTTTTATTTTAGTTGCTAGTAATTCCTTTTATGGACTACTTATGCTTTTGATTTTATTGAATGAGAAAAAGGAAGAATACTATCAGATCTATTTGGAAAGCATGAAAAAAAATGAAGAATATTATCAAAAGCTAGAAGAATTTCGTCATGATTATAAAAATTATGTTGGTGTGATGGAAGATCTTGTACAGAATAAACAAATTCATAACGAAATAGAGGCCATCGTAGGGGAAGAAAAAGAGTTTTTTGAAACGCAACTCAACGATGCTTTACACATGAAGTTACAAAAAATTTATGATCCACTGTTGCAAGGAGTTTTTGTCAAATTTGTTAAGCGGGCAGAAGAGCTTCGGATACCTTATAAAATCCAAGTTAATCATATCATACCCAAGCTTTCAATGAATTCCTATGACATGATTCGCTTATTTACAAATATTATCGAAAATGCGTTTGTTCATTATGATCAAACGATGGCGAAAGAAAAAAAAGAAATCACGATCATCGTTGAACATTTGTGGGATTGTTTTTATTTTGAATTTAGTAATCCCAGCAAAAACACTGGAAAAAATCTAACTGAATTGTTTCAAAAAGGAACAACCAGTCAGAAAAGTAGTAAGGGAATTGGGTTATACAGTGTCAAAAAAATCGTAGAAGAGAATGAGAATCTTGCATTGAATTTAAAGTATGACAAACAAGAGCAACGTTTTTACTGTATCTTAACTTTGAAAAAAGAAACAGTCCATTAAAAAAAAGCCACTTGCCTATTTACTGAATAGGTAGGTGGCTTTTTG
>NZ_JBFOFA010000014.1:0-49865 GCF_040887125.1 Enterococcus sp. C74 | reverse complement strand
ATAATCTTCTGAACAACCAATATTCTCAGCAATGAGAGGGATATCACTATGCCTTTTAAAACTATTTTGGATAAATGCATGTTTTTTTCCCATTATACTACTTGAACTTTTATGTAGTCTTTCAGCTATCTGAGGTACCGAAAAACCTTGGTATATGCTACGTGCGATTTCTAAATTAAGTATCCTATAAGCAGTTGGTCTACTAATCTTTAGTTGCTCGATAAGTTCTTCATGACTTATTTTATTTTCAAGTCCTTGAATGAACTCTACTCGTATTTTCTTCATTTCCTCCTTATTGTGGCGTTTTAGAAACGCTAATTTTTTTGAACTATCTTTATTGGGGCGCATCTTATGAATGGATTTTTTCATTTCAAGTGCGCCTTCGATATACATTAATTGAATCTGATCGAACGTAGAACTGTTTAACCAAGCAATATGTTGCATTGTATTAGCCTTTAATTCTACTGTAAGATAGTTGTATACATTTTTTTTCATTTGAGCTGTTGTTAACCAAAGATAGGTAGAAATGTGTTGTTTAGGGGTTCCCTTACTCGATTCACTGATAATAAATTGCGCTATTATCATTCGAATTGTTTTATGACTTCTATTCAACTCTTGTGCAATTTCCTCAATATTTTTACCTTTCTTTCTTTGGATAGCAATATAATTAATTAGATATTTATTTAATTCATTTGATGTTATTTCTTCTAACTTGTCTTTTCTATTTTCTTTGTAAAAATTAATTATTTCATTTTGTCTCCTACTTTCTACTCCTTTTTCTCCTGATTCGTTTTCCTTTTTAACTTCAAGGTAGATATTATGGACTCGTGGATTCTCAGCCAAATTAAGATACAACATTTTATTCAATTCTTCCAGTGTGTATCCTTCCTCACAGATTTTTCGTATTGCATAATTTTCTATTATCTTTTTAGTTTCTCCTAATGAAATAGAAACACTCTTAGTAATATCCTCGATATTTTCCATTTTTTTCAGCTTTTGAATAATTATTTTTTCAAGAACATACGCCTTCGTACCACCTATCTGCTGAGAAATGGAGTCAATCCTAGAGGAAGGTGGAATCTCAGAAATGGAATTATTACTAGAGGAATCCGAAAAACGTCTTAGAATATAGTTGTGTTTGTTTCTGTGAATTTCCTCAACGGGCTTGTGAAATCGTTCAGCTATTTCAAGTTCCGTAAATCCTTGACTTAGTTTACATGCGATTTCAAGCAATTTGATTTCAACCACTGTTTTACGGGATATCTTCAAGCTATCTGCAATTTCTTCATCTGTTTTTCCTTGTTCATAACCTTGAACAACCTTGGCTCTCAGTATTTTATTCAGATATTTCATGACACTATTCTCCTTTGTTTTTAGTAGCAATAACCGTTATCAATGGGACTTGCTACTTACTTTTTAACATATTAAAGGACACTGATTAGAACTTTTTTTGGAAATATAATAAAAAAAGATTCTGAGACAAATACTTGTCCCAAAATCTTCATTAATTAAAAAATTAAAAATTTTTTCACTTAACTTGCTTCTTCGCGCAACTTTTCTGCAAATTCATTAATCTTTCTGATTCGATGATTGATTCCGGATTTAGAGATCGCTCCTGATGGAATCATTTCTCCTAGCTCTTTTAAACTGACTTCTGGGTGCTTTAATCTCAATTCTGCAATTTCTTGCAATTTTTCTGGTAGTGCAGTTAATCCAACTCTACTTTCAATCAATTCAATATTTTCGATTTGTTTTGCTGCAGCATCAATCGTTTTATTCAGATTAGCTGTCTCACAATTGACAAGTCGGTTGACTGAGTTTCGCATATCACGTACGATACGGACATCTTCAAAGCGCAACATCGAATTCGTCGCACCAATTAAGGTTAAAAAGTCAGCAATTTTCTCTGCGCCTTTTAAATATGAAATATAGCCGTTTCGACGTTCCAATGTTCGAGCATGAAGACCATAATAATTTAACATATCACAAATGTCTTGATTATGTTGTTCATAAATGGAGAAAATTTCTAAATGGTAACGACTAGTTTCAGGATTATTGACTGAACCAGACGCCATGAATGCTCCTCTTAGATAGGATCGCATTTTTTGTGCATTTCCTAAAATTTCATCAGATACATGCCCATTGAACATCATTCCGTCCATGATATCTAGATCCATCAGTACATTTTTCGTTCCTTGTTTCAAACGAACGATATAGACATTATTCTTTTTCAATTTCATTTTTTTTCGAACGAGTAACTCGCTTCGGACATTATAATGATCTTTTAAAAGAGAATAGATCCGTCTAGCGATAGCTGCATTTTCTGTTTGAACGTTTAGGATAAATTGTTGATTCACAATCCCTAAAGATCCATTCATTCGCAAAAGTGCAGCTAATTCCGCCTTTGCATGTTCGCGGTGAACTTCAAGTCCAGTAAGTTCTTTTTTGACATCTGCCGCAAATGACACCCTATTCTCCTCCTTTCTTTTAGTAACCTACCGTTTAATATTTGGAACCAAAAACCAAACGAAATAGCTCTTCCACAACTTTTTCACCATCATGGAAGACACCTCCATTTTTTAATTCTAAAAAGTCAGTCGAAATCACTCGACAACCTTCATTACGTAATCCATGAAAATCATGGGTTACTTGTACGAGGTATTCATCGTAAATTTCGGGATCCATATAACCTGCTGGTACTTTTTCTGTGTTAACTAAAACAGTATCAATAAATGGTCGTTTCAAATGTTCATGCAACACCCGAATATGATCAGCATCTGTAAAATGTTCTGTTTCACCTTTTTGTGTCATGATATTACAAATATACACCACTTCGGCTTCTGTTTTAGCTACTGCTTCTCCAATTTCTTGGATGACCAAATTAGGTAAAATGCTAGTAAACAAACTACCCGGTCCTAAAACGACCATATCTGCCTCCATAATGGCAGAAACAACTTTTCGTGCTGGTTTGGCTTCGCTATCATCCGTGGTATTTCGCACATAGACATGATCAATCGTTTTTCGATCGACCGCAATTTTTGATTCCCCCACCGCAGTAGTACCATCTTTAAAAACTGCATGGAGTGTTAATGGTGTTTCAGAAGAAGGATAGATATGACCGTCCACATGCATCATCTTAGATAGGAGTTGTACTGCTTCGTATGTACTTCCTCTCATTTCTGCAACAGCGGCAATGATCAAATTACCAATCGTATGATTGGCTAAAAATTGATCTTCTTTTTTAAAACGATACTGAAAGATATCTTCATAAAATTGTGGCATATCCGACAATGAAACCAACACATTCCTCAAATCGCCAGGGGGCGCCATCGCAATTGATTCTCTGATTGCACCGCTACTGCCCCCGTCATCTGCGACAGTTACGATCGCTGTAATATCAGCCCCTTGGTTACGCAAGCTTTTTAAAATAACCGGTAAGCCTGTGCCACCCCCAACGACAACGATTTTGGGCTTTCTTATACGGTAAGTTTTCATCTTCACGAGCGATTCACCGTCTCTTTCCGTTTATCTTTGTCACGGTGAGTCACATTGACTTTATAATTTTCTTTCAAAGCACCTGATAAACGTTCTGTTAACGCAACTGAACGGTGTTGCCCTCCGGTACAGCCAATAGCAATCGTCAAGCTGCTTTTACCTTCTTTGATATATCCTGGTAAAACCGTCTGTAATAAATCTAAAAACTTATTATAAAACAGCTCAGTTTCATCAAATGACATCACATAGTCATAAACTGGTTGATCTTTTCCTGTCAAAGGTCTTAATTCAGGAATATAGTGGGGATTTGGTAAAAAGCGTACATCCATCACGATATCTGAATCAATTGGCAAGCCATATTTGAATCCAAAGGAAACAAATTCGATTCGAAAGCCTTGATCGCCTTTGGTCTTAAACGTTTGATTGATTTTTTCCCTTAACTGACGTGGTGTTAAAGTCGTCGTGTCTATAATGACCGAGGCCTGCATCTTTAGATCATTCAATATCGCACGTTCTTTACGAATTCCTTCCGTGACTAAACCGTTCATTGCCATTGGATGGGTACGTCTTGTTTCCTTGTATCGTGCGACTAATTCTTCATCGGATGCATCTAAAAATAAAATCGACGTATCGATAAAATCCGTATTCTCAATTTCGACTAACATATTTTGGATTTCTTCAAAAAACGAGCGTGAACGCAAGTCTACCACTAATGCCATTTTCGTCACTTTACCCGATTCTTTGATCAATTCCCAAAACTTTGGAATTAGATTTGGTGGCATATTATCAATACAGAAATACCCCATATCTTCAAAACTTTGAATAGCGACCGTCTTCCCAGCGCCACTCATCCCTGTGATGATTACTAGTTGTAAATTATCAGCCATATCAAACGGCCCCCTCTCATATCTCTTCCTAAAATTATATCACTTCCGGGCGTATCATTACCAGTTAAACATTCTTAAAAATGAAGTTGTCGATAAAAATAGGGACAAATACCACTGTAGGTATCCGCCCCTAATCTTTGCTCATAAAAGTTTTCAACTTGATATGGTAGCTTGTCGGTGTTGTAAGGCACGGGCGATCGTTTGATCAGCTAAGATTGACTGTGCATCAATGACGGGATATTCATTTTCCCCTACATACTCTTGCATCAACGATAATTCTGTACAGCCTAAAATAATTTTTTCGCAATCAAATCGCGCCACCGCTTCTGCCAAAATTTCGTAGTATAGTTCTTTGTTTAAATAATCTGATTCTTTGATATCATGATAAATCAAATGGTTGATTTTCGCCTGAAGTTGAGCATCAGGAATGACAGCCTCAAAGCCTAGCTGTCTCACTTCCTTTTCATAAATTCCAGCTTTCATGCTACCTTCCGTACCCAGGATGGCTACTTTACCAGTTGTATTTTGTCTGACAAGCTCATTTGCCGCTTCTCGTGGCATATGAAGAATCGGAATCTCAGTGGCTGCTTGAAGTTCATCAAAGAAATAATGAGCTGTATTACACGTTAAAACGATAAAATTTGGTTTGAGTAAATTTTGTTTTTCAACATCATCTAGTAGGTAAGGCATTGGGCTTTCTTGTTCCCTATCTAAAATATAAGCCGTTCGATCAGGAACTGTCGCATGATTAAATAATACATAATTCAAATATTCCTGATCTTTTGAGGCTTTGGTTCGATGATTGATTAGACGGACAAAACTCTCTGTGGCCATCGTTCCCATTCCGCCCAAAATACTAAAAAAGTTTTCCATGAATCAACCTTCTTTCACATGAAAGTATTTTTTAAATCGAGGAATGTAATTTCTAAACATATACTTCATCAATAACCAGCGTTTGAGCGAACGATCTTTCTCATAAAAAACAGTCGTTCCATAACGATTTTCTTTAATCATTTTTTCTGCAACTTTTTTGTCTTCATTTGCTTTTGCATAAGTTAAAAAGACCTTGTTAGGTACACCCATCCATAATTTTGCTTGATCCGATTGGCTCGTCCCATAGGTAGTCCCTGTGAATGGAACTTCAAATACACGGTCTTCTGTCACAAATTTTGCTAAATTCAAGCCATTAAGAGTGACAAAGAAACTGCTTCTTCCCTGACGAAGGTTGATTTCAAAAAGTTTGTATTCACCATCTCTTGGATCGTATTTCATATCAAAATTCGCAAAACCAGTATAGGAAATATCTTCTAAAAATCGTTTAATCGTTTGATAGATCTTTTCATTATAATCTGGCATGATCACCACATAATTACCAATCGAAGCTGGTGTTGGATCTTCTAGTAATGGGTGACCTAAACACATCATTCTTACTTGATGGTTTTCATCGACATAAGCATTTAACACACGCATATTACTATCATCCCCAGGAATGAAATCTTGGACGATCATTTCACTTGTATAACCTGCTTCGTAAATACGACCTAAGATCAAGTCAAATTCTTCACGATTATCGATAATAAACGCTTTTTTTCGACCTTCAAATTGGACAGATAAGTATTCCACGCTGTTTGCCGGCTTTAATGCCACTGGAAAGTCAAATGGTAACTCTTGATTCAAATGCCCATCAACTAACATTTCTTTTCTAACAATCAACGTTTTGGGATAAGGTAACTGGTATTCCTCGCAAACTTCATAAAAACTAACCTTATTAATCAGACGTTTAAATAACGAATAATCGATGTAAGGACAAATAAAATACTTTGAGAGTTCTTCTTTATGCTGTGAAATCAGTTCTGCATAGCCATCTCCACATGCGATCAAGAGATACTTCTTCGTTTGATCTGAATATTTCTCTCTTGCTAAACGTAACATGGACTCAATAAAGACCGGATCTTTATCAAAGCCAGGAATTACGTCAACTTTGACGATTTTGCTATAGCGAGTTGGTGCCAACTGATTTGATGCATACGCCTGGCAAACTTTGCCATACGCTTCATGAAATGAACGTGCCATTCCATAGACATTCATGTCGCTACCCAATAAAATAGGAATAAATTCTTCGTTTACATTACTGTTCATCATTATCTCTCACTTACTCATAATCTCTAGTTTTCTTTTTCAACTACACAAGGAATATCATACCATAAAGAAAAAAGCAATCAAAGGAATCTCCTCCGATTGCTCAATTCTTTTTTGAACGGATTGAACTTATAGGAAGTTTTTATCTATACCAATTAGTGTAGAAAGAACTACCATGTTTCGTATTTTAGTCTATACTGGTCAATAAAACAAGAATAGATACTTGATTTTAATTTTTTTTTAACTATCCAGTTGGTTTTCACCATTCATGATTTTTTTTAAGTATCGACCAGTATAACTCTCTTTCACCTCAATGATTTCTTCAGGTGTACCAGTGGCTAAAATCGTACCGCCACCTTCCCCGCCTTCTGGTCCAAGATCAATAATATGATCAGCGGTTTTAATAACATCAAGGTTATGCTCGATCACTAATACCGTATTCCCTGCATCTACTAAACGTTGCAAGACATCAAGTAGCCGGGCAATATCATCTGTATGCAAACCAGTCGTTGGTTCATCCAAAATATAAAAGTTCTTACCATTCGCTATTTTGTGTAATTCACTAGCGAGTTTCATCCGCTGTGCTTCCCCACCAGATAATGTTGTAGCTGGTTGCCCCATCGTAACGTAGCCTAGACCAACATCGACAATGGTTTGAAGTTTTCGATGAATCTTAGGGATTGGTTGGAAAAATTCAACGGCATCTTCAACCGTCATTTCTAAAATATCTGCAATACTTTTTCCTTTATAATGAACTTCTAGCGTTTCAGAATTATATCGCTTCCCATGACAAACTTCACAAGGAACGTAAACATCAGGTAGAAAGTGCATTTCAATCTTAATAATTCCATCGCCTCGGCAGGCTTCACAACGTCCACCTTTAACGTTGAAACTAAAACGGCCTTTTTTATACCCACGCATTTTAGCTTCATTTGTTTGTGCAAATAAATCTCTAATATCATCAAATACACTAGTATATGTCGCAGGATTGCTTCGTGGTGTGCGCCCAATCGGACTTTGATCGATATCAATGATTTTTTCAATACTTTCATAACCGGAAATTGATTTGAATTTACCAGGTTTTGCTGAATTACGATTGATTTTTTGTGCAAGAGCTCGTTTTAGGATACTATTGACCAATGTACTCTTACCTGAACCGGACACACCAGTCACCGCAACAAATTCACCTAAAGGAAATTCCACTGAAATATTTTTCAAATTATTTTCCGTTGCCCCAGTGATTTTGATAGCTTGTCCATTCCCTTTTCGGCGTTCAGTTGGAACTGGGATACTCTTTTTACCGGATAGATATTGTCCAGTCAAAGAATCTTCATCAGCAGCCACTTCCGCAGGCGTGCCAGCTGAAACGATTTCTCCTCCTTGATGCCCGGCACCAGGGCCTACATCAATCAAATAATCTGCCGCACGCATCGTATCTTCATCATGCTCGACCACGACTAATGTATTCCCTAGATCACGCATTTTCTTCAATGAACCGATCAACCGATCGTTATCTCGTTGGTGGAGTCCGATAGAAGGCTCATCTAAAATATAAAGAACCCCTGAGAGATTCGAGCCAATTTGAGTGGCCAAACGGATCCGCTGTGCTTCTCCTCCTGAAAGAGTTCCTGATGCACGACTCAGCGTTAAATAATCGAGACCAACATTTTCTAAAAATGAAAGTCGATCATTCACTTCTTTTAAAATCGGTTTAGCTATTACTTTTTCTTGGTCTGAAAGGGTCAAATTTGAAAAGAAGTTGACCGCTTTTTGGATAGACAACTCGTTCGTTTGTCCAATATTCGTCCCATTGATTTGAACGGATAAAGCTTGAGGATTCAAACGATACCCATGACAAGTTTGACAAGTCAATTCAGTCATATATTGTCTCATTTGCTCTCTTGTGAAATCACTGTTTGTATCATGGTACCGACGCTTAATGTTTTTCAATACCCCTTCAAAAGTTGTTTCAACATCACGAACACCACCGAAATCATTCTCATAGTGGAAATGGAACAGCTCGTCTGTCCCATTGAGCACGATTTCTTGATGTTCAAGTGGCAACTCTTCAAAAGGCGTCTCCATATCAATCCCATAACTTTCACAGGCTTGAGCCAGCATCTGTGGATAGTATTGTGAACTGATTGGATTCCAAGGGACGATCGCTCCTTGACTCAACGTCTTCGTACGATCAGGTATCACTAAATCTTGGTCCACTTCTAATTTGACACCAAGACCATCACAATCAGGACAAGCACCAAATGGCGCATTGAAAGAAAACAGTCTTGGTTCCAATTCACCAACAGTAAAGCCACAATAAGGACAAGCGTAATGCTCGCTAAACAGCATTTCCTCTTCTCCGATGACATCAATCAAAACATAGCCTTCTGCTAAACGCAAGGCAGCTTCGATTGAATCAAACAAACGTGAACGGATTCCTTCTTTTATGATGACACGGTCTATGACAATTGCGATATCATGCTTTTTATTTTTTTCTAATTCTGGTACTTCACTTAAGTCATAGATTTCTCCATCCACTCGAACACGTACGTATCCTTCTTTTTGAATACGTTCAAAAACTTTTTTATGTTGGCCTTTTTTCTTGACAATGATCGGCGCAAGAACTTGAATTTTAGTTCGTTCAGGTAATTCTAAAACTTTATCAGCCATTTGATCAATAGATTGGCTGGTGATCTCAATGTGATCATTCGGACAGATAGGATGCCCCACACGTGCAAACAGCAATCGGAGATAATCATTGATTTCTGTGACAGTTCCTACTGTTGAACGAGGGTTTTTACTAGTTGTTTTTTGATCAATTGAAATTGCTGGACTTAGCCCATCAATACTATCAACATCCGGTTTATCCATTTGCCCTAAAAATTGGCGTGCATAAGCAGAAAGACTTTCGACATATCTTCTTTGTCCTTCTGCATATAATGTATCGAATGCTAACGAACTTTTCCCAGAACCAGATAATCCAGTGACCACCACAAATTTATCTCGCGGAATTGTCACATTGATGTTTTTTAAATTGTGGGCTCTTGCACCATGGATAATTATTTTATCATTTGCCATATAATCCCCCTACTCTGACGCCTTTAGTTCAAGAATCATATCCCGTACATTTGCGGCTGTCTCGAAATCTAATGCTTTAGCAGCATCTTTCATTTCTTTTTCTAATTTCATTAATAATGTAGCTTTTTCTTCTCTAGTCATTTCTTCATAGGATACTTGAACCGTTTCTTTTGCATCATCTTCGGATTCTTTCGTGATGGAAATCAAATCACGGATCTCTTTGATGATCGTTTTCGGCACGATACCATGCTCTTGATTATATTGTTCTTGGATACTACGTCGTCTAGCAGTTTCATCGATAGCCTTGCGCATCGAATCAGTCACTTTGTCCGCATACATAATCACTTTTCCTTCTGCATTCCGTGCTGCACGTCCAATCGTCTGTACTAAAGAACGTTCGCTCCGTAAAAAGCCTTCTTTATCTGCATCCAAAATCGCTACTAGCGAAACTTCCGGTACATCAAGTCCTTCACGTAACAAGTTGATTCCTACAAGTACATCGAATTCACCTAAACGAAGATCACGAATGATTTCGGTACGCTCTAATGTTTTGATATCACTATGCAGATATTTGACTTTGATTCCTAATTCTTTAAAATAATCAGTCAAATCTTCAGACATTTTCTTTGTCAATGTAGTTACAAACACGCGCTGATCTTTTTCAACTCGTTCATTGATTTCTCCTACCAGATCATCAATTTGCCCCATGATCGGCCGCACTTCGATGATTGGATCTAGTAGCCCAGTTGGTCGGATGATCTGTTGAATCACTGTATCCGTTTGTTCATACTCATATGGACCAGGCGTAGCAGATACATAAACGATTTGATTCACGTGCTTTTCAAACTCTTCTAATCGTAACGGACGATTGTCTAATGCCGATGGTAAACGAAAACCATAATCGACTAACATCTGTTTTCTTGCGCGGTCACCATTGTACATTCCCCGAATTTGCGGCATTGTCACATGCGATTCATCAATAATCATTAATGAATCTTCGGGAAAGAAATCAAGTAATGTGTATGGTGGCTCACCTTCTTTTCGACCATCCATGTGTCGCGAATAATTTTCGATTCCAGATGTATAACCCATCTCTAACATCATTTCAATATCATAGTTCGTTCGTTGTTCTAGCCGTTGAGCCTCTAACAATTTATTCTCATTCCGCAAAACTGTCAAACGTTGTTCCAGTTCTGCTTTGATGTTTGCAACCGCATGTTCCATGTGTTCATCATTTGTAACAAAGTGAGTCGCTGGAAATATCGCCACATGCTCAGTTTCTCCCAAGACCTCACCAGTCAACGCATTGACTTCACGAATCCTTTCGACCTCATCACCAAAAAATTCAACACGCAACGCACGTTCATCCCGACTGGCTGGGAAAATCTCCACAACGTCCCCACGTACTCGAAAACGACCACGTTGAAAATCAATATCGTTGCGCTCAAATTGGATACTAACTAAATCACGAATCAATTGATTACGATCAAGCTCAGCTCCTTGTCTAATTGAAACGACTTGTTTTTGATACTCAAAAGGTGAACCCAAACCAAAGATGCAAGAAACAGAAGCAATCACGATCACGTCATTTCGTTCTAATAACGAACTGGTTGCCGAATGTCGTAATTTATCAATTTCATCATTGACACTAGAATCCTTTTCAATGTAAGTATCACTTGAAGGGACATAAGCTTCAGGTTGATAATAATCGTAATAAGATACAAAATATTCAACTGCATTATTGGGGAAAAATTCTTTGAACTCCCCATATAATTGTCCAGCTAATGTTTTATTGTGGGCAATAATCAATGTTGGCTTATTCACTTTTTCAATCAAATTCGAAACGGTGTACGTCTTCCCTGTACCGGTTGCTCCTAAAAGTATCTGAGCTTTCTTTCCACCAACTACCCCATCAACTAACTGTGTAATGGCTTCGGGTTGATCTCCTGCTGGTTGATATTTTGACACCAACTCAAAGTGTCGGGAGGTATCTCTTTCTATCATATTTCATCCTCCTTTTCATTCTTTCCTCTTCATTTTACGACCACAAAAAAGAAAAGGAAAGCAAAGGCATTCCTTGTTGATTTATTATACCACACCGAACATACTTTCGCTACTTTTGAGTTTTTTCTTTTCTACTATATTATATAAATTCATACATGTATTATGTAGTAAATTAGGCAGCAAAATTATATATCAATAATGTCCCTTAAGTAATTATTTATCTTACGTCAGATTCCTCTCTACATTTATTATGTTACATTTTATAACATAGATTGTTACAAAATGACATTTTTTTTATTTTTTTCAGCAACTCAGCTTGTATCTATTATTAGTTTTCGCATATAATAGGAAAATATGAAAAGTTATTGAAATTTTAGGAGGTTAATTATGAAAAAAAAGCATTTGCTTCATACGATTATTTTCATAATGACAGGACTTGTCACATTTGCGCTTAGCAATCCTGTACAAGCTGACGATAAAACTACTGCTGACTCAAGTACGAGCGAGACGATGCAAAAAATAGAACCTAAGAAAGAGACGTATGTCATTGCCAGCGATTCAGCTTTTGCACCTTTCGAGTTTCAAAACGCTGAAGGCAAATACGAGGGAATTGATGTTGGATTAATGGAGGCAATCTCCAAACTGCAAGGATTTAACCTACGTATGGATTATCGTGGTTTCTCTGCTGCGCTACAAGCGTTAGAATCTGGTCAAGCAGATGGAATGATCGCAGGAATGACTGTGACCGATGAACGAAAAAAAAGCTATGATTTCTCAGATCCTTATTTTGAAAGCGGGATTCAAATCGCTGTCAAAAAAGGAGACAATTCAATCAAGTCCTATGAAGACCTAAAAGGAAAAACAGTAGGTGCCAAAGTTGGAACTGAAAGTGCTGACTTCTTAAATGCCCACGAAGACCAGTACGGCTATACCATCAAGTACTTCGATTCTGCAGATCAGTTATATGACGGATTGAGAGTTGGCGCAATTGACGCCATGATGGACGACTACCCTGTTATCGGCTATGCAATTAAAAACAATCAACAATTAGAAACACCGATTGCTAAAGAATCTGGTGGTAAATACGCTTTTGCTGTGAAAAAAGGCCAAAATCCTGAACTATTACAAATGTTCAACGAAGGTCTAAAAGAATTAAAACGAACTGGCGAATACGATAAAATCATCAACAAATATATCTCAACAGATAATACGCCTACTAAAGCCAGCAAAGATGAATCTACACTAACTGGTCTATTACAAAACAACTACAAAGTTTTACTAAAAGGTTTATGGCAAACGATCTTATTAACTTTAATTTCATTCGCCTTGGCATTAGTTGTTGGTGTTATCTTTGGTTTATTCAGCGTAGCGCCAATCAGAGCCCTACGAACAATTGCAAGTATTTATGTCGATGTCATCCGCGGTATTCCAATGATGGTTCTTGCATTCTTCATCTTCTTTGGATTACCAGGTATCGTCGGATTTACTATTCCCGACTTCATTGCCGGGATTATCACACTAACTTTGAACGCCAGCGCTTATATCGCAGAAATCGTTCGTGGTGGGATCAAAGCTGTGCCAGTTGGTCAAATGGAAGCTTCTCGCAGTTTAGGACTTTCATATAATCGAACCATGCAAAAAATCATCTTACCACAAGCAATCAAGATCATGTTGCCATCTTTCGTGAACCAATTCGTTATTTCATTGAAAGATACAACAATCATCTCAGCGATCGGTGTGGTAGAGTTACTGCAAACTGGTAAAATTATCGTTGCACGTACGACACAAAGTACGTACGTCTATCTAATTATTGCTATCATGTATTTGATCCTCATTACTATTCTGACAAAATTAGCAAAAGTTTTAGAAAAGAAGGTGAAATAAGATGGCTGAGAAAATTCTAGTTGAACATCTTGTAAAAAAATACGGTGAAAATACCGTTTTAAATGATATCAATGTTTCAATCAACGAAGGTGACGTTGTTTGTATCATCGGTCCTTCCGGTTCAGGAAAAAGTACCTTCCTACGTTGTTTAAACCGTTTAGAAGAGCCTTCAGACGGCGAAATCATCATTGATGGGGCCCACTTAATGGACAAAAACACCGATATCAATTTGGTAAGACAACACATCGGAATGGTATTCCAACATTTTAATTTATTCCCACATCTTTCAGTGCTAGAAAACATTACATTAGCACCAATGGATTTGAAAAAAGAATCAAAAGAAGCCGCTGAAAAGAAAGCAATCAAATTGCTACAAACCGTCGGCCTTGAAGATAAAAAAGACATGTATCCAGAAATGCTTTCTGGTGGACAAAAGCAACGGGTCGCTATCGCTCGTGCTCTAGCGATGAATCCTGATATCATGCTCTTCGACGAACCAACTTCTGCACTAGACCCGGAAATGGTCGGAGATGTCTTGAACGTCATGAAAAAATTAGCTAAGCAAGGGATGACGATGGTTATCGTTACACACGAAATGGGCTTTGCTAAAGAAGTTGCCAATCGTGTCATGTTTATTGATGGAGGGAATTTCCTAGAAGATGGCACACCACAACAAATCTTTGAAAATCCACAAAATGAACGAACAAAAGATTTCCTAGATAAAGTACTAGATATTTAACCTTAAGATGATGAAATTGTTAAAGACCGTTGCAAAAGGATGCCTATCCCTTGCAACGGTCTTTATTTTAAAGGTCTTTATTTTAAAGGCATTTACAAAATTGACCAGAAATAACGCTTACTTCCTTTTCGTCCTCTTCTTTCGTCCCTGCTTTAATTATTTGTTTGCCACTTTCTCCTGTCTAAATAAAAAAAGCAAATCAATAAGAGGCTGGTGATTCTCCAGCAATTAGATGTTGGTCTAACTGCCAGAGATGCTAGCTGAATTTATTGATTTGCTTTTCTTTTATTTTCTTTTCTTACCGCCAAAGGCATCTTTTACTTTATCAAAGAAGCCATCTTCTTGTTGTTCTTCTACTTTGATGCCGCCAGCTTCAGCAAAAGCACGCAATGCTTCACGTTGCTGTTCATTTAAGTTCTTCGGCGTGATCAACTTCACTTTCACATGTTGATCCCCAGTAGCTCCTCCACGAAGTTTAGGCGCTCCTTTGCCACGTAAACGGAAATTCGTTCCTGTTTGCGTACCTGCCGGAATTTTAAGTTTGACATCTCCATGAACGGTTGGCACTTTTACTTCATCACCTAAAGCAGCTTGTACAAAACTCAATGGCAATTCGTAATAGATCTCTGAACCATCACGATCGAAAATATCACTTTCTTCCACACGGAATACAACATATAGATCACCAAATGGTCCGCCGTTTTCTCCAGCTTCACCTTGACCTGCCAGACGCATTTGTTGTCCTTCTTCTACACCTGCTGGTACATTCACCTTAACAGAATGTGCTTTCTTTTCGTGACCAGAACCATGACAAGTTGGACAAGGATCTTTGATTTCTTTACCAGTACCATGACAAACGTCACAAGTTTGACGACTCATCACACGGCCAAGTGGCGTTTGACGTTCCACATTGATTGTCCCTGATCCATGACACTTATGACAAGTTGTTGGTTGTGTTCCAGGTTTCGCACCATTTCCATGGCAAGTATGACAAATTTCTTCTCGGTTATACTTGATTTCTTTTTCTACGCCAAAAATCGCTTCTTCAAAAGAAAGATCGATCGTATACTGTAAATCCGCACCCTGTCTTGGCGCATTAGGGTCTACCGTACGACCGCCGCCGCCAAAGAATGAATCAAAGATATCTTCGAAGCCACCAAAACCGCCACCTGAAAAGCCGCCAAAACCACCAAAGCCGCCACCGGCTCCACCAGCGCCATAGTTTGGATCGGTACCTGCGTGTCCATATTGATCATAAGCTGCCCGTTTTTGCGGGTCGCTTAAAATTTCATAAGCTTCTGATACTTCTTTGAATTTTTCTTCTGCATCAGCTTCTTTATTGATATCTGGATGATATTTTTTTGATAGCTTTCGATAAGCTTTTTTAATTTCATCTTCAGAAGCTCCTTTTGAGAGCCCTAAGACTTCATAATAATCACGTTTTGTTGCCATAGGCTTTCCTCCTATTGGTTCTCATCATTTCCACGTCGCTTGTTATCATATCATACTTTTACGAAAACAAAAACTGCTACTTTCAAGTATTTAAAAAAGGAAGCTAGTTTAAGTCTCATACCTAAGTCAAGTTTTCCAAATTGAAGAAAGAATGTTCCTCAAATCTTATCTTATGACCAGATCGAACTACCTCAAAGCAACAGCTATTGTCCAAGAAATTCTCCCATTGTTCTTATGACTTCTGTTATTCAACAGGCATAATCATGCACATCAAATCTCCAAACAATAAGGTCTCTATTTTGCGCATCATTCTTGAAAGTGAACGCCTACTAACCTTTTAGGCCACTCTAAATGTAGCACTATCGGAAAATAATCCGAAGAATCTCGAAAATATGAGAATCTATTTTCGCATTCTTCGGATTATTTCTTAGAGCTGATCTCTTTTGCTAAACCTTCTTTCAAGCATTGGCACTAAAAACGAATGGTAAAGTAAATTGTTGTATAAACTTCGATTCACTCGTCTTTTAGATCCTGCTTAATATTGTTTAACAACGTATTCAAAAGGTTGTATTGTATGATAACAGTCCCAGCTAGAGAAGGGGAAAACCTTCTCTACTGAAACTTGTCATTTCTACTAAACAGCTAACGATTATTTAATGAGATTATTTTTTGTCGTCTCCGTCGTCTCCGTCGACTTCTTCAAAGTCAGCGTCTACTACATCATCTGCACCTGTTTGCGCTGCTTCTGGATTTTCTTGTGCTTGTTGTTGCGCAGCTTGTTCATACAATTTAACTGTCAAATTTTGCACGATTTCATTCAATGCATCACGTTTTGTTTTCATTTCTTCGATATTGTTTGCTTCAACAGCAGCTTTCAATTCATCGCGAGCTTCTTCCGCTTTTTTCACTTCTTCTGCGTCAACTTTACCTTCTAATTCTTTGAGTGTTTTGTCAACTGAGAATAGTAAAGCATCAATATCGTTACGTAAATCCACTTCTTCTTTACGTGCTTTATCTGCTTCTGCATTCGCTTCTGCATCTTTTACCATGCGTTCGATTTCATCATCAGTTAGACCTGAAGAAGATTTAATCGTGATTTTTTGTTCTTTTTGTGTACCTAGGTCTTTAGCAGAAACATTCACGATACCATTTTTATCAATGTCAAAAGTAACTTCGATTTGTGGCACACCACGTGGTGCTGCAGGAATATCTGTTAATTGGAATCTTCCTAACGTTTTGTTGTCAGCAGCCATCGGACGTTCACCTTGCAAGACATGGATATCTACAGCAGGTTGATTATCTGCAGCCGTTGAGAACACTTGTGATTTACTTGTAGGGATCGTTGTGTTTCGATCAATTAATTTAGTAAAGACGCCACCCATTGTTTCAATACCTAATGATAACGGAGTAACATCAAGTAACACAACGTCTTTGACATCACCTGTGATAACCCCACCTTGGATAGCAGCACCCATCGCTACTACTTCATCTGGGTTTACAGATTTGTTTGGTTCTTTTCCAGTTTCTTTTCTTACCGCTTCAACAACTGCAGGAATACGTGTTGAACCACCAACTAAGATAACTTCATCAATTTCAGATTGTGATAAACCAGCATCTTTCAAGGCTTGTCGTACTGGAATTTTTGTACGCTCTACTAAATCAGCGGTTAATTCATCAAATTTCGCACGAGTCAATGTCATTTCTAAGTGAAGAGGGCCTGCTTCGCCAGCTGTGATGAACGGTAAGCTGATTTGTGTGCTTGATACTCCAGATAAATCTTTTTTCGCTTTTTCTGCAGCATCTTTCAAACGTTGCAATGCCATTTTATCTTGTGATAAATCAATGCCGTTTTCTTTTTTGAACTCAGCTACCATGTGATCAATGATTTTGTTATCGAAGTCATCCCCACCTAGATGGTTATCTCCAGCTGTTGATAGTACGTCAAATACGCCATCACCTAATTCAAGGATAGATACGTCGAACGTACCACCACCAAGGTCAAATACTAGGATTTTTTCATCACGATCTGTTTTATCCAAGCCATAAGCAAGCGCTGCAGCAGTTGGTTCATTTACAATACGTTCAACTTCTAAGCCAGCAATTTTACCAGCATCTTTTGTTGCTTGACGTTGTGCATCATTGAAGTAAGCAGGCACAGTAATAACTGCTTTTTCAACTTTTTCACCTAGATAGTCTTCAGCGAATCCTTTGATATATTGAAGGATCATTGCAGAGATTTCTTGTGGTGTATATGATTTCCCTTCTACTTCTACTTTATAGCCTGGTTCACCGATATGGCGTTTGATCGATGAAATCGTATTTGGATTCGTTACTGCTTGACGTTTAGCAACTTCACCCACTTGAATTTCCCCATTTTTAAATGAGACAACAGAAGGAGTTGTACGGTTACCTTCTGGATTTGCAATAATTTTTGCTTCGTTTCCTTCTAAAACAGCTACTGCTGAATTGGTTGTACCTAAGTCAATACCGATAATTTTACTCATAATTAACGTCTCCTTATCTTAGTTAATTTTATATCATGACATTATTGCGCAACAATAACCATTGTTGGTCTTAATACGCGGTCATGTAATTTGTAACCTTCTTGTAGTACTTCGACGATTGTGTCAGCTGGAAGTTCCTCAGTCGCTGGCACGGTTTGTACAGCTTGATGGAGGTTCGGATCAAAAGCCTCTCCTTTTGCTGGGATTTTTTCGATTCCTTCTTCTTTAAGTGCTTGTTTCAAGCTTTCTAGTACCATTTCGACACCTTTTTTCAAACTTGCACCCTGATCATCAGCCACATCTGTAGCCAAAGCACGCTCTAAGTTATCAATTGAAGGTAATAATTTTTTAGCAAGATCTTGTGAACGATATTTTTGTAATTGTTCACGCTCATTTTTACTTCGATTTGCAATATTTGCAATCTCAGCTCGAGCACGTAAATATTTATCTTCCAACTCTTCCATTTCAGCCTTTAAATTTAAACGCTCAAATTCTTCAGCTTCTACGTCAGAGACACCTGAGTCTTCCGTCGCTTCTGTATCGATTTCCGTATCTTCTTGAATATCCGCTACGTCTTTTTCTAACTCTTCTTTTTTTTCTTTCACAAGACACACTCCTTTTCGTTAATCAGTCAGTGATTCGTTTTCATGCTAAGATCCAGTCAAATCAATTGATCGATAATAATCAGCAAGCTTGTTCGCTAATTCTTGACGATAGACATCTACCAGACCCAGCATTTTTGAATAAGGCATACTGGTTGGTCCTAACAAGGCTATTGTACCTCGACCGTGTCCAGCAATCTCGTAACTTGCTTGGATCATGCTCATATTTTGTAAAAGCTCATTTCCTAATTCAGATCCAATTTTGATGTGGATGTTACTATCCGTTGGGACGATCATTTGGGTTAATTCATAAGTATCTGTCATAAACGAAAACATCGATTTGAACTGCTCCAGATCTTGGTGGAGTTCATAATCTAGTAGATTCATTTGTCCACTTACATAAATTTTGTCTTCAAACGCATGTCCGAGTATCGTATCAAAAAGATTTGATATCCCTTCAGTTGTCTGAAAATATCTATGCAAAATCATTGGAATCTCTGTCCGCAATTTATGATAGACAGTCATCAATGGATCTCCCACCAATCGTTCATTGACAATGCGAACAATTTTTTCTAAATCTTGGCTTCCTAGATTTTCAGGAAGTGTAAAAACTTGGCTTTCTACATTTCCTTTATCGGTTACTACAATCGCAATCACTTGACGACTATTTAAAGGAACGATACGAAAACCAGTCAAACGGCGGTCTTTAATTTCTGGGCCTAACGAGAAGGTTGTGTAACTAGTCAGCTCGGATAAAATCTCAGCAGATTGTTGAATAATCTCGTTAATTTCATGAAATTCTTTGCTTAAAGACAGCCGAATCTGCTGCAGATCATCATTGGTTACACGAGCAGGTTTTAGCAAATGATCCACATAATGCCGATAACCTAATGCTGAAGGAATCCTTCCTGATGAAGAATGAGTTTTAAGTAACAACCCAGCATCTTCTAAGGCTTTCATGTCATTACGGATCGTTGCTGAGCTTGCCTTGACTCCATCTTCCATTAAGGTTTTGGAGCCGACGGGTATACCGCTACTCGTATAGTTTTGGATGATCAGACGTAAAATCTCACTTTGTCTTTGTGTTAACATCTTCTTCACCTCTCATTAGCACTCATATCTTCTAAGTGCTAACCCACTTACTAATATAGCAAGAAGCGCATAGTGTGTCAAGAAAAAGAACACCACTTTTAGCACTCTCATTTAACGAGTGCTAAAAGTGGTGTTCTCTGATAAATACATTGATAGATCAACACTAAAGATAAATGGGTTTCTTAATACCTTCCATTATTTAATCGATCTATAAAGAAATTTAAAGGTTTTATTGACCTCTCACAACTATTTTTCAAGCAAGAAACGTTCAAATACTTCATTTCCTAGAAAAGTTCCTTTTGGCGTTAAATAAATTCGATCGGATTCATTGACCAATAATCCTTCTTTTTCTAAATCTGTCAAAACCTTTGAATAAAGCGATTCGATTGTTTGCTGATAACGTTCGTAAAAATGTTGTTTGGAAATTCCTACCTTTTTCCTTAACCCAAGAAACATTTCTTCCTCGATTTGATTTTCTCTTAAAAGTACTTCAGTTTCCAAAACAGGGAGTTCTCCTGCTCTTAATGGACGTAAATAATGTTGGATCGGTCCCTTATTACGGTATCGTTTATTCCCAAGATATCCACTTGCACCTGCGCCAAAGCCGAAATAATGATCATTGTTCCAATACATCAAATTGTGTTTTGATTCATGCCCCTTCAACCCAAAATTACTGATCTCGTATTGGTGACGTCCCTTTTTTTCCATTGCTTGTATGGTTTCTTCAAACATTCGCGTTTCGGTTTCTTGATCAGGCAGTTCCAAACGCCCTTGACGCACCCAATTCATAAACATCGTTTTATTTTCTAAAATCAATGAATACAATGAATAATGGGGCAAATCAAGTGCAAGTGCTTGATTCAATGTTTCTCGATAGCCCTCTAACGTTTGTCCAGGTAACGCATAAATCAGATCAATACTCACATTCGTAAAGTTTTCTTCTTCTAAAAAACGCATTGTTTGGTAAACATCCTCTGCGGTATGTTTCCGCCCAATTTTTTTCAGCAACCGATTATCAAAAGTTTGCACCCCCATTGATAAACGATTCACTCCGTAATTTTTCATGACCTGAAGCTTTTCTTTCGTTAGATCTCCAGGATTCGCTTCAACTGTAAATTCTTTTCCTTCTTTAAAAGGCAATATTTCCCTAGCACCTGCTAACAAACGATCCAATTGCACTGCAGTCAAAGACGTAGGTGTCCCACCACCAACATACAGTGTTTCTAATTCTTTTACAGGATGTTGTTCAAGTGTGATTTCCATTTCTTTTAGAAGCATCTCGACATATTCATCTACGGGTTGACCTTCTAAAAATACTTTATTAAAGTCACAGTAATAACAGATATGCTCACAAAACGGGATATGGATATACGCAGAAACCTTTTGTTCTGCGGGATTGGTTGTTTCATTCATTAAACTAAATTCTCCTTACGTCGAAAAGTCGTACCTGTTTTCGACCTTCTTTAAACGGTGTTCAAGCGATTGCTTCTACGGAATTAAGTTCAAAAAATTCAAAAATATGGAAAGCTATTTTCGATTTTTCGCTCTTAATTCTTGAAGCAAACCATCGCTTTCACAACCTCTCATATACGCATACTAACCGTATTTTCCAAACAAATCCACTAAAAAATCCAAGAATCGACTTCTTGGACTAGTTTTTCTTTGGTTGTATTGGTTACTTGGTTATAAATTTCTAAAGTTGTTTTCATGTTGGAGTGACCCACTCGCTCCATGATCGCTTTAATCGGAACGCCTGCTTCTGCCAATAAAGAGATATGAGTGTAATGGTAAAGACAATAATGTTTATACAGTGACTAATCAAAAAAGACCAGGCACATGGTAATTCAACAAGCATCTCCTCAATTGCTGAACTTATTAGCTATTTCATTCTGTCTTTTATGTTGTATGTACGTTTTAAATCTAATTCTTTTAAACATTCGTTTCTTTAGGTTTATCCATTTAAAAAATTTCTCTGCATCACTTGATACAACCTCTGGGGGTTTACACACTTTTTTATAGACTACCTTTCAAAAGTTGACTCTCGTTTAGTTCTTGAAAATTCTTTGTTATTTTTTATAGCAGTATTTGCTAGTTTTTCTGAAAGAGTAGGTTTCATTGACTGGCCTCTTTTATTTCTTCTGTTATTAGATTGTTCAAAGTTATTAATGAGTTTATTGTATTCATCAGTATACTTTGTTGCTAACGAGGGGCTTAATTTTCCTTTTTTTACAAGCAACTCTATACAATTTTTCTCATTAATTATTGCATATTGAATATTCGTTTTTTCACACTTTAATGTTGGAAGGATGATATTCTCAAAAATATTAAGATTTTTTTCTGTCTGCTGAATATCACTAGGAGACATTTTCTTATTCGAGCGTAACTGTAAATGGAACTCATTAATTTGTTCACGTAAATATTTTATATTTTTAGTTGCCATGTTGAAATTGTTTGAAAGATCTTCAAATCTTATTGCTATAGATTCTTCTTGTGGAGAAAGAGTAGGTAGCGCTGTTGTAGGTTTATTCGTTATTTCAGGCATACTTATCGTTGTTTTATAAGCGCTACCCAAATGGGTTCCTTTTGATTTTGTAGACTCTTGTGAAAAAATAGTAGGACTTTCTGTTTCAAGAGAATGCACTTCAGGGGTTCTCAGGTAGTTTATCTCATTTTTTAGGAATCTTGTTAGCTTTCTACAATTCGCTAAAAAACTATTGGCCTCCCTTTTTTTGTTTTTTAGATTGTCTAAGTCCATTATGTAACGAAACTCATATTCTTCTACTTCTGTTCTATTCTCTATTCCATCATTTTTTAAATATTTTTCAAGCGATTCCAACTTCTGTTCTGTCTTATTCACAAAAGTTTTTAAATCATTCCTCACAAGACGTAATTCTTTGCATAATTCTTCAGACTGCTCACGGTATGATTTTAATAGATTAATTTCTGCAGGTTTTTCAGTAATATATCCGTTTAAGAGTTTGATAAATTCTGACTCTTTTTCCACTAGTTGATAAATTGCTCCGTCATGAGCTTTTTGATCCTCGAGATGCTTTGAAAATTCTACATCAATTTCTTTTGATTGTTTAGATTTTTGAGCTGAATAGGGGTTTGGATCATCGACTTGCATTTCGTCTAATAGTCTTGAGGTTTGGTCAGTGTTCATCACATTATTGTGTTTCGAGTGTCGAACTTTGTGTGGATGAATTTCACCATTTTTTTTAGATTTTTTAGATTTTTTTTTAGATATTTGAGCTGAATAGGGGTGTCTTGGATCATCTCTTTGCATTTCGTCTAGTAGTCTTGAGGTTTGGTCAGCGTTCATCCCATTGTTGTGTTTCGAGTGTTGAAATTCGTGTGGATGAATGTCATCAGGTAAAAAATTAATTCTACCCAAGTTTTCTACATACGGATTTCGTTTTAATTCCCTTCCTTGATTTTGGTGTCCTAAACTACGTGCTTCATTTGCTATGCTCGCCACACCAAGAGCAGCAGTAATCAGTTTACCTATTTTCATATAGTATCCATCTCCTTTTCATTTAATGCTTTTTACTTATCCTATGGAAAGTAAAAAGCTAGACAAAAAACACAACAACTATAAAATCTATGCCAAACAAAGAAAATGCTTTCTAGTCGTCGCAAATGTAGAGTACCACAACGACAATTTAATGCCATAAAAAGTTTCATTTGGATGTGAGACATTATCTTTAACACATTTTAATAGTCACAGTCATATCTACGTTTAAGATATGACCTTGTTCAAACCATTTTTATCCACATTAACTAATTTTTATTATTTACTGCTTATCCCATTAACTATGTACTTCATCATTTCTTTTGTTTTTTGGCCAACAATTGTTTAACCAATCAGCGATAATTCTGTTGTCTTTTTTTCATGATTTTATGTAACAATTTCTTTATTGCTTATGATTATAACGATGTTTTTTTTAATGGCTTACGATTATTTCATATCCCCAAGCATTGAGAACAAGTATTACAATTCTCACATAAATAGGAAAACGATAAATAATAAATATGTTAATCAATTCAAAAATCACTAGTAATATCAAATAATGAAAAAATAGCCATATTTTAGATAAATAATTCATATAAAACACCAGCCAATCAAGATTTCTTTACTTTATTAGCTGCGTACACTTATGATTACTCAACAATCAATATTCGAACCCCTTTTCATCCTGGTTGTTTATTTACACGAATAATCATTCTTTTACTTGTATGAATCGTAGTTCCGATAGAACCAGTAATAGCTTGAGCTATCCTAAACCTACATAATGTACAATCACTGCAAGCCCAACAGTTTTTGCAGTAGTCGCAATATAAGAGTTCAAATAAATATCTTTTGTTTCGTTATTGAAATTAAATACTTTATTTACCCTAGCCCTAATTAGCTCTTTTCTTCTTTGTAATGCTATTTCGCTAGCAGTAAAAATTGTATATGGATCAATTCCTTATTGTTTCAAAATAGTGATTAAATCGTCAATATTTAAATTAAATAATCGCCTGAATCCTTCAGTAAGCTTTTATTCAGTAATAGTTCTGTCTATTGATTGATTCAACGAAATTTTTGTATTTTCATTAGCAAATACATTTGATCCTATCGAGATTGATGGAGTAATAGAGACAACCAAATCAGATGTAAGTAATACTAATTTTCATTTAAAAATATGTATCCTCCCAATTATTTTATTTGTCTTATATGACGATACAACTGTAAACTAATAACGATGTTATTAGTTTACCTCGTCATAAAAAACGTTTTTAAAGTCATAACTGTTTGAATTTTTTAAATAAAAGAACTAATTTTAGTCAGCCAGTTACAGTAATGAACAGATATGCTCACAAAACGGGATATGGATATACGCAGAAACCTTTTGTTCTGCGGGATTGGTTGTTTCATTGATTTTTGTTCCCCTTAATCTTATTTTATTTTGTTTCTTTCTTATGTTATAAAGCAACTTTAATTTTTCTTATTTGACTAAATAACTTTAACTTCCATCGATTCTAATATACTTACGTTTTCATGGATAAAAAGTTTTTGTTTTTCTCCTTTTTCTTGATCTTTTTTCAGTTCACAATCCCTCTTGGTTTCTTATTTTTAAGCAAAAAAATAGACCTAATTATACTTGAAATTTCAAGAAAATAACTAGGTCTATATGCTATATATAGTAGAGACAGCACAGTTTATGTGGTGGCTAATCCCAATAGAAATGGGGTGAGGCCTATGTTGATTTGTAACTTGCTCCCTAGAAAGGATAAGCTTGTCTGTTTTTGAAGCGCTAATGTTTGTAATAGCTTTTGCAACGTTAGTTCTGACAATCAGCAATCACAAAAACGACAAAAAATAACCGCAATTTAAACTTAGGCAGTTTAACGGTTATTTTTTGTAACTATAATTAAACTGAGCCACCGTCTTAAACGGTGCTGTCAAAAGGGAGCTGTTCGCGCAGTTCCTTTTTTCATCTTCATTATAGCATACGCTTATTCTTCTATTCAATTTCCAAAACAAAAGAACAGTTGTTTTTTATTTTTAAGGTAATAATAACAAATCCTATATGCTATAATCAGTTATGACAGTAAAGTTTAATGACGGTGGCTATCTAATCTGAAAGTGAGGTGGTGCTTATGCACATAATCTCGAACTTTAGAGAAAGGAGACGCCTTTTGTCTGTGGAAGCAGCGTTAGGGCTAATGATCAGTTTTGGATCTTTGATCGCAACACTGATTTTTGGCATTCTAACCTTAGCCCACAAAAACGACAAAAAGAAGTAACCGTCACTTTAGCGAGAGATTGGTTACTCCTTTTTGAGATAACTATATAACTTGCCACCGTCTTTAGCGGTGCTGTCAAAAGGGAACTGTTGACGCAGTTCCTTTTTTCATGTTTATTATAGCATACCCTTTCTCTTTTGTTCAATTGTTTCATTATTTTATATTTAAATATCCATAAAGCGTAAAAGTTACTTTATTTGACAATGACTTTCCGATCCTAATACTCGAACCTAGAACTTTACAAAAATGTATGAGCTCCTCCGTTACTATGAAGATATTCCCTATCTTGGAAAATCTCACGCATTTTCTAATATGATTCTAGAAGACGCCTATTTACCAGAAGACCATGAAAAAGAACTTCGAACAAATATTGATACAACCCAGTCTTTTTATAGCGAACGCTCGCATAATACAGTACCTATAAAAGTATAGAAGGTTTAACGAAGTTGCTAATTTTTCTTTATATGTGATTCAGTTTATACTCTCTCTCCGCAACAATCTTAATTAGTTTATCTTTATCATCTGGCAACTCAAGTTCATGAATTCTAGCGTGACAGTTTGGACATAATGCAATACAATTTTCAATTACATCTTTCCCCCCTTCTGATAAATACTCTATGTGATGACAATGCAAATAAGGTACACCGTCTTTTATAAATGGTGCTTTTTCTTGACATAGTTGGCAGATGCCTTTTGCAAGTCGCTTAACGTATTCGGATATGAAAACATTTCGTTTATATACTTTTGTTTTTGAAAATAAAAACTCTTCTTTATTACCATATTTAACAGCCATTTTTTTGTTATAACTGCTAATTTTTCTTGCCTCCTCTTCTATTTTAATATTAGACAAATTACGAACATAACTAATTTGATTCTCTTCATGACTGTATATCTCTTTATCTTCTATCAATTGCTTTTGATTTATTAAAGCTAAAGGAAATTTATATACTTTCCTCATTTTACCGCTATTATCTTGCTCATTATCAGTATATATTTTTCCTGCTAAATATACTTCTCCTAAATATGTGTGTTCTTTTGGTTTAAAGGTTTCAAATAGATGAAGCTTTACAAAATTAGATTTTGAATTAGCTAAAACTTTATTTTGAGCTTTATCTAATAGTTGGTCACCATTCAAACCCATACCTGTGTATTGTAAAATGCCATTTAACCATTTATCTTTATAAACATTTCCTCCTGTTTGATCACTAAAGAGTACAAGAGTATTAGTTTTATGGGATCTTCTCATTCCGCCTTGCATAGAACATTTAAATTTCTCTGCAATTTCTTTATTAGTAAAAACTTCACCCACTTCTATATTACCCAATATTTTTTTTGACCATTCTTCTCTCCATGAAATCACTTTGGCAAAATCAAACATTTCTTCATCTTTTGGCATACCATGTCTAACTAAATAATTTAATACTTCTGTAGTTATATCTAATTTTTTAAGTAAATCTTTTTTAGTAATTAGTGTTGTTCCCATAACAATGTATCTCCTAATGGCATCAATATAATTATGATCAAAAAAATTCAAAAGTTTAATAAAAAATATCTTATTGTTCAAGATATCTATAACATATTAAAACATCTTTATTATACATCGTCTACGTTTACTTTTACTAGCCATATTTCTGAAAGATTACTTTGTAGATATATACTATTAACTAAACGTTATAAATAAAAAATCATTTTAAAAAAACAAGATATTTGTATCCACAGATAATTTTTCTTCTGCAAAATTAATCATTTTCTTTATACTGTTCAAAAAATCTAAAAGCAAAAAAGTCATATCAAATTTCAGATATGACTTGAATATTTATTATTTAAAATTTTAAATCTTGTATTACTTAAACTCTCCTTACCCCGACACTTTATTTCAGTAAATTATTTCTTATTTTTCTTTACAACAACTATCTGCCCGATAATCAAAATCAACGTTACCCCAAAGCCGCTTCTTAGAAAGTCTCGATTCAGTAAATATTCGATAAAAATACCTATTAAACTGGCTACTAACGCCACAATGATAATACTAGCGTATGGATGGTTTTTCGTATACTTTTTCCAGTTTTTATACAAGAAAACTCACTCCTCTATATTATTCCGGCTATAGCTATTCCAGCATCATTATAGCTAGTTCTCGTAGGAAACCAGCCTAACCTTTTTTAATTCTATCTTATTTTCTTGAAAATGCTGTATTAAGCGCTGATTCTAAAGTTGCTCAACGTAAATCAGAGATAATCTTATAGTATTTTTTCATGATGTTCTACCATAGTTTTTTATAGTTAATGTTTTAAAAAACGTCTTATGATTATTTCATATCCCCACCCAATGAGCATAAGTATGCCTATTCGTAAATAAATAGGAAACTGACAAATAAGATATGTGTTAACTAATTCAAAAATGATTAATAAGATTAAAATAGAAATAAATGACCAACTTTTAGTGATATACTTCATCTAATATCCCTCTCTTTATGAATTTATTCCGCGCACTCTAGCCTTAGTCGTATTCCACTCTATATCAATGCGAAGATGAGTTTGAGCTTTAAATTGAATATAACCTATTTCTAAAATGATGGTTTTACTATTTTAGAAAGGATTAGGTGCTGTTTATTTTTCTATTGATTACATGAGACTCATGAGTACCGTTATTCATTGTTCCGATCTATTTTGATTGTCTTCATATATTCTAATTCTTTTTTTACATGAACAAGCATATAATAATCTTCAACATAAAGGCTTTTTACTAATATAAATAAATTATTCGATTTAAAAATCCCAAAAATGAATGTCAGTGGAAAAAGACTGATTAGAAAAGTACTAAAATTTATACTGCCTTTCTCAAAAAAATTTTGGATGAGATAGATCGTGATAGGAAAACACAAAGCTACGATAAAGTTTTGGTAAATACTTAACATACTGGTTCCGTGGTTTTCTTTCTTTTTGATCAAGTATTCCACATCAAAAATCAATTGATTGATACTTCGTTCGTCGAGCATTCTTTCGGCTTTTCGTTTATATAAATAATTATGGTATTTTTTAGGACGACCATGCTTTGTTCGATATCTTTTATAGTAACAGAATAACAGAAACGCAGTCGCCACGATGAATTGGTAAAAGATTGTTTCAATATTATTATAAGCATGAGGATTTCCAGTTAAATATAAAAAACTATTACCCAAAATAACTAGAATAAATAACGTATTAATCCATAGGCTAAGAACATATAAAAACAGATAAAAGGGTTTGATTACCCACATGGTTCTGAATGAACTTGCTTCTCGATAGATATCCGTATAAAATTTCATTGCTTCAATTTGCTTTACTTTGAGTATTTTTGTCATTTATCCATTCTAGAGTCCTTTCTTAATCACTTGTTTGAACTGTTTATTCTTTCTATTGAAAAATTGACGGGGAATTATTCCCAAGTATGGCTTCATCACATATTTTTTGTTGATTTTTTAAACTATAAACCCTGTCTTAGCGTCCGTAGTATTGACTACCATTCAATCGAAGTATCACTGTATTAGTATATGTAGAGATTTTGGAAAAAGAATCGCTGACTAATGCAATCATTCCGTTGTGTTGAACTTTTCTGTATGACCACAATGTAAGGAACATGCTTTAAATAGATGGCCGGTTTTTCCATTCCGACAATTAATTATGATTCCTTCGCTACATTTGGGGCATATTTTTATACCCATTGGCAAAGAATTTAAAAGCTGAAATTTTAGCATCGTATCTGGTATGATTTGATTTAATAATTGTAATAACCCGTAGCGATCATACCACTCGATTTCTTTTGCTTTTTCATTTTGTTCAATTTCTTCATAGACCTGTTGATAAAAAAATGAAGTGGTGATAAACATTTTTTTATCCCAATTTTTATTTGAAATTCCTGAAAAATTAGTGATATCTTTACGTCCAATCAGTGTCGGCGTGGGTTTTGCGTTTAAGCGATTGGATTTTGCTTGTACCGCGATCCGCTTTTTTTCTTTCGTCAAAATTAAATCGACACCCCCATCTCCCACATACTTACGATGATCTTTGACATAACTTTTTTTCGTTATCTCAACCCCGTATCCTGCTAATCGGAAAGCTGCTGCTAAAAATTGCTCAAAATGTTCTCCTTGCCTCACTCGATCATCTTGGCTACTACCGAAATCTTTATCCATGTCACTTAAAAAGTCGATTACGATCTTCTCATCTTTCTTTTGCACAAAAGACGTTTTTCTTATTTCTAAGTATTGTTTGGAAACCACTTCTTGGGCGTTGCTTTCCAGTTGATTGGCTTCTTTGAATTTTTGTAAGAATTTAAAAACCATTATTTTCTCCTCTCGCTTATCGTTCTGACAATTACATTGTAAATCAATAACAAGAGTATTAATTTGTTATATAATAAAAATTTTTAAATAATTTTTATTAAAAGAATCAATCCGTTGATACTTCGCTTACTAGAACTATTGTGAAGATTACAGATTTTTTTAGGCATTCTCGCTGATTATCATTGATTTGAACTATCGTTTACTGGGTATCATTCCTCTCCTATGCTCAAAGAAACTTTATCAAAAAGGCTCGATTATATTTTAAGGAAAGCTAACTTGTGTCCGAGTCACACAAAGGATTTTTCCTATTTGGAAAGATCGAATTGTTACTTGTTCTTGTGTTGATCAAAAAATCAGAATAGTCATTCAGAGTTTTTAGCCAATTACTTAAAACAATTGCTTGTACTGACTCGCTAATCTATGATCCTTGATTTGCTTATTGGTAATAGAGTTGGCGTTTGTTTGAATCGAAGTGTCGTTATTCAACTTACTACCAATGTGGCTTTTCGATAAAACGCTACATAAACTAGCCCCTCGCTCAATCAAGTCAGCGAAGGGCTAATTTTTGAATAGTTTTTTGATTGTAAAGTACCCTTAGTTCAAATCTTTCTTCAATAAGTCTACCTGTCTACTATTTTAGATTTACTTTTTAATTGTTGCTATACCCATTGTTTTTGGAATTTTTAGGATTTCAATGATTGGCAGAAGCATTAGCGCTCCTAAAACCGCAAAACCTAAGCTATAAGCCAGTGGGATCGACAATTGGATTTCCAATAAATGGATCACCAATGTAATAAATGATACGCCTAACCCTTGAGCTAAAGATTGGACAACTGTATTCAATGTATTGGCGCTATTGCGTTCTTGTGGTGGAATTTCTGATAAACTTAATCCCATAAACGCTGTGAGTGCGAGCGAGCGTCCGATTCCTGAAGCAAAAGCTAGTAACATAATAATCGCTGGAAACGTGGTTGATTCAATGAAAACTAAACAGAAAGAACTACTCAAAATCATTAGGAATGACGCAATCAATGCCCCTTTGTAGTTAAGTGAGCGAATAATCGATGTCGTGAAGGGTTTGATCCCAATATTTCCAATAAAAATGAAAATAACATAACTTCCTGCAACGACTGCTGACCAATGAAAAATATTTTGTAAATAGATCGTCAACAAGTATGGCATCGCTCCGACAGATAACCATAGGATTGCCCCACTGGTTTGGCCAATTCTAAAAGAAGTCTTTGAAAGAGCCTTTAATGAAAATAAGGGGTGTTCGACTTTATTTAAATGTTGATATGTGAACAAAAGAAATATTATTCCACTCACGATACACAAAATTCCTGCTATCTCAAATGAAAGACCGTCTCGTGAAGATAATTCTGCACCGACTACAAGTAAGGTGGATGCCGTTGCCATTTCCACAAAACCGAGCCAATCAAATTTATTTTTGATCAGGTCATGGTCTGACGGAATCAATGAATATCCTAGGATCAAGATCGACATACCGATTGGCAAATTGATCAAAAAAATCCAATGCCAAGTTAAATAGGTAATGATTGCTCCACCCATTATAGGAGCGATCGCAGGTGCGATTAATGCTGGCCAAACAAGATAACTCGTCATTTTTAATAGTTGATCGACTGGCGTTTTTTCAAAAACGATCAATCGTGCAGTAGGTGTCATCAACGCTCCAGAGAAACCTTGTAACATTCGCATTCCTAAAAGAACCCCAAAACTAGGCGCAAGGGCGCTCCCTAATGAACTAATGGTGAATAGGAAAACAGCCAGAAGCCAGATTTTTTTCTTACCAAAATAATTGGCTAACCAGCCACTCATTGGGATAAAAATCGCCACTGTGACTAAATACGCACTGATTAAAAGTGAGATTTGTGACATACTTGTTGAAAAAGTGGTCGCCATTTTGGGTAAAGCTGTTGTAACAATCGTACCATCTAATATTTCCATAAATAAACTCATTGCCATTACTAAGGCAATTTTGATTTGTTGAGACATGTTCTTCCTCCATCATCCTTAATATATCTTTTAGATATATATTTTTTTGTATAAAAGAGACTGTAACTAATAAAAAGTTACAGTATCGTTGCTTTTTTATGACGTTTTAAAATCGACCTGATGTTAAGAACTGTCACGTTTTGTTCTACACCATGATCATGCTTATTCTTCCACATAAGGCAGTTCTGATAGAAAATCTTCTGCCCACTGGATTGCTAACTGGGCTTTTCCAAGTAATAATTCTAACTTTTTAGTCGCATACCAATGATCAATTTTTTTTACTTCGTCTAGTTTTTTTAAATAGCCCTTGATTTCGTCAACCGTGATTTGTTTTTCACGTATGTAGACCGTTAACAATTCTTTTTGTTCGTCTAATGAGAGATGTTGCATCGAATCGAGTTTGATTAAATAAATTTCTTCTGTATGAGCGCCACTGGGAACGTCTTGTTTCATTAATTCAAAAAATCGTTGACGTCCTTTATCAGTAATACTGGCAGTCTTTTGTGTACGGCCTTCTTCATTAACAGTAATAGTGATTAAGCCATTTTTTGCCAACTTGTCTAACAATGGGTATAAAACACCAAAACTGACTTTGCGATTTTTGCCTAAAGAAGCCTGCATTGCATTTCTTAAGTGATAACCATTTTGTGGTGATTCCATCAATTCTCCTAGAACAAACAGTTCATTCATCATGTTTCTTCCTCCTTATCTATCTTTTAGATACAAGAATGATATATCTAAAAGATGCATAAGCCAATCACTTTTCTTTATTAAGGTAATTAAGCAAACCCACTTTGCCATTCACATTCTTTCTGTTCTTAGTTCACCATTAAATAACTATTTTTATATATAATTAATATTAAAAAACATTTATTCAAAACAAAAAACACATAATTAAATAACTTTAATAAAGGAACTCTAAGAACCATTACATGGTATAATGGGAAAAAATTTAGTAGGTGTTAAAATGAGAATGTTAGGAAACTTGATTTGGTTTATTTTTGGAGGCTGTATCGGTGGGATTGGTTGGTTTTTAGCAGGAGTCATTTGGTGTATAACGATCATTGGTATTCCAATCGGGTTACAATGTTTTAAGCTGGCAACTCTTAGCTTTTTCCCATTTGGTAAAGAAGTGATTTATAGCGATAGTGGGACTTCTTTAATTATCAATATCATCTGGTTGATTATCAGTGGACTCCCATTAGCGATTGCCCATGTGATTAGTGGTCTTATACTCTATATTACGATCATTGGTATTCCATTTGGTAAACAGTCGTTTAAATTAGCTAAATTAGCGTTGATGCCTTTTGGTACGAGAATCGTTCTAACCAGATCTTATTATTGATCAGATAGTTAAGAACCTGGTAACAATTTCTAGATCTAAAAAAGCCGAAGAATGTCAAAAAAGAAACAATTTTTGAAATCTTCGGCTTTTTTGTTTGGACAACTTTTAAGAAACACCAGGATCAATTATTGAAGACAACATCAACTATAGATTCACCTCTTTGATCACTGATTGTTCATATTGTTTCGTGCCAGATGATTTGCTGTTGTGCAGCTAATGGTTCTTTAATCATCGTTAAGACTTCCTCTTCAGTCAAAGCATCAGGGTAGTCACTCCAGATAGCAAAATAGGCACCTTGTACTTTTTTCATTTGTTCGTTTGTTAATCGTTGGTTCTCAGGAAATTGATTAATCGTCCAGTGGTCTTGAATCTTTTGAGCTGTAGGATATTTATAACTGGCACCTTCTCCTAAAACAAAATAGAAAAATTGATCGTTGACATTGATCAATTGATGGTCACGAGTGAGAAATTCCCCCGCAGTCGCCATTGTTGCTTGATGTTTCGTCCAATACGTAATTTGAATAGAAGGTTTTAATTTACTTTTCATGAGCAGTCCTTTTTTATAGACACCATCATTCCAAATTCTAGCTTTTTTACCTAATGTTTCGACATAATCTGCTAACTCATTGATGTAGTCGATGAAAACATCATACTGACGGGTTGGATCGTGGTATTCCACGATTGCTTGTGCTTTTAATGCAGGATATTTATCCAACTCTGAAAATTCAATGTATTCATCTGCACCTAAATGGAAATAATCGGAACGATGAAATAACTCTGCATATTCTTTTATCATCTTTTTGATCATGGTAACCGCATCTTTTTTGGTGATATCAAGGGCTCGATTAGTGGGGAAAATCAAAGAATCCTCGCCTTTTCGCTCCATTTGCCATTGTGGATAGATTGCCAACAACCGTTGCAAATGACCAGGACTATCAAACTCTGGAATCACAGAAATCCCCTTTTGCTCCGCATAATCAATCAAATCCGTCATTTCCTGTTTCGTCAAAAATTTCTCTGATGTGATTTCTGGAATTGTTTCGCATTCCAACCGAAATCCTTCATTATCAGAAAAGTGAAGTTGCAAAGCATTCATTTTCAATGAAGCCATGTAGTCTACAAGTTTTTTCAGAAAATCCATTGAATAAAATTTACGACCAATATCTAAAATCACGCCACGCTCTTTTAAAGAAGGTGCTTTTGTAACAGATAATGGCTTGTTTGATTCATTCATCAATTAGCATCCACTCCTTATTCTGCCATTAGTTGCCAACAACCAATGCCCTCCATCGTTTTTCCTGGTACTAAAGTTTCAGATCTCTTTGTCTGTTTTTTTTCAGACAGTTCTTGAATGGTAAAGTTTCTATAATCCAATCCTACCTCAGACAGCAATAAAGATGAAGCGTTTTCTTTATAAAAAAAGTAATAATCGCCATTTTTCTGGGTCACATACCAGCCTTCAGGGGAATCAAACGGTACTGCTCTTGTCTCATAGATTCCTTCGCCATATTTTTCCAACCAATCGCCTAGTCTTTCTAAAATCGCTACCGCTTCTGTAGGTAACTCTCCATTTGGTTTAGGTCCGATTCCTAGTAGTAGATTTCCTCCTTTTGCAACGATCTGGACGAATGATAGAATAACTTCTGCTACTTCTTTATATTCATCATTTGGCCAATAACCCCAATTTTTGGTTAATGGGATATTGCTTTCCCATACTTTGACTGGTGGTTTTTCAGGTATTTTTCTTTCTGGTGTCACATAGTTCTCATAGGCCCCGCCAATGGTTCGATCGACAATTAAGAGATCTGGCTGAGAATGCCTGACTTCACTCGCTATTCTTTCCATATCGAGTTGTTCATTGCCCTGATTCACCCAGCCTCCATCTAACCATAAGATATCAAGTTGGCCATAATTTTGGCTAATTTCAATGAGTTGATTCGTAACAAACCGATCATATTTCTGCCAGATTTCAGGCAACTCTTTGGGGTCATAATTTGCATATCGTCCAGTCGCTTCTCTTTCTGGCAACCAATAATAAGAGCTATGCCAATCTGGTTTTGAATAATAAGCACCTGTCGCTAGTCCTTCCTTTCTAAAAGCGGTGACAACTGCCTTAAAAATGTCTGCTTGAGGCGCTTTATGGTAGGGACATGTCGCTGCAGTTACTTTATAATCCGAATACTTTGTATCATACATTGTAAAGCCGTCATGATGTTTTGTTGTAAAAATCATGTAGCGAAAACCAGCTTGTCGGCACAGCTTTGCCCACTTAGTTGGTTCAAACTTATAAGGATTGAAACTATGGATCAACCCCCAATAATCTTCTCGTAATTCGACCATGTTCGTGCGCCAAGGTATTTTTCTTGCCCAGCTGTCTTCTTGTGACAATTGCCAAGACTCTACAATACCGGGAATACTATACAGCCCCCAATGAAAGATCACGCCCAGTTTTTGATCTTGAAACCAATCGAGTTTTTTTTGGATATTAGCGGGTAACTCTTGGTAATGATCTGTTTCGCTTTGATGGTTTTCGACAATGTCTTTTCGCAGCTTACGGTCTTCGTTTTCCTGTTCAACTGCGGATACACCATGTGCTTTTTTCATGATCATCAACCTTTCTAAATAATTGAATACTTTGTTTAAAGGTAACTGTTTCAACTGTCAAATGAACTTCTCTTGGCAATACTTCTTTAAACGTTTCATCTAAATAGTATAACTGTTCTTTTGTTAGGATCATTTCAACTATTTGTTCTTCCAATGGGGTTAGATGTACTTTTTTAAATGCGAGCAATTCTTTTTCTCGTGGGGGAATAAAACCTTGTTGTTTTTTCCCGTAAATTTGAATCGTCTCTGCTCCACTATGATTACCTGTGTTTTTCAATCGACAAGAAACCTTAATCGAATGATCTTGATGATCGGTAAAGAGTACATCGGTCAATTCAAACGATGTATAGCTTAAGCCATAGCCAAAACGATAGATTGGCTTTTCAGGATAATCGGTATACGTTTCTTTAAATTGAGTATTTCGATAGTTATAATAAACGGGTAATTGACCTGAATGCACGGGAATCGTAAACGCTAATCTACCATTCGGATTTTTCCCAAAAAGAACATTTGCGATCGCTTTTCCTCCGTATTGTCCTGGATAGCCAGCGAAAAGAATCGCTGAAACATGTGGTTCAATCGCTGAGATACTATGAGGTCGGCCTTCAATCAAAACGGCAATGACTGGTTTTCCATGTTTTGCTAATTCCTTGACTAGTTTAATTTGGCATTCCGGTAGTTCGATCGAGGCTAGGTCAATATTTTCCCCACTAGTCATTTCTTGTGATCCCTGTAATGCAGCGCCATTTTTAGCAAAAGCCGTTGAAAAATCTCTGGCACTGGACCCACCTAAAGTCACGACAATGACATCTGCATTTTCAGCTACTTGATTTGCTTCGTCTAGTCCTTGAGGTAGATCAGTTGTGATCTGACAGCCTTGAGCAAAAGCCAATTGGGTAGTTGAATTTGCCGTGTGCTCTTCGATCCCCTGCAATAGATTGCAACATGATGCTATTTTTTTAAAAGGCGTGTAATCACCTAATAGATGATAGATATTATTCGCATGAGGTCCTACAACTCCAATTTGATTTAATTTCTCTTTTTTCAAAGGTAATATATTGTCATTTTTCAACAATACTAGACTGTCTTCTGCCAAAGCTGTACACAACGTTTCTTTTTGTGCCGAAGTAAAAGAAACTTTCGGTGAACTTTGGCTAGAGAAAAGACCTAATTCGCTTTTCAACTCAAGAATTCTTAAAACAGAACGATCAATCACTTCTTCATTTACCAGCCCAATAGCCACTGCTTGTTCTAGATAAGGAAACACCTCGTCCCATAAGCTAAGATCAACTCCACTAGAGATGGCTTTGGCTGCAGCCATTGATGGATCGCCACAAGTTTCTGCCACTCGATCTAATGCACAACCATCGGCCATGATGATTCCAGAGAACCCGTATTCTTCTCGTAAAATTTCTTGTAACAAATGGGGATTCGTGTGACAAAATACACCATCAATATCGTTATACGCTGCCATACAGCCTTTTGCGCCAGCTTTAATTCCTGCTCGAATGGCGGGTAAATGGATTTCCCTTAACTCACGCTCTCCGATTGCCACTGGACCAGAATTATGTCCTCCCATGACGTTTCCTTGACCAGCCAAATGTTTTAACACAGCTTTAATTTTTTGTTCTTTTTGTAAACCAGTTACAGCTGCTTGGGTAAAGGCTGCTGTTAGATACGGATCTTCACTAAAACATTCTTCTGTTCTGCCCCAGCGTGGATCTCTTAATAGATCTAAAGTCGAAATTAGTCCAAGATGAGCTCCTTTTTCTTGTAACTCAGCAGCCACGATTTCCTGCAATTGTTGATAAAGTTCGGGATTCCAACTACATCCTACTGAAAAATTCGTTGGCAGTGTGGTGGCTTCTAAGGCTTGATGCCCATGGGGACATTCTTCGGATAATAAGACCGGGATTTTTAAACGGGTTTCTTTTTTCATGTATTGTTGAATCATTTGACTGACTTCTTGTGCCTCACTGGTTGTTAAACCAGTCAGCTCATTTCTTTCAGACCAAGGATCGGCACGAAATACCCCATAAATGACACCGACCGTGCCATATTTTTTCACTTCATTTTTGAAATAGTCCGTCAAAAAAAGCTTTCCGTCTTTTTTTTCGTAGACTTGCCAGCCATACAATCGTTGATTCAATTGTCCAACTTTTTCTTTTAGTGTCATTTTTTGCAACAATTTTTGCAAATCACCCATCGTTCTGCTCCTTTAATTGGATTTTGAAGGTATGGATCTCGTAAGGTTTGAACACCACTGTTACCTCATGCTCACTGTCTAAAGCGACTGTTTCAATCGGATTTTCTAATAGATCGCAAATCTGTACATGTTGAATTGGCTGAGAAAATTTTAAGACCGTTGTTGTTTGGCGATTTTCAAATTCATAAGCCCGCATAATGATGGATCCATCCGTTTCAGCTTTCTTTAAGGTTTCCAGACAAATGTTTCGTTCTTGACAGTTCACCCACGAACCTTCTGGTAAAGTTTTCTGTTCTTGACGAACAGCCAAACAAGGGATATTTAATTGACGAGCTTCTTCTTGGGTCTTCGCTTCCTTCCACGTTTGAGCATGGCAATAAAGCGAGTAGGTGAACTGATGATTGCCTTGATCTGCTGTTTCATAAGGATCTGTGGCGGATTTGATCAATGAGACTCCTAAATGTTGGTATTGAGCATCAAAGCCATACTTTGAATCTGTCAATAATGAAATCCCATAGCCATCATCGGATAGATCGACCCATTTATGTCCACATACTTCAAACTTTGCTTTGTCCCACGAAGTATTTTTATGCGCCGGTCGTTGTAGATTGCCAAACTGGATATCATAAGTCGCTTGATAGGCATTAACAGGCACTGGAAACTCCGCTCGAAGGAGACTATGATTTTGCTGCCAATCAACCTTCGTTTCAAAATCGATTCGTGCTTTTCCGTGAATCAAATGGATGTATTGCGTAATGGTCGAATCATAAAATTTTCTAACGATTTTCAACGTATCCCGAATCGGACCTTGATCAACAATCAATGCTTCTTGAATATCGGTAATGATTGTTGGTTTATTTTTATAGTAAAAGTCAATGTCCCATGCATCATAATTTAAAGGCAGATCTTCGTAAACCAGTAGTTCGTTCACTGCTTTCTTACCAGCGATTTCTCGTTGGTTCTTTTTATCGAATGCACTGATCATACGATAGTGTTCGTCGAATAAAAGACTAAAGTCTTGTGTCTCGTATTGCTTAGTTAAAGGAGTGGTTTCCGTTTTAGTCGTGACTTCACGATCTAATTTTACAATAGTGTAATAACTCCCACCGAGAGCAGGTAAATGATCGAATCGTCCTAAGAATTGTCCATCATACGTTTTTTGGCTGACAATCGACTGACCTTGATGTTCCAGACATTCTCCTGATTCCAGTGGTAATGGAACGATGACTTGTTCACTTACTCCGCTAGGGTTGAACAGATAAAGAAACTGTCCTGCATCGTGACTTGGCAACACTGTGTCAATTAATTGGTTCATTTCAGTGAAAAGTTCGTGATAATCAATATCTGTCTGATCATAAACTTCTTTGATTCCGCTTCCTGGAAGAATATCATGGAATTGATTTAACAATAATTGTTTCCATGATTTTTCCAACATTTCAGCTGGATATTTTTCTCGGGCAAAGATACTATATAATTTTTCAACTGTCTGTAATAACGTTTCACCAAATCGATTGTTGCGCTTGTTTTTCCCGATTGAAGTGTATGTTCCTCGATGGTATTCAAAATACAGTTCTCCGAGCCACTCTTTTTCCTGATGTTTGGTCATTTTTTCTGAGAGTTCTTCAAAAAAATCAATTGCTGTGCTTTCAATGACTTGGGGCATACTTGGCAAACCTTTTTTCATGCGTTTCAACGTTTCCAACATGTCTCGTGTTGGTCCTCCGCCACCGTCTCCATAACCGTAAGCGATCAGAATACTGTCATTGACATCCTTATCTAAGTAGCGTTCCCAACTTCCTTTCACCGTATAAGGATCGAGTAGTCCATTGTAAGTCGTATAATAAGGTGTCGGGCTATAACCGTCACTGATTGTCGTAATAAAATGAGTTAGCGCTCGGCTACCATCGATTCCTTGCCAAAAAAAGCTGTCATAAGGGATCTGATTGAATTGATTCCAAGAAAGTTTTGTTGTCATGAAATAGGGCGTGTTTGTTTTTTTCAAAATTTGCGGTAAAGCTGCAGAATAACCAAAAACATCTGGCAACCATAAAATTTGACTTTCTTGACCAAACTCTTCGCGTATAAATTGTTTCCCATAAAGAAATTGACGGACCAATGATTCACCTGAAGCAAGATTACAATCTGCTTCTACCCACATAGCCCCTTCTGGAATCCACTTGCCTGCAACAATTTTTTCTTTGATTTTCTCATATAGTTGCGGATAGGTATCTTTGATCAATTGATACATTTGTGGTTGACTCTGAATGAAAGTCAGTTCATCATATTCCTCCATTAATTTCAATACAGTCGAAAAACTACGTTCTCCCTTTTCAACCGCCTGCATCACTGTCCATAACCAAGCCAAATCGATATGTGTATGACCAACAACCAAGGCACGAGGAGCATTTTTTACTAAGCCTGCTTGATAAAATGCACGTTCTAAGTGTTCTTTTGCTTTCATTAATCCTTGATAATATTCTGAGCTATAAGGTTTATAAAAATTCAATTGATCAACTACTTGTCCTAATTCTCTTTCATAATAGATATAATTCGAGTCATGCTCGTTTAGCGATCGCCAACTATCCAATATCACGAACAAATCGTAATAGAGTTCATAAGACAAAGGATCGATCAGCCTTAGCTCAACCGTCAAAGGATATTTTTTTTCCTCCCGACCTGAAAAAACCTCGATTTGCAATGGAATCCGATCTCTTGAGGCATATTCTTTGGGTAACCGCAAAGTCGTATGGTTAACATCTAACCCTTGGATCAGCTGATCATCAAAATACACTTTTATTTGAGGGTTTGTCGTTGAATCCCATTCAGTTAGTGAAGAAAATATTGCTAAATCGACTGTTTGATTTTGAAATTCATTTGGTAAACAGAGTTCTCCTGCAATTGTATAGTACTGATTTTTTTCGCCAAAATAAGCACCTCTTTCAAATTCTTTTGTCCCCGTTTCAGAATGAAAAACTAAATTCTCAACAGGTATCGCAGTTTTGATCATGTTCTTTTTTAACTCTATGATGATTCGTTGCACACGTTCAAATTCTAGTAATTTTTTCACACTATTCCTCTTTTCTAGTGAAAAGCCAGGAAACAACTAAAAAAATTGAGCTCCTGGCTTGTACTATCTGTATTATTTTTGTTCTTTTTTCCAACTATCATATTGTGTTTGCATTTCCGTGATAATTTCATCTAGTCCAGCCGCATTCATTTTTTTCTTCATATTATTCAAATTCTCTTGTGTTTCAACTGAGCCAGTGTTGATCAATGCTTTAAATTCTTCTTGTACGTTATTCAAAGCAGCAAGTTGCGTTGTCACAGCTTTCGTGTCAAAGTTGAATCCAAGTGCTGGGGATGCTTCTGCTTGCTCATTATAAGATTTCAACACTTCCCATTCGTCTGTTGGCGCACCTTCTTGGTGATAAAGATTGAAGTAATTCCCAAACATATAAAATGGCATCGTATAATTACTATGAGCATCTAACCATTTGATTGTCTTCTCCCCAGTTTTTTCATAATGTGTTCCTTCAATACCATAGGATAAGAGGTTCATCAATTTTTCGTCGGTATTCACAGCTTCTAATAGCTTCATCGCTTCTTTTGGATGTTTCGAGTTCGCACTGATCACCGTACCGCCACCCATTGCTGAAGCATTCGTCACAATTGAATCTACCATAGGCGTTACCACTACATCTTTTTTCACTTGGTCTTTGACTGTTGCTGTATCAAGTGGTCCCATCACGGTTGAAGTAACAAACCATTCTTTCCCAACAATATCGGTTTGTTTTGCCAGTGCTGCATCTTTATTCACATAGCCTTTTTTCATAAAATCTCTCACTTTTTCAACCCGTTCAACGTATGGTTTCTCAAAATAATAATTGACGATCTTCCCTTCATCTCCTTCAAGGTTGATCCCAACGGATGTTGATAATTCATCGAATTTATAAGGGTTTCGGTAACCTTCAGACATGTACCAAGGATTGATTCCTTCTTTTTCCTTGATCGTTTTGAGCCATGGTTCAAGTTCATCATAGGTTTTGATTGATTCGTACGGAACATCATATTTATCAACTAGTTCTTTATTAAAGACAAAATATTCCGTAGCAGCGATTTCTTTTTGCGCTGGTACCCCATATATTGGTTAAATAATTAAATCCTCCTAGCCAAGAAGCAGTAAATGCGAGATCAAAGCTTTCTCCGGCATTGACCAGTGCGCTCATCTTTTGGTCATATTCACCCCAGTCAATTTGATTAAGAGACACTGTGACATTATATTTGTCCTTTGTATACTTATTGACCGCCTCATTCACTTTTGCCACATCTTTTTGTGGAATACCCGTTATGTACCAAGTAAGATCCACCGTACCAGACTCACTCGCATTACTGGTTTTGTTACTTGAACATCCTGTTAAAAGACCTCCTGCTAATAATGCAGCTCCTAGCAATACAAATTTTTTCATTATTTTTCCTCCTATACTATTCTTTCACTGCGCCAACAGTTAAACCACCAATAAAATATTTTTGAAAAAAAGGATATGCAATCAAGATCGGTAAAGTAGCTACTACTACCACCGCCATTTTGATCGTTTCAGTGGGTAAAGCACCGGTTTGGGTCATCCCCATTTTTCCAGCATTGTTTGCAATAAATTCAATATTATTCTCCATCTTCATCAACAAATACTGTAACGGTACCAATTGATTATTATCGGTATAAAGTAATGCTGAAAACCAATCATTCCAATAGCCTAAGGTTAAAAATAAGGCAATGGTTGCGATACCTGGTAACGATAACGGAAGTACGATTTTAAAATAAATCAACCACTCACTGGCACCATCGATATATGCTGATTCAATCAATGCTTCTGGGACAGACATTTGATAAAACGTTTTCAAAACCATGATTGAAAATGTGGACATACACAAAGGTAAAATCAATGCCCAGATAGAGTTCCTCAACCCTAAAACATTCACAACCACAATGTAATTACCAATCATCCCACCGCTAAACAACATGGGTATCAAAGAATACCTTGATAAAAACCCTCGATAAGCGTAAGTCTTTCGAGAAAGGGTATACGCAAAGGTCGACATTAAAAACACACCGATGACGGTCCCAATGATCGTAATGAAAATCGTTGTACCGAAAGCGGAAAAAATCGCTCCTTCTTCAAAAATTGCTTGAAACGCTGCTAGGCTCCATTTTTCAGGTAGCAGCCGGTACCCGTTTCGTTGGATCGATTCTGAATCAGTAAAGGCGATAATACAAACTAAAATAAAAGGAACAGCAGTTAAAAAGGTCAATATCCCTAAACCCAGACTAATCAAAAGGTTATTTTTTTTACTGATTCGTCCAAATCGGTTCAAAGATTCACCTAGTGTTTTTTTTGCTTCCACTCTTTTTCCTCCCTTAAAAGATTCCTTGTGTTTTATCGATTTTTTTGACGATCATGTTGGTTCCTAACACTAAAAAGAAGCCAACTACTGACTGCAACAGTCCACCAGCAGCCGATAAACCGATATCTCCCATAGACGACAATCCGCGATAGATATAAGTGTCAATGGTTTGTGTCACATTAATAAGCGCCCCTGAATCTTTTGGCACTTGATAAAACAATCCGAAGTCTGTCCGAAAGATCCCCCCTACTGCTAAAATCGTCAACATAATGATCACCGGTTTCAACATAGGAATCGTGACATACCAGATTTGTTGGAATTTTGTTGCTCCATCAAGATTAGCTGCTTCGTAATAAGATTTATCAAACCCGCATATTGCGGCTAAAAAAATAATCATATTGTAGCCCATCGTTTTCCACATTTGTACAACGACTAAAATATAAGGCCAATACTTTGCTTGCATATAAAATTGGATCGGCTCTTTCCCAATACTTATCAAAAACTGATTGATAAACCCATTTGTCGGGTCCAAAAATGCAAATACGATATAACTGACAACGACCATCGAAAGAAAGTAAGGAATAAACATGACACTTTGATACAATTTTGATAGTCGCTTACTGAAAATTTCATTTAACAATAATGCAAGGATCAATGGCACGATGATTCCCATAACAATGAACAGCACATTATAACCAACCGTGTTGCGAATAATCAGGCTAGCATTCCCACTTTTAAAAATAAATTCAAAGTTTTTAAAAGCGACCCAATCACTCTTCATAAAACTTTCAAAAAAATTACCACTTAATCGAAAATCTTTAAACGCCACTAAAATCGCAAAAAGTGGAAAATAGGAAAATATCGCAAACCAAATGATTCCTGGTAAAGAAAGGAAAAATAAAGGTCGGTTTTTTTTAAATGTTTTTAACACACGATTTTCCTGCTTCTTTTTGACAAATGTTGCTGCTAATTTTTCTTCCATCCTGTTCAACTCCTTATCTATGTTTATCATAAAGCAAATAAAGCGCTTTCTCAATTTGCGATTTTATAGATTTATTGGCAAAATTATAGACAATATTTTTTGTATGTAATAAAGACACAAAAAAGAAGAGTCTGGAATATCACTCTTCTCGAAAAATGATTCATGATTTCATTATTGGTTTTGCTACGCCTTTCTTAGTCATAAAAAATGATAAAAGAATGATTTTTCATTTTAGATTCAACGGCTCTCTTTCATTATCGAACTTGCGTGCTTTATTGGGGGTTATTCCGTATTCTTTTTTATAATGACGATAAAATAAACTGATATCATCATATCCTAAGGCTTTTGCGATCACAGTAATTCTTTCCGTACTCTCTTTGATTCGCTGATTGGCTTCTCTCATACGAATTTTTTTATCATATTCACTAAAACTCATATTCAATTCTTTTAAAAAAAGCTGTCCAAGATAGGCTGGATTCATATGAAATCGCTCAGCTAATGATTTTAAAGAGTAGCGTTTCGTGAAATCCTGATTGACTAGATATAAGATTTGGTCAATCACTGGAGAATGACTTTTTGTGGTACAACTTATTTCAGTCAGTTTTGAACAGATCGTACCTATCTTTTTCTTAAAAACTGATTTGTCTGCTGTCTTTAATGCGTAGATCAATGGTTGTAACTCTTGATAAGCTTGTTCTTGTTTTTCCAGAGTAGCAATCCCTTTGTGAAGTGCGATCAGCAAGTAATGACATACTAACGACTGAATCGGATGGTCTTTCCATTGATCAATATTGGCAATAGCTAATTGTTGGAATGCTTCAATCGATTGGTTTTCAAGATAAGCTAAACTTTTAAAATAAATTTTCTGCGTTAGTTGGTATTCGTTGATCAATGTAGTTTTAGGAAATAGATCAATGACTAATGGGTTTTCCAAGATATTTTTACTTTCCATAAATGGTTCAATACTTCGATAAGAATGCGTGATCTCAATTAATGAATGGCAGCCACTACCGATGACCGCGAATAAATCAAATGTCTCACATAAATATTGAATACTTAACCGATAATGTTGTTCTTCTTTAGGAGAAAAAAACAAAAGAAGTTTATTCGGTTCCAATAAAAGGCTATAAGGTTGGACGAATAATACCGATAACTGCTCAGAAACACGTTCAAAAAGTTTATCATTATAAAAAGCACCTTCTAGGTAAGTGATGGTATAATTTTGCCAATCCGTGATTGGTTCAAGGATGTCCTGCCATTTTGCTAATTCCGTTGACGAAATTTCTTGATGCAGCAATTTCCGCAACAAATTGACACGAAACACATCAATCTGTTGATTGTTCTTCAAATGCTGAAAGAGTTTTTCTTCTTTTATTTCTCTTGTCAACTTCCCAAAAGTAGTGGCTAACTCAATAGGATCAACTGGTTTTAAAAGATAATCACTGCTTCCAATGAGAATGGCTTGTTTCAGATAACTAAAATCATCATAACTACTGATAAAGATGATTTTTATTTGTTTTTGTACACAACGTGCCTTTTTAGCAAGTGCCAATCCATCAATATCAGGCATTCTGATATCTGTTAATAAAATATCAATAGCTACCTCATTTAGGATTTTCAATGCTTCAATACCGGAAGTTGTTTTAAATGTCGTGAAATTTTTTATGTTACCGGTTGTTTTTTTTAGCAGTTTCTCAATTCCTTCTGTGATTAACGGTTCATCATCAACTAGTAAAACATTCACACGATCTCCCCTCCTCTTTTTTTAGGCATGGTGATTTGAAATTTCACATAATCTTCTTGCGTAGTAAATGTTACGCCATACTGATGACCAAAGCGTTGTTTGATTCGATAATCTACCCCAAATAAGCCAGTAGGGGCAGTCATCTCCAGATCATGGCTGTTTTGAGCAAGTTGTTTTTGGATTCTTTGTTTTTCTACTTTTGGAATTGGCTTTCCGTTATTTACTACTTCAATGTACAACCGATCATCCTTTTCAAAACAATGGATCTCGATGAAGTTATCCTGGCGTTGCGAATCAATCCCGTGATGAATAAAATTTTCGATGATTGGTTGGATCGTAAATTTCTCAATCAGCAAAGATTCAAGACTTGGATCACAAACGATATCATAAAATAGTGCATCTTCAAAACGTATTTCAAAAAGACTAAGATAAGCATCACAATATTCCAATTCTTCCGCTAAACAAATGACATCTTTCCCCTTGATCAATTTACGGTATAATGTTGCAGCATTTAAGAGCATTCCTGCCACTGCGTGATCTTCATTTAGTTCTGCTTTCATTCGAATTGCTTCTAACGTATTGTAAAGAAAGTGTGGATTGATCTGAGACCGAATACTTTGGATCTGATAATCCTTTTGTTTAATCTTACTTTTATAAACTTGATGAATCTGGTCATTTAACTGATACGCTAATTCATCAATACTAGAAGAGATCAAAGAAATCGCATCATCACTTTTATAGTCGTCTGATTGAGCGAACTTTTCAGGGTCAAAATTCCCTGTTTTTACTTTGGTAATTTTTTGAGTTAGTTGAGAGAGTCTTCCCTCTATTTTTTGCAAATACTGAAATAGAAATGGGAAAAAACCTAAAAACACAAGGATGGCAAAAAAAGAGTAGACAGTATAGATCAAAGAATATTCTGTAAAAACATTGGCATACTTTGTCGTGGCTGTAACCACGTAATGTTCTGCTTGACGTTGGTCTAGAACATATTTTGGTTTTATCTCCGGTGGAATAGGGTTGTTTTTGTAGAAAACTTGAATATTGCCGTTGTTTCTTAACACTTGATAATGAATCTTTTCAAATAATGGAGAAATATCATAATAAAAATAGACATCTGCTGCGTAACTTAAATCTGTTTCTTTATGTAATTCTTTGTGAAATCCAATCAGATTTCTATTCTTATTTATCTTAAAAATTTGCTTTTTTGTCTTTTCGATATCGTTTGGGTCTGCTAGATGAAATTTATCCACTTTTTTCATCGTGGTTGTCTGATCTTTATGAAAGACTACGCTACGTTTCGTCTGCGCATGATAAATAACTACAGTTGACAAATAATCATTCATTTTAAAGGACTGATTAACAAAATTTTGGGTTCCATTATACTTTGAACCGGCATGTTTCATGTAAGTAGTCGTTTTGTATTCGTAGTATTCTGCGAGTGATAAATTAGTAATTTGCCTCAAATCTTCCAAATCAGGTTGTTCCGCATACAAAAGCGCCAGCATATTATCTGTTGCATTTTTCATCATCATAATTTCTGTATAAAAATTTAAGTTGATTTCCTTTAGATTTTCATCTCTTTTTTGATGGAAAGAAACTGTGATGAGATAAATAATAAAGAATAACACTAATAAACTAACGCTCATCCACAACATGTAACGATAAAAAGCGTGTTTCAAAAGGTTATGTTTAATCCTCGTTATGCTTTTAGTCATTTCTCGGATCCAATCCCTTAATACTCGCTATCCGAGTTTGTAAAAATGGTGCATAAAAAGTTAAAAACAAGTAGCAGTAGCCACTAAAACCGACAAAAAAGAAGATAGCTGGCGAGCGTGGAAACAATAAAAGAACAAATAACAGATAGGCAATCGTAAAAAGCTGTAATTGCCATTTTTGAAAAGATAAAATCATCGCATTCAACAACGTTTTTAAAAAGGTGTTTTGGAAAAGGATCGTTTCCATGATAGCAAAAGGAAGGATCAACATCCCGTAGACCGCTAAAATAGCATAAATAATGACAAATATAGAAAAAATTGGAGAAAGTTCAACCATAAAAAAGAGAAATCCTATTGAAGCAATCAGACTGATGAGCAAATAGACAGGTAAACTATCCCAAGAACATGCCTTAGCGATGCTCCGCCAAAAAAATCGGAGATTGCTTTCCTGTTTCTTAATAATAAACTGATACAGCGATTCAAATAGTGCGATCAATGAAATAGCAAACAGAATCATAAAGAGACCCATTAAGATTAGATATAAAGTAACTCCTTGATAAATCATCAAATAAAGGTAACTAAACAGCGGTAAATTTACAACAATAAAAAAAAGATTGTTTATGACTACATAAATGATCTGTGATGCTACATCATATATTTTTTCTTCCCTTGTCATTTGAATACCCTCCCTAACCAATGTACTATTTTACGTATCTACCTTAACATAAAAGCGTTTTCTTGTAACGGCTATTTCAATTAATTTTTCTCTTTGCTCATTCTTTCTTTTCTTCATATGACCAACTAATATAGGATGTTCTTTCTTTTTACGAACAAAACCGTACGCATTGGTTCAACTTTTAAAAAAGGTATCCCAGCTTTTGTCTGTAGACTATTTCCAGATGATTTTTAGACTTCCAAAATAACCGTTTTCTCTCTGACTCTTTCGTTCAAATTTTACTTCAACATCTATATTTTCTTTCAATTATTTAAATATTAAATAAAAAAAGTCTAATAATTTATTCTTTTATTCTCTTTATCCACACATTGATTCTTGCTATACTAAGAACGATTGAAAGTTGGAGGTGATGTGTGTGAAAGTGTACTATATTGAAGATAATGTATTCCATCAAGAAGAATTTCGTAAACAATATAATCGTAGTGCTAATTTAGCAGCAATTTCGTTAACCATCCCCTTGCCTTCTCAATTAGAAAAATTCTATGCTGACCTTGATTTTATGCCTATCCAAGACTCAGATATTTTTATTGTTGATATTGAATTGAATCGTTTTCATTCTGGGATTGATTTTAGCAAAAAAATTCGTCAGAGAAATCATTCTTGTTACATCCTGTTTTTGACGAATGACACAACTAAAGGGATGGAGATTATCAATCAAAATATTCGAACAGATAAATACTATAGTAAAAAAGACATCATGGAAGCTGTAAATGGCTTGGAAGAATTATTGTTCAACCATTCGAATTTGCAACAAGGACAAAGTAAACTCATTAAAATCGAATCACTTTCTAAAATCTATTTAATCGACCCTAAAGAAGTCAATTACTTAAGTAAGATCACAGGTTCTCGTTCGACTATTGAATTTTTCTGTCAAACAGAATTTTTTTTGATTCATGGGAAAATTGAAGAACTAAAACAGACGTTTCAAAACTTTCATTTTTTCAATGATTTGAAGAGTTACTCCATCAATCCAGCTAACATTAAATTAGTAGATAAAAAAAACAATGAAATTGTGTTTAAAAATGATGATACCTTGATCCTTAGCCGTCGAAGCATAAAAAAATTAGTAGATTTTATGGAACATCTGAAAAATGAAAATCATTTGGTTCATTAGTCCCATACGTACA
>NZ_JBFOFA010000013.1:0-53161 GCF_040887125.1 Enterococcus sp. C74 | reverse complement strand
ATAACCAGAAGAATAATAAGCCAAAGAGAGTGTAAAAATCACGTTATTTCGTCCTAAACGACCTTCTCCCCCGATAATATTTGCTTTTCGTAGCAACAAATCAAACCAAGGCTCATCGACTTGCCGATACTCTTTTTTCTCAGGAAAAACAATCAATTTCGCACTTATTTCTGCTTCAGTTTTTTGGTTAGATGCCCTTTTCATTGACCAATTTAACCAATCAGAGAAAGAATATTGATTTTCTAACTCACAAAAAACGATATTTTGTTGGTTTGGGAATCGAGCAATCCCAAAATGGTTACAACCTACATCGATACCTGGTAATTGGTTAGCTAATTGTGTCCGAATCGTTGTAGAAATACGTTTTGCCACTTCAATTACTTTGAAATTACTCTTTTTCGTCACATAAGCAGGTGTTTTTAACACAAAGTAAACTTGATAGCCATGATCCGATTCTAAAATCATCGTTGGCATATATCCTAGTTCATCCACACAAGCTAAGAAAATCTCTCCCTGGTGATTTTCTTTTGAATCGATATCTACCACAAAAGTATTGATTTGACTTAAATTCTTTTCTGAGTGTCCTTTGACAACTGAACGATTTTCGTCTGCATAAGTCCCATAGCGATAAACATTTGGTGTCCAATGGGTCAGTTTAGACTCATTTTCTAAAATCGCTTCTTCAGACGTAATAACCATGCCACGCCCTGCGTTCATCAATTGTTTACTGCGGTACGCAAAGATTGCACCATTCCTGCTGGTATTCTCATACCCGACAGGCTTCATGGTGCTGTTTCGATATTTGTATGTACGAATGCCTTGTTTCAATAAAGCCGTATAGCATTGATCTAAGTTTACCATAGCAAAATTTCCTCCGAATTGTATTGAAAAAGAGAACACATGCCAATTTTAAAAATTGTTCTGTGTTCTCTTCCAATATTCGGCTTAAATTCCTAGAAAAACCTAGAAAAATATTGCTTTATCTATTGAACTGCTCGAACTAAATGTGCTATACTTTAAGCACATTTAGAAAACAACTAAGTGGTTTGCGAGACCACTTAATTATTTATTGAGACGAGCACGAACACATGAGTACTGTTCATGTGATTCAGAAATAATTGATCCGACCAAAGTCAATTATTTCCGTCTCTTTTTTTGTTTTTTATAATTGTTCCTATTTATAACGATAGCACTTGTTATAATGCTTTGTAAATAGTTTTTTGAGTGCCTTTGTTTTTTTTGACTATCTAATAAATTTGTTTCATCTAAATAGCTCAATATATTCTTTTATTTTTTTGTCAAAAAGCTTTTTCTTGACCGATAGCAAGTTATTCTTCTTAACCACATATCAATTTTCTTTTTATATTTATATTAAGAATAGAGGAAGATAACATTATGTACAAGTATTTTTCTTCTCAAAAAAAATAGTTACTACCTTAATTAATTCTATTTATATATTAGTTACTACCTTTATATACATTAATGTACTACCCTTTCTAACAAATTAAATTAATTATGTACTACCTTTATAATGAAATATCTACTACCAAAATATGTTCAAATAGCAATTATCTACTACTTTAAATACATAATACATACTAATTTAATTCTCCTATTCATTAAATTAGTATGTATTTATTTTTTTACATATGTTTCCCATATATTTTCTAAATAATGCGGTTACATATATAATGTAGCTACTTGTTTTTTGTAGTTAATAAATAAAATCCTATTTTTACAATTAAGTACTACCTTTAATAATAGTATAATATACTACCTTTATTTCCTATTACGTACTACCTTTATTATAATTACGAACTACTAATTTAATCTATTATATACTACTATAATGAAAATAATGTTCAATAATGTACTACCTTTAATAAGCATTAATTACTACCTTTATTTAGTAAGAAACAAAATTAATTACTACCAAAGAATTTTTTGTAAATATTAGGTAGTATTCAATTAAAGATCTTAAGGTAGTATATAATAGATATTTATGAAAAATTACACTAGTCGTTTATTACTTTGATACTACTATCACTTTAGCAATAGAATGTCAATTTTTATCTATACATTTTGCAGCACGGGGCCTCGGAAATATACTTTTAATGTTTAAGAGGTCAAAAATAAAAAAATATAGGATACATAAAACGTGTATCTAATTAAGCTCCGTTTTTAATAGAATTTGTGTTAGCTAATAAAATTAGCTAACTTTATTAGTATGTGGTACAATAAACTCACTAATGATACAAGCACAAGTTACACGAAGCCCCTAGAGAAGTAGGATTCTCTAGGGGCCTTTTTTGTGATCTGATGTCGCCTTTTGTTGCTTTACTTCTTGTTACGATTACTCAGTCAATAATCGTATGTTACTACTAACAACCCTACAAGAAAAGGACAAATGATATTTTTAAGCACAAGTTACACCTCCATTCAGTCGCAAAACTGTAGGATAGGCGACAAAAGATTATAACATACTTGATATATATTTATCATTTTAGGAAACATATGCTTTTTATTAATTCATTAAAGTATAACTGATTATTTAATTCCAAAAAAAGTTAAAAAGGTAGTATATAATATACTTTTTTGAAGTAGTAGATAAAAATAATTACTATTATTTATGACCTTTATTTATTAAATCATTACGTATTTATGTCTTGAAATAAGCTTTCTTTATATATTTTATAATTTAAAAATAATAAGGTAGTATATATTATATTTTATAGATTTAATTAAAGTAGTATGTTATCATATTAAAAAAGGTAGTATATAATAGATAAAGGAGTGATAGAGATTGTCCAAAAAATTTGTAATTGGTAACTTTAAAGGTGGCGTTGGAAAAAGCACTTGCGCCCAAATGTTAGGTTTTGAATCTGCCGTGGCAAAAAAACAAAAAACATTGATCATCGATTTAGATATGCAAGGGAATACTTCAGATGTTATGAGTTTAACCCATATGAATTTTCCAGTTGAAGATGGTGGTGGAGATGGTGAACCGTTAGATTATCAATATACAATTACTGACGTTCTTGTTGGAACGCCTCCTCTAGAACTAGGATTGGAAAAAAATGGGAAAGTCAACTGGGATAAGGTAGTAGTCAATGATACTCGTGTTGATCCAGAAAAAGCTGTATATAAAGTAGTAGATAATCTATATATATTACCAGCTGATATGAGTTTTGAACTTTACGATGATTGGATCAAAGACCAGTTTTCAGATTCTTCAGATAAACTTCTTTACATGGAAAAAAGATTGGCACCTTTATTAGAAGAATTTGACGTGATTTATCTGGACGTACCACCTTCAATTTCTGTTTATAGTAAATCCGCAATGTATATAGCTGATTTCGCGATTGTTGTTTTGCAAACACAAGTAAAATCTATGCGAAATGCTATGCAATACTTAGAATACATGGACTTCTTTGTTGATGAATTTGATACAACTTTAAAGGTTGCTGGAGTCATTCCTTTTATGCTTGAGAGTGGAGATGCCGTAGATCAAGAAATGTATGCAGAGGCTCAAAAAATTTACGGCGATCATCTATTGAAAAATGTAGTACTTAAAAATGCAAGATTAAAACGTTATGATGGATCAGGAATAACTATGGAATTGACTAAAGCTGGTAAGCTAAAACAGTGGGATAGACGTTCTCATGAACTTTTTATCAATATATATGATGAACTTGTTGAACATGAAACTTGGTACGAGTAGGAGGGGGATCCAATGGCTGATATAAAAGATCTAGGTATCTTTAAGCCAAATAAAGGTTTAAATAAAATACGAGCTGGAAATGCTGCAAGAAAAGAATCGAAAAAAATTTCCGTTGATTCAATAACTGCTGGTGAAAGTGCCATTGTTACTAGTAAAGAAACTACTGAAGCTCAAAAAGTTAATGTTACAGATTCTGTTCAATCACCAAAAAGGCCAACAAAAAAAACAGTTCCTCCTAAGAAGTCAAAAGGGGTAGGGGCTCCCATAAGAAAATTTGATCGTTCTTTTTCTGCCCAAATGCCCCTGAAGCTATCACCACTACTGAACGCCACCTCTAGAGTAATGGTCGAAAAATATGAAACAAATCTTACTAGGGATGAGTTATTAAGAAAAGCACTTGATGAGTATATCAAGCAGCATTTGACTCAAGAAGATAAACAAGATCTTTTTAATAATGTTATGCGTGATATTGAATTATTTAGAAAAAAGAAACCTACAATTCCTGAAATAGACACAGATGGTACTATCATTCGCACAGTAGAAGAAATAGAACAAGAGACTGAAACATTCCTACATGATAGTTGGGGGATGAACTATAAACATTGATAAAGTACTACCTTAATTACAAATTAGGGTAGTACTTTATACATATTTAGAAGTATCATTACATATGATCTTTTATATGGTATATAACTTAATATCCTCTACCTCTTTAAATATTTAATGCTACCAACATTGCTATTAATGTACCTGGTAAAAACTTATAGGGATAGCTAAAAAAGCTGTTTGATTTTCAGCCTCAATAATTAAAATTATACTATGGACACTAATAAACTACTACTTTAATTCACAATTAGGGTAGTAGTTTATTAATTAAAGTAGTATATTATTCATTTTCCATAATATTTAAAATATAGCAGTATTCCTTAGTCTCCATTTTTTCAAATATATTATGACGAATTGGATTCTAAATCAACATAACATACTACCTCAATTACAGATTAAGGTAGTATGTTATTACCTTTTTATTGGATTACTTAAATATCAAAATAGCTTGATTGATACTATATAAACTGATCTATAAGTAGGAAACTAGCCTATATTTTGTAATTATGACAAAATTTACTTATATATTTACTCCACAAAAAATGGCTAATTTAACCATTAGAATGCTGACTAAAATCCCAATTTATCTGCGTACATTTTAAGGCCTTATTTGGGTAATCCTTCAACAAAAAAACTGAAACGCGCTCAGAATGCTCCTAAGCAAAAAACACTTTTTTTGTTTGTTATTTCCAGAATATTCTGAGTTACTGAAATGATATAAAATCATAAACTCATCTCATTGATTTTATTGACTTTTAAATCTTAGTATCTATCAGTTTATGATTATGTTAATATATAACTAAAATAAAGAACTCAGAATATTTTTAAGAAGGTGAACAATTTGAACTATAATGTTCAACCGCTGCGAACGATGGAAGAGATTCAAGATTTTCAATTCTGGCTACGAAGAACAACTTACGCTGAACGTGATAGCTTTTTGTTTCTATTTGGGATAAATAATGGTTTGCGAATGTCTGATATTATAAAACTTAGGGTAGGGGACATTTGTGGAATAGATAAGCCTGTAATTGTCGAACAAAAAACAGGGAAGAGAAAGCCAATTTTTATAGATAATTTAAGAGAAGAAATTTCAATTTACACTGAAGGAAAAGAAGATCATGAATGGTTGTTTCCAAGCAGGCAGCAGGGAGGGCATATCACTAGAGATCGCGTGTATCAAATCTATGCTGATGTAGCCAAGAAGCTAGAAAGAACAGATATAGGGACACACACTTTACGAAAAACTTTCGGGTATCATTATTATAAGAGAACGAAAGATATTGCTACCTTAATGTTCATTTTCAATCACAGTTCTCAAGCAATTACAAAAAGATATATCGGAATTACCGAAGATGAGATAGGTGCTTCGTTGCGTGGATTTAAATTGGGAGGATAATTTAGATATTAGTTTTTTCGTGTATAATTAAATAACTATAATGAAAACTTAGAAGGTAAGATGAATGAAGATAACTGAATTTTTGGAAGTATTTAAAACGTTTAGTAACATTTATAATAGAATACCAGAGATAGAACAAAATATTGTAGTTGATAATGATTATTATGGAGGAATGGGCGGAGGTTCTATTGTTCCAAAGACAAATTTAGTAGAGTTAGATGTAAATAATTACAGAGAATTATATGTTTTTAATACTTTGGATTTTGAAATACCTATGAAACAGATGAAAAACATTGACATACATATCCTACCAAATGAGTCGTGTCAAATAGATTATTCAATCGAATATTTTTACAAAGGTAAAAAAATAAAAAAGTGTGACAAATGTTTTGAATCAGCTGTGGTGAAAGTTCCTCAATTTAAATTAAATCCTGCTAACTCGATACAATTTCAAGGATATGTATTTAATGTTTTAGCTAAAGATAATATAAGAAAATATAAAAAAGGTAATATAGTCCATATTGATAAACAAATATCTTCTAATTTAGAAGATATAAAAAAAGCCTTTGAAATTAAAACAATTGGCACTGTCCCTAACTTTAAATAACAAATAACTTACAGTCACAAGTTATAACGCTCATCTTAATATTTAAAACATATACATTTTTTTCTATGGTTTCTGAATGCGAGTCTCATATCCAATAATCGAAAAATAAACTATTAACAATAAAAAAGTCTTCATTTATTGTTGAGGGAAATAAGAATACTTCTCCTTTTATTATGTTAGTATTGTGGACTGGTTTATTAATTGCATAGTATTTTAACAATCACAATTTTTTTCTTGATTTTTCAAGCTTTATTTAAGAGATTTTATATCAGTTATTCTGATTGGCAACTGGTAGTTTAGTAATATAAAAACGGTAGTGAAGCTTGTCTCTAAAGTTAGGTTTTTGTCTAATTTTAGAGGGAAGCTTCATTATTATACTTGTTTACTACATCTATAAAGCGTTCAAAGCATCAATCGTAGCTGCGTTGTCTATATGGGTATATAAAGTTGTTGTATTAGTACTAGAGTGTCCTAATTGTTGTGCCGTAAGTACTAAAGAATTGGTTTGTTGATAGAGTCTAGTGGCCAACGTATGACGTAGTTTGTGGGGACTGACTTGGACCCTGAAGCCTTTCGAATATTTTGCTACCATTCTTTCTATAGCAATCCCTGAGATTCGTTTTGCTTCTCCTTGATAGATTGTTAGGAAAAAGGCTTTTTCATCGTCTGAAGCTTTATACCGTTCTTTTCGAATGGCTAAATAATTTGCTATGTATTCCATAGCAAAAGCTGCTATATTCACAGCATCTCTTTTATTTCCTTTTCTAGTCACTACGACATTGTTCTTCTCTAAAGATAGATCTTCCAAATTAATATTTACAACTTCTGATAATCTCAATCCAGACCCTAAAATAAGAGCATTTATGGCAAGATCTCTTTCAATATCTCTTTGATAATAAACTAACGCTCTTTTACTCAAAGTGTTCTTATAATCCACTGCGATATAATCCAAATAGTTTTGCGTATCATCTTCTAAAAATAATTTTTTCTCTATAGCATTTGCACGTGCAGCTAAAGTTGTTTTATCTGCAATAGTAGATACTTGGTCCATAGGATTTTTTTCTAAATATGGCTTTCCTAAAGGATTATTCGAGCTCGTAGAAAGGTACTTAAACAAAACTTTTAGTGCCGTGATGTTTCGGTTAATAGTAGGGATCGATAAGCCCAAGTTATTATTGTCTTCAAGTTGAGATTTAGTGGATTCTTTTTTGACATTTTCTTTTGCGCGACGCTTCAAGCGGGACTTATATAGATTTAAATCATAGGCTGTTAATTGCTTTATTGATGCGATGGAAGTATCAGCAACAATAGCTTCGCCCAATAACCAATTATAAAAGAGTTTATAATTTTTCAAGTATTCTAGCGTTGTACGAGGAGATTGATCTTTATTCTCACGTTCCTGAACAAAATCTTTTATATAAGCTGGCATATGAAGCAATATTTCATCTATTTTTATATATATTTCCGTATTTTTCATTATATTCATCCTTTCAAATAGTAGGGGAGAGAAGTAACTCTACAATTGGACTATACCAATTCGAGAGCTGCTTGTCAATTAATTTATACACAAAAATTGAAATAAATAAAATATATGATATAATAAGTGCATGGATAAGATAGAATTCGAAACTTATAAACGACCAAATGGACATGATGAATTTTTAGAGTGGGTTACCGCTTTGCCTATTAAAGATCGTGCAAAATTATTAAGAACTATCAAAGAAACAGAAGTAAATGGCCTGTTAGTCGCACAACGTTTAAAATGGGTTAAAAAAATAGATACCAATTTATATGAATTGAGAAGTAAAGTTGGTTCAAATATTCAAAGAGGGTTATATTTTCATGTTGAAAATGGGCGATATGTAATCACACATGGCTTTACAAAAAAGTCAGAAAAAACGCCCAAAAAAGAAATATATCATGCAAAGGAATTAAGAAAGGAATGGTTTGAAAATGAAGATAGATGATTTAATTAAAGATATGAAAAAAGATACCGCCTTTGCAGAAGCTTATCAGAGTGAAGGGGAGAAACTGCAAACTGCTATAGCACTATATAAAGCAAGAGAAGAGGCGGGACTAACACAAGTTGAGCTAGCTGAACGTGCAGAGACCACTCAAGCAACTATCGCTCGAATTGAACGTGGGGATAACGTATCTTTTGAGAAGCTATCAGCAATTGCTCATGCTATGGGAAAAGAATTAAAAGTTGAATTTATCTAAATAAGATTGACCCTCCAAAAAAATCTTTTAGAGTTTTTTTATATTAATTATATAGAAAGAACAATCTTTCTATATAATTAAATAATTGAAAATAAGTGAATGTAACTAGTTAAGTGTTTAAGAGAGTAAGAAGGGGAGCAGCAATAACCAAAGAACACATAATTTAGCCTAAAAATCTAAGCAGATGTTAAGGGGTAATTTATTAACTTGTTTTGCTATAGCTATTTAAAAGAGTAGACTTGAAAATTGCACTTATTTGTAAGTTTACAAACAAGTATTTGCCTGATTACAATTAACAGAATATATGCTATGATAAAATTATCAAAAACAGGTTCATATTACGACCGAAGGCCACTAGCGGTCGGGCCAGTGGCTTTCTTTTACGTTCTTTTCAGATCAACGGGTAGGCTTACTGTCTTTTTTGACAATTCTGCAATCAAGCTATTTACAGATGTAGGGGCTGCTACTTCTGCCGCAATTGCAAAAAACAAACTTTATCTATTGTATTTAATTGATTGTAATTATTAATAGATATGGTATAATTGTTTTAACGAAAAGATAATTCATTATACACCAAAAACCACTAGCTGGCGGGCTAGTGGTTTTCTTTTACGTTCTTTTCAGATTAACGGGTAGGCTTACTGTCTTTTTTGGCAATAATTTTGCAATCAAGCCATTTACAGATGTAATGCGCGATTACTTCTGCTACAATTGCAAAAAACATATCGAAAAGGTAATTCATTATACAACCTCCTCCCCTTGCCAGAATAGGCCGGGGTAGCAGACAGCATAAACATTATACCATAACTGAAAATTTCAGTTTAGTATATTTCTCCACATATTGGTGGACCATTACAATTAAATACTCCATGGTTCTTATTGATCCAGATATAACTTGTAAAAATCCCAAGTATATAGAAAACTATAATTTTCTATATACTTGGGTTTGTATTCTTCTCAGAATCTCCAATGGTACAATTCTAAAATTCTTTCAAAAGTATCTTTAACATCATCAAATATTTCATTACTTAACTTAAGAATGGATGGCAGCAACTTCTGCCTAAATTTAAATTAAGGTAAATAATTATATCTCTTCCCATGCTTCAGAAAAATCTTCCTTTGCAAACAAAGAAACTAATCCGCTAATCTGCTTCAACCTCAATAGCTCGTCTTTGTCCATACCCAAGTTTGTTATATAATCCATTGATCACTTACTACTGATCCTACTAACTTTTGAATAATTTCTACCATATGATCTACCTCTTGCTCGATTATGGCGAATTGTACTGGCAATTCTATCGACTATTGGTTTATCAATGATAACTACTGGCAAATGATTTTCTTCTCTTTCTGCAATCTCTTTTAACTTTTTCATTACTAAATATCTATGATAACCATCAATAATTTCATAGTAATTCTTTTCATTTACATAATAACAGACAATTGCATTGTACAACCATCTGCTAAAATTGATTTTTCTAATAATTTTAGTTCCGTAGGAGCTACATTATTAGAATTATAATCATTTGCTCGTATTTTATTTATCTGAATTCTACACACTTTATAAACAGGACTTATAAATTTCTTCTGTTTTCCATAATTTTATTGTTTCTTCTTTCTTTTGTAATTCATCCTTTGTTTGAGAAAAAAATATATCGACAGGATGTCTCATTTTTTAGAATTTCAATACACATTCTTTTATACGATGGAATCAATCGAAAATGTTTAACCGGTACCTCATCAAGACAATCATAAAATTTAATCCAGTAATATTCAGTTTTATACTTTCTATTATTATTTGGTTTGCCTAAATCTACAAATGAAACATCAAAATTTTTCAATTCTTCCACAACATCTAAAGGTAATGAACCACCTTTATTTAACCAATAATTTTTAGAAAAGTTGAACTTTTTTAAATAAATATCTCTAGTTTTTTTAGGTAATATTTGTAATAAAAAATTTGTATATGCTTTCCATACTATGAATTTTTTTGATCTCTTCACATATTTCTTCCATTCTTTAAGCAATTGGTGAATAATTCTTATGAAAATAGCAGTTCTAATATTTCTCTTCAAAAAACTGAAAATATTTTTTCTCATCTGTAAAAAAGTTATTTAACATGATTAATTTTTCTTCCTTAAAAAAGGAGAATAAATGTATGAACAGTAAAATGATCACATTAGGAGCAGCAGCAATTATGGGGATCTCTGCTTTAAGAATTTCATAATTGGCCCGTACATGCGGACACTACAAAAGAGGGTAATACAGTAGTTTCTTATACAGGTACCGCCCCTCAACCAAAAGATTGGGGAATCTCTGTTCCTGCAACAATCAATGAAACAAAGGAAGATAAATCTGATAATGTCACATTTAAGTATGGTATGGGACAACTAGCAATTGTAGATGCAGATGGTAAATCTTTTGAAGATTCTTCTAAGGATCGTACCTTCAGTGTCAACGATACTCCTCAATATGTAGATAGCGATGGATATATGCTAGTCAAAACTTCTGATGGTAAGGATTGGACATGGTTATATAGTGAATAAACGGAACAAGGTGCTGCAGAACCTACTGCTTTAACTGATAAAATGAAAAATAATGCTGCTGAAGCAACTGATCTTAAAAAAATTACATTTACTTAATCAGCTTAAGGAAACACAAAATCACCGTTATCACGCTATATACTTTTTTGTTCTCCAATACCTGGTAATACAAACCCTCCAATTGATTTAAGCAAAAATTATTCAGATACTATTTCTTGGATTGTTTCCGAAACGACTCCAGCTTAAAAAATAGAATCTTATAAAGTAAAAATTATAAAAAATCAAAACTGGGGCAGAATGAGGTTCCTTCTGACTCAATTTTGATTTTATACCACTCATCAGTCCTTATTGAAAAAGAACCAGAAGTTTTCTTTCTGTCCTAATTATTCTAAGATTTCTCTTTACCAACATCATTTGACAAAGAGCCTATTTTTTAACTAACTTTTGGTGAAAGAAGGAAAGAATATGGATCACAAATTAAGTGAAACAGAACAGTACCTCTGGAACTTTATCGAACACCATATCCTAGAGATCCCTAACTACTCCATTGTGAATCTAAGTGAACAAGCAAATGTCTCAACAGCCACCATTGTGCGGACAATGAAAAAGAAAGGCTATGAAGGGTTTACTTCGTTTAAGTATCATCTAAAAGAAGGAGAAAACAAGAACATCAATTTTTCTTTCTTAGATAAAGTAGACAAAGGCATCCGCCGAGCCATTCTAAAAAATGAACAAGAAGTGGTACGTACGATCAATATGTTGGAAATCGGAAATATTGAGGATGCGATACAAATAATCAAATTTGCTGACCGGGTTTTTGTCTTTGCCCGAGGATTTTCAGAAATGATTGGCCAAGAAATGCTGGTAAAACTTCAATTAACAGGAAAAAATTGTCAAATGCATACTGATCCAGAGATTATCAAAAGCATCAGTCGAAAACTAACTAAGAAAGACAGCGTTATTTTTGTTTCTTTGAACGGCGAGACAAAAGAACTCGTCACTGCCGCAAAGAATTGCTATGATGCAGAGATTGGTTCAATTCTAGTTACAGCCAATCATTCCTCTACACTGAAAGACTATTGCGAGATCAATCTCGTAGGTTTCAAATCAGAAGGTTCTTATTTCCCTGATTATGAAGTACGGTCACGTTTGTCTCTCCAGATCATCGCGAGAATTCTGCTTGACGCCTATGTATTGCGTATGGGGGAGAATTGAGAAGCAGTTTATTGTGGTTGGTTACAGTTTAAAACATCACATTTTTTTATTCTTTATATTGTAGGGACTCACGGAAACTTTTTATGTATAAGGTTATTCACAATCTACAAGGTTACTTTAAGTAACAAAAAAATAAGTGAAAATACTTAAAACTAAAAAATATCTTTTTAATCAATAAAAAAATTGACATATTTATTAATAATAAGCTATTCTGTTATAGAAGAAAAAATCATTTGTTATTAATAGTAACAAAAAGGAGTATATCATGAAAAAGTTATCTCAAAAACGTTTAGCTCAAATCATTATTGATTCTAGAAAATCTCTAAAAATGACACAACAAAAACTTGCAGTAGCTACTGGTATCAACCGCGCCTTAATTAGTCGATTAGAATCTCTCGATTTTATCCCTTCAATACAACAATTAGAATCATTAGCCGAAGTTCTAAATTTTGAACCAACAGATCTATTTATAAATGAATCAAATAAATCAAACAGAACAAAACATCAGTCGAAGAATATTGCTGTAGCTGGTACTGGTTATGTAGGTCTTTCCATTGCTATTCTTCTTGCTCAGCACAATCAGGTAACAGCAGTAGACATTATTCCTGAAAAAGTAAAACAAATCAATAATAAGAAATCGCCAATACAAGACGATTACATTGAAAAATATCTAGCTGAAAAAAATCTTAATTTAATTGCAACGACAGATGGAGCAACCGCTTATAAAAAAGCTGATTTTGTTGTCATTGCTGCCCCAACAAATTATGATAGTAAACAAAATTATTTTGACACTTCTGCTGTAGAATCAGTAATTGAATTGGTATTAGCAGTCAATCCAAAAGCAATAATGGTTATCAAATCGACGGTACCTGTAGGCTATACCGAAAGCATTCGTGAAAAATACAATACTAAAAATATTCTATTCAGTCCAGAATTTCTCAGAGAATCTAAGGCATTATATGACAATCTATACCCTTCGCGAATTATTGTTGGCACGGACCAAAATGACAAAACTTTACTAGAAGCCTCTCATACTTTTGCAGATTTACTCCAAGAAGGAGCAATCAAAAAAGATATCGAAACTCTTTTCATGGGATTCACAGAAGCTGAGGCAGTTAAATTATTCGCTAATACTTACCTTGCACTTCGAGTATCTTACTTCAATGAACTTGATACTTATGCAGAAATGAAAGAATTAAATACCAAAGATATTATCAATGGAGTATGTCTCGATCCAAGAATTGGCACTCATTACAATAATCCCTCTTTTGGATACGGTGGCTATTGTTTACCAAAAGACACAAAGCAACTTCTAACTAACTATAACGATATACCTCAAAATATGATGAGTGCAATTGTCGATAGTAACCGAACAAGAAAAGACTTTATAGCAGACCGCGTGCTTCAAAAAACTGGATATTATTCTTACGATGATGACAATACTTTCGATTTGTCTCTAGAAAAAGAAGTGATTATTGGAGTCTATAGGCTTACAATGAAAAGTAATTCGGATAACTTCCGTCAATCTTCTATTCAAGGTATTATGAAAAGAATCAAGGCAAAGGGAGCCACTGTGATAATTTACGAGCCAACACTTAAAGATGGTAGTACATTTTTTGGTTCAAAAGTAATAAATGATTTAGAAAAATTTAAAAGCATAAGTCATAGTATTATTGCTAATCGATATGATAGTATTCTTAATGATGTAAAAGAAAAAGTATACACTAGAGATTTATTTCAACGAGATTAATATAGTGATCTATTTTGATACTATAATTCTTAGGCTCTTTGTCAAATGATGTTGGTGAAGAGATATCCTAGAATGATTTTGACCAGAAAGAAATTTTTTCTTTCTGGTCATTTTTTATTTTATGAGCAATGCTTTCACATATCGAATCATGATTCGCAATTTAAAGTTATAAAAGCTTCGAAACTCATAGGCATTTCGTTTTAATACCTCGATATGATTATTCAAACACTCCAAAGGACCATTTGAGTAGTTAAAACCTAGAGCGTTCTCAATTTGTGGAAGAAAATCTTTGAAAGTTTTCAAAGTCGTATTATAGATCTTAAGAAGGTCTATTTTTTCCACATTCAAATATTCTTAAACGTTTCGATTTCACGTTTTTTAACTGCATAAAGTAAGTTTTGATAGAGTTGATAACTAGTGCGTAGACTAGGACAGTCTCTGAGAAAGCGATCCACTATTTCATTCTCAGTTAAATAATCTTTAAATAGATTCGCCAAAGGCATTTGATATAATCCAGTTTCTCCTCTTCTTTTTGTAGAAGCTTCCAGTAACTTTTCAGCTTTCACCCTATACTTTTTTGGAAAGAAGATCAACGTTTAGGCAATGAATTCGTTTCTTTGATTCGTTGATTGCGAAATGTTCTACCGATATGCTGGACAATGTGGAATCGTTCAATGATCAGTTTCACGGTTAGAAACTGTTTTTTCACTAAGGAAACATAAGAGGTGCACACATTAATTTAATCGCCTCTCGAACCTCTGATGAGAAGCGCATAAAGTAACATTCTAGACAGGGAAATCGTCGATTTTCTAAAATATCCAGTAGTTCATAGGTGTCACCGTCCATCAGGATGAAGCTCATGGAGCTAGACACACTACGAACAGGCTAAATTCATCGAAACATAAGATTTTTGGCAAGCTTTGTTTCAAAGGATTCAATGGACGATAAAAATTTTTCCTGATTCAATAAACCGAAGAAATAGAAATGTTTTTTTGCCGGCAATTTTAATCATTAGTTTGTTCTTTTTAATGAGCGAAGGCAGACAACCGGAACATTTTAACTAATAAAATAATGTTTTTCAGAGATCAAGGTATTGGCAATAAAGGTTGTAAAAAGATTCTATTGTTGACAACATCTTTTCTTCCATCTAGATAAGTTAAGTCATTGATTGACCACCTACGAAGAGAGGCGTGGCAATGAATACATTCATTCTTTAGATGAATAGTAAAGTATGCTACGATAGATCAAACAAATTTGATCTAAATGTTTTTAGTTAAACATTTCCCTTTTAAATAGACATTTAGTACAGAGTAATCATGATATATCTTCTATTTTTTAAATCAATAAAAATACACCAGTAGAACCTATCCCATCCAAAAATAATAGAAGCATAACTTCTATTAGATATATTTATAAAGAAGCAATAAACAATATAGAAGCCTTCTATATTGGAAAAATTAAACAATTTTTTTTGTTAATTTTATTATTATTATTTGTAATAATAATGAACCCATGTAAATTGGAACGCCTATCAAAATTTTCCCTAGCATTATGGAGCTTAAACTTTCAAAGGGTAATTTAACATTTAATAATACACTGAACATTATTATCCCAGAAATAATAAAAGGTACAGAAATCCATACCATGTAAGATATGTCTAAATCATTTCTTATCTTATAGCTTATATATACACACACAGCTATTTCTGCTAATAATGTGCCTATTGCAGCTCCAATAGAATAATAATTTTTAATAAGTAACGAATTAGATAAAAAATTAACTATTGCACCGATAAAAACAGATTTCACATAAATTTGGTCCAATTTATTGGGAATAACATACTGAGTTCGTACAACATTAGCAAATGCTAAAAAAAGACAACTAGGTAACAGAATCCAAAATAAATAAATACAAGTTTCAAAACCTTTACCAAAAAAAAGAGGAACAAATTCACTTGCTACCCCCATTATTCCAAAACATAAAGAAGAGGATAGGAACATTGCAAATAGAATACTTTTGTTTATTAACTTTTTACTTTCAATACTTTTCTTATTGTTTGCGAGATTGCTCATTCTAGGTAGCATAATCATTCCTAATGAAGTAATTAGGAGCATAGGAACTTGAATAATTTTTTCTGAAGATTCAAAATACCCAACTTGTAAATTATCAGTTAAATATCCTAGCATAATCTTATCCATTGTCCTATAAATACTTACAGCTACTACAGTAAGAAACAGAAATAGATTTGGCTTTATATGAGATACTACTTCTGAAAGCTTTGGCTTATAAAAATATACTTTTTTTATCAAATATGGCCATAATAAGATTTGGCTAACTAAGAAACTAAGTGATAAGATTAATGTATATATATTTATATCACTCGGTTTTTTAACAAAAAGAAAAATAGCTACGGTACTAAGAATTTTTACTAATGTATTTCTAATAACTGTAATACGAAATTCTTCCATCCCAAAGAAAAACCAGTTTATATCAAATATCCCTGATAAAGTATAAAATAATAATGTCAGCGCTACTACTTGATTCGTAGCAATAAAAATGCAATAAAAAAAATATAACAAATTTATAAATATTCCTAGAAGTATTTGTAATGAATATATTGACCAAAATTTTCGTGATACTTTTTCTTTACAGCTTCTTTCTATTGCTATTTCTCGATTACCATAATTATTTAGACCAAGAAGAATAAACATAACGAAATAGGCCGCAATCGAATAATTATAAGAGTAAATTCCAACTCCATCTGCACCTAAAACTCTAGAAATATAAGGAGTAGTCACAAGTGGAACTATCATAGACAACATCTGATATGCAGAATTATATATAAAATTAGTTTTTAAATTACTTTTCACTTTATCCCTCCAAACTTATTTTACTTCTTCTTAATAAACTGATAAAAAATGAGTACGAATTCTCTATCCTTTTAATGTAACCCACCTTAATATGCGAAGTAAATTTACCGATTTATAGTTAGAAAAACTATTAAAATAATAAGTAGACATATTTAATTAAAAAATTAAACAATCGCTTACCATATTCCAATTAAAAATTATTTATAGCATAATTATAAATAGATTTTTTCCATTTAAACACCTGTCCATAAACTTATTACTAAATTTTTCTTTTGAAATATTTCTTCGAATGAATCCTGTATGTAGCTACAGCTTTATTTATTAAATGTGCGTCCCCTGAAAGTATACCTCTTAAATATAAACAATTATAATTAATCGCACATTTAATAACGTGAAAATGTTCTCCAGATAATATCCGTTTTCGTCATTAATACATTTCAGACTTAATTTCAAGATATTTCTATACATAATCCTTTATTTACCACTCTTATTAGATGGATGCTCTGTGACGTAATAAGTAATCGTTGGCTCTTTCTCTGGTTCTTTATTTAAACCGTGCTCTACGTAATTTTATGGTATTGCATTAACCTGTTCAATGTTGTTCCTACTATTTCATCAAGATATACCCCAACTCGTTTCACGAACCTATCATCAGAATCTCCCCTGTATATGCCCTCTATTGAATGTGTACCATACACACGTACAACATCTATAATTGATTTCTACTTTGCTTTGCAATGTAAGCAAACTGTCCATGTTTTTTTATTTTTGATTTCTTTTTTTGTGCTGCTCTTATCTTTAGACATGTCCTTCAATAATTGTCTAGTCTATTGACATTCTGTCTTTTTCTAAAAATTTATATATTTTGAATGCTTCACTCCTGAATTGACTTTCCATAATCTGTATCCAATTTCATCTGGCCCTAATATTCTGGATACATATGGTCTCGTAATAAATGGGGGAACCATGCTTAAAATTTGATGCAACATATTTAATAGCAGTTTTTTTATACTAGTATTTATCCTATAATTCTCCATTCATTAACTTTTTGATTCATCATTCCCACATATCTAATAATAAATTGTTATTTCTCCTTCTGCGTTTTGATCAATACACTTTTCCTAGCATTATTCTGAATGGTGTTTTTTCTAGAATGATATCAATTATATGGAGTACTAATAATGTAATTAACAAAACTACAATTCTACTAATAAGCTCTATAAACTCAGAACTTGTATTTATAATCAATCTTTTCAAAAAGAATAGCACAAATTCATTCAAGCATAGATATACTAAGCTTTTTTTTCCAATATAAGATATCTCATTTACAAATATATTTTTATATTTAGATATCTTTAATGCCAATCTATATATTACGAACACCGTCAGAAGTGACCCAGTGACAAACAAAAATGGATTCCCATAATTTCCCATCCTGAGATTAACATCATCATTGAAAAGTATACAACATACTCCTAATACTAATAATATAGAAATGTCATATGTTTTTATGTTTTTTAAGTTTCTTTCATATTTTTTCAAATAAACTGAAATGCTATAGAAAAACAAACCAACGAATGACACATCTATCGCCCATGGTAACCTTATCCCAAAATTTCCGAGTATAATTCCTAATATAAAAATTACTAGAATCACCCCCACTTTAATCACTCTATTCTTAACTTTTTTATTTAACGAAAAGAAAAGAAATTCTATAATAAAAATAGCTGTCAAATACCATATCGCTCCCGCAACAGCCAAGCCATCTGTATTTATCCATAGAAAATTAATGAAATGAGATTTAAAATCTTCCAACGGTTCCATTCCCAAAACACCTTGAGTTAAAGAAATTGCTAAAAATAGAGCACCAAAGGTCAAATATGGAACCAGTAAACTTCTGCCTTTTTTTCTTAGCCATGATTTCACGGATCCATTGTAATCTTTATATAAAAATCCAGATACACATATAAACAAAACCATATGAAATCCATAGATAAGTTTATTAAATATATCCCCATATTCAATATGTCCCATTATCATAAAAATAATGCCAATGCCTTTTAATATATCTAATTCGACTTTACGTTCGTTCATTATTGAATTCACCTATATACTTTCACTCTGATGTTTATGACTTTTTTAAATAACCATATAAAGATAATGGAAATCATTGTGGGCACCATTCTTCCCGTAGATAAACCAAAAGAATATATCATATAGAAATATATAGCTACATTAAATGCATTTTTGTTTTTTTGCATTTTCTTATATGATAATCCTATAAGAAATCCTTCTATTATACCTCCTAATAAAACCCCAACAAAACCAAAATTGGCATACATATATCCTGGAGTTGTAAATGGTACACTTCCTGTCTGACTCGGCAATTCGTCACTGTTGGCATTAATGTCTATATCGTTTCCTCTTATAATATTGACTAAATAAATTCCATCATCCGTACTTGGTTTCGATTTAGTTCCTGGAATTAAAGAAGGAATAATATTAAGATATCCTTTTCCTAGCCATTTTTCATGATCAGAAAAGTAATCATAAACTTTGATATCACGACCGACATTAGTATAGTTATAAAATAAATCTTCCCACATGGACTGACTTACTTTATTTGAATTCTCAGTCCTACTCAATGTTGCTGTATATGCCAAAAATACAAGTAATACTACTACTAAAATAACTCTTAAATTTAGCACTCTTGATAAATTCATTCTTCGAATCTCAAAATTATATATAAAAAAAGTAATCAATACTACAATAAACGCTGGAGTCCGGCTTGTATAGATAAGAAAAGATAATGCGTATAAAGAGATCATTACAATCAACAGTACTTTATATACTCTTCGTTCTTTGTGAATGACGAATTTTTCAAACATTGCTAGTATTGCAACAACCATAAATTTATAAAACATAGTATATATTCCATATCCATGGGATTGCATCAAGTATGCAAGCTGTCCGTTTTGAATTACAAATGAGAGTCCACCTAACTTGAGGATAACCAATATTTTCGCCCCAAAACCGATCGCAAAAAATATAATAATATTAATTAGTGGAATATCATATACCTTGTTTTTCTCCGCTACAAATATCTTCCTCGATAAATTAATGCCTGCTAATGCTGAAAAAACATATATTAATTCAAATAACATCACCTTCATACATCCCGCAACCGTAAATTCTATAGATGATTCTGATGTAAACAGAATCATTCCAGGAACGTAAGAAATAAATTCCAATATCAAAAACAAAACCTTTGGCTCTAAAAAATCTTTTTCTTTTTGGTAATAGATATATAACATTAATAAAAAAAACAGGCCTAATAATATTCCAATAAATTTTATCATAATAAATTTAATTCCTTTTCTTAAGAGCTTATAATTCGATTAAACATATCTATATGACCTTTAATTGCATCATCCTCGGCAATCTTCTTCTTGTAATACTCAACCGTATTATTTGATAATGAGTTAAACTCTTGGGTATTTAATACTGCTATTTTACCTATAGCTTCAACAAACGCTTCTTCATCCCCAAGGTTACATACATATCCTGCTATATTATCCAAATCATCCCAAGGAGTTGTTCCCTTACTTAAAATCACCGGACAACCATTAGCTAAGGATTCTGCTATAACATGACCATAATTTTCATTAATTGTCGGAAATAAGAAACAATCATACTTCTTAAATGTGCTTCCTACTTCGTCTGGAGCAAGTACTCGACAATAATTTAACTTCACATTAGTGGGAGCATTTTTCCCTATTTCCTCACATTCATCCCAATAATCCTGTGACTCTTTTGGTCCGTAAACATCAAAAATAACGTTATAATTTTTAACTTTGGTTGCTACTTCCACTGCAAATTTTAAGTTTTTCACTTCATGGATTCTTGATATAAATACTATTCGAATTTCTCCGGATTTTTTTTCATAGTCATCCCTATAATTATCCGGCATTACCGGTATATTCCTAACATATGAAATTCTATCTGCTGGAGCACCTATATAATATTTTAAGCCTTCAAATTCATCATCGCTGGTAGCATGAAACCATGCTCCTTTATAAAATCCTAAGCGCCTAGCTAAAAATAAATATGGTACTTTTTTATATGCTTTCAGATTTGTAACTCTATCTCGACTAACCTCTCCACGTGGAGAAAACAATACAGGAAAATTTAGTTTCCTACTCAACCGCATCGTATAAAGCTTGATTTCTGGATGAAGAATACCAGAAAACCACACTAGATCTGGTTTTAGATCAGTAAACAGCTTTTCAAGATGATTCATATTAAAATCAAAATATTTATCTGGGACATACAGAACTTTCGCTTTACCTACCTGGTTCCATCCTTTTTGAATATTAGGAAACTCTATGTTGTCACCAAAATCATGATTTAACGCAACAATATAAAACTGAAATTCATCACTACACGCCTCAACAGTATTTCTAATACTTGTTACCGGTCCACCACATCGCTTAGACGGTAAATACCAACCGTTAAAAATCAATATTTTTTTCATCTCGACACCTCTGTATTATAACTTACTCATCATTTCCTCAAATTGCTTTTCAAATGCTGTCTTACTAAAATATTTATCATACATATCTCTAGAGGCTTTTTTCATATTCCTTACTTCGTCCATTGAAACCGCACATATTTTTTCTACAACAGTATCCAAATTCTTCCTATCAACATTATATCCACATCTATTGTTTACCACTAAATCATGTGTATCGCCTGAAATATTATTTATCAAAGGTAATCCTGCTTCAAAATAATCTATACTTTTCATTGTCAGACCAACACATACGGTTTCTTTCATAATATTAAAAGCAAAACTGCATCTACTGTATATTTTAGATTTTTCAACCTCATCATAAACTATTCCATGATAATTGACTTCAATATTTTTTCCACTTAACTCAGAAATTAAATCTTGACGTTGTTCACCATCGCCAATAATGTGTACTATTGTCTTTTTCTTTACCGCTATTTTTTTTGAGATTTCTACTATCAAATCAACATCAATTATATTATTGATAGATCCAACATAAACTAGTTCTATACATTCATTCGAAATTTGTTCTTTAGGCAATTCCATTGTTGTACCATCTTTACATAAATATATGGTACCGCCTTTAATCTCCTTTATATTAGTGTTTACTAACTCTTTAAATAAATCGCATTCAAATATTGTAAAATCAGCCTTTGCAATGTATTTATCTCTTAATGAAGCCCATATCTTCATTGGAAACTTAAATAAAGTTTTCTTTTTTCCATTTATTGGCATTGTTTCTGGCCACATATCACCGAGTTCAAATATGAGCTTTGTTCCTTTAAAACTACTTTTGTTAGTGGCAAAATATTTAAAAAGGAAATTCGGAGGCCCACTAACATACAACAAATCCGGTTGCAATTGCAGGGCTCTCTTTACGCTTTTTCTTGCAAATATCCTATGGGATTGAATTCTTGAAAGTGATAAATTTCGCCTATATTCCGGCACCTTCAGCAATTCTAATCCTTTTCGATTGTTTTGATACTTTTCCTTATTTCTATGATCAAAATCAGAAGAAAGAATTTTTACGTTATATCCAATTTTCTGAAGATACTCCTCTACAAATTTAATTCTAACGTTGTAACTATAATTATCAAACGGAGTAACTATCACTGCTTTTTTCATATTCTTATTCCATCTCTACTTTTATTTTACTCATTGCACCGTTGCACATTCGAGCTGCCTCTTCCGCACTATCCCCCTGTGCAATCACAAATCCCATTCTCGCTGTACTACTGTCAATCTGTGTTATCGTTTCACCAATACCATGAGTAATACTAACTTGTTGAATACCTTCCATACGATTAGCATCCTCAACACCGTATATGTTCTTTATAACTCCTGCTGTTTGATTGAAATATCTTATTGCGCTACCCTTAGCAAACTTAGGAGTTATATCTGGTTTCTCTCCCAACGCTATTCTAATACAACACTCCACCATATTGACTCCTGTTGACAGCGTCACTAAATGTGTTGTAATATAATCACCGCCTAGTCTTGCACCAAGTTCTACAATCTTAGGGCCACTTTTCGTTACAATAATTTCTGTATGCGACGGGCCGTTTGTAATTCCTAATGCTTTATTAGCGGATTTAGCTACTATCTTTATTTGTTCAGAAGTCGAATCAGAAAGTTTTGTTGGCTGTGTATGACCCATCTCCACAAAATGTGGGGAGCCAGTTGTAATCTTATCTGTGATCTGAATCACATGACATGTACCGTCGATTGTAAGTGTTTCTACGCTAACTTCTGGTCCTTCCATCCATTCCTCGACCACTACATCTCCATTTCTAGAAAATTCCTTGCTGTACTTGTAAGCCGCTTGAATCAGCTCAATATCTTCCCCACTTTCCAATTTAAAAATTCCTCTACTACCAGAATTATCAGCAGGCTTTACTATAATTGGAAATTGTAATGATAAAATAGCTTTCTCATATTCCACTTCATTCGAAACTTTATAAAACTCCGGAATCGATACATTATGTTCTTTAAGTACTTTTCGCATTTCAGCTTTGTTAGTCACTCTCAGAGCTGTATCACTGGTAATCCCAATTAGATCCAATTCCTTGGCCACAGCAGCTACGGTTCTCATTGGCATATCGCTTGCCAATGTCATAACACCATCTATCTTATGTCTTTTTGCGGCTTCCACAACGGCTGGGATATCTATTGTACTTATTATTTCAGGAATAACTCCTTCAACCTGCAATCCTATTGCTTCTGGATTCATATCGACTCCAACAACCTGTAATCCCATTTCTAATGCCTTCTCAATGGCAGGAAGCTGAAGGATACTCGCACCCAAAATCATTATTCTTTTATGCATTATTTAACCTCCGAAATATTTTCTGTTTTACTTCCATCTTCATTGAGAACATAGGTATTATCTGTTGTAGCATCTATTCTATTAACATTTTTGTGGCCCAGAACTGTAACTATAGTCATGAATACTATCTTTATATCAAACCAAAGCGATATATGCTTAACATAGTAAATATCATTTTTCAGTTTTTCTTTTGTTAAGACTGAATTTCTATTTACAGCCTGATTATATCCAGTAACACCAGGGCGTACTCTAAGAATAATCTTCTCCTCATATGTATAAGCAGCTGATCCTACAGGGGTATCTGGACGAGGGCCTATAAATGTCATATCTCCCTTAAAAATATTAATAATCTGCGGTAATTCATCTATACTCGTTTTCCTTGCAAATTTTCCAAACTTAGTTACGCGAGGATCATCGTCTCCATTATATGTGGAGCCATCAGCAAGACGTATATCTGGAGCATTTACTTTCATAGAACGCAACTTAAACATCTTAAATGTTTTTCCATATCTACCTGTTCTATTGGCCATATAAAATATCGGCCCGTGATCTTCCTTTTTGATGAAAATTGAAGAAAAACCAATTACAATTCCTACCGGAATTAACAATATTGTAGAACAAACAATATCGAAACTTCTTTTTATAAATCTATATCCTATACTCCCTGCTGGAGTCATTTTATTATTTAACATAATGGAAGAGCTCCTGATATTTATTGGAATCTAAATCTTTTTTATAATCTATCATCATAACTTTAAAGTCTGCATATTGGGGAACAAATCCAAAATCACGCTTTGCTTTATCCATAGAGAATATATATGAAGGAGTGTTATTAACCACTTCAGGTCTATAAGTGATCTTAGATTTTTTCTCCTTGCTTGGAGCCCACAACTCTGCAATAATCTCTGCCTGTTCTTGCAGTGTAACACCACGACCGGATGTCATGTTATACAGACCATATGTATGCTCACTTTTCATAGCTAAATAATATGCATGAGCTACATCTTTAACATATACAACATCACGGCTAAGATTTGGGTCACCAAAGATACAAATATCATCACCCACTGATGCATTATCAATAAATTTTTTCAATCCTGATTTCTTCAGTGTTCCATTAATGTAAAAACAATCATGAGGTCCTACTCCATATACAGGTGGAAATCTAAACCAGGCATTTTTCATGCCGTGCTGCTGATTATAGTACTCCATAGCATCATTAGCGGCGTTCTTTGAAAATACATACACAGCGTGATCACCTGTATATATAAAATCGCGTGGTTCGTCTTCGGTAATTATTTTCTTTCCCCATGCGCCTCTAACATCTGCATATGAACAGTTTGAAATAATTCTGTTTATTCTGTTTCTTCTACAATACTCAAGTACATTAATTGTTCCAATAGTGTTGACAGCAAAATATTCATCTGCATTTTCATCTTCATCTAAATTCACCTGTGCATTTGCCGGGAGCAGACCGCTCAGGAGAATCACTCCATCTATACCTTCCTTCGGAAGCTGCTCAAAATCTTCCTTATGGGTTAAATTTAAATTAATGTATTGAACTCCAAGTTTATCATAATGTTCTTTAAACTTGTTATTTCTACCAGTAACAATTACCTGTTCTCCTTGTTTTAAAAATTCAGCAACAGTATAAACACCAATAAAACTGGATGCCCCCATAACAATATACATATGATGCTCTCCTTTATTTTTGTTTAAATATATTCCTTCACAATGTCACTATAGTTATCGATTACATATGCAATCTCTTCATCCGTCAGTTTTGTATGAAGTGGCAGTGTGATTTCATTAGCAAAATGCGCATAAGCATTCATATAATTCTTAATGTCAAATCCAAGTTTCTTATATGCAGTGTGCATTGGCAGTGGCTTATAATGTACATTACAAGCAATTCCTCTCTCTGCCATCCTAATGATAATTTCATTTCTTTGCTCCGGTGTGATTTCTGGAATGCGTGTGATGTATAGATGACCGGAACTCTGGTATTTGTCTGTATAATGATTCAGTACCTCAATCCCAATCGGCTTAAACGAATCATCATATTTTGCAATGATGTCTTTACGTTTTGCAAGCAGTCTAGGATAACGCTCGAACTGAGCTAAACCAATTGCAGCAGTTACGTCTGTCATATTGCATTTGTACCATGGACCTACAATATCGTACTCCCATGCACCCAACTGTGTTTTAGCAAGTGCATCTTTTGACTGTCCATGCAAAGAAAGCAACTGGCATTGATTATACATTGCCTTATTATCTAGTTTTTCGTGCTCTTTCCATACTAAAGCTCCACCTTCTGCAGTTGTAAAATTCTTAACAGCATGAAATGAAAAAGTTGTCAAATCAGCAACATTACCAACCATATGATCATGCCAATTAGCTCCAAACGCATGAGCAGAATCTGCCATAACAATTATACGACCATAAGCTTTCTGAATCTCATTACTAGGTTGAAATAAATTTCTTTTTTTCTCCACAATCTCAAAAATACGGTCGTAGTCACAAGGTATACCACCAAGATCAACAGGAATAATCACTTTTGTCTTCTCCGTAATTGCTGCTTCTAATGCATCGTAATCCATCTCCAAAGAATCTTGTTGACAGTCTACTAAAACTAGGTTCGCGCCTATGTGGCATACCACCGATGCACTGGCAGAATAAGTATAAGCTGGGACGATAACCTCATCATTTTCTCCTATTCCCAGCAAACGTAACCCTGTTTCTGCAGCAGCAGTTTGTGAATTTAAACAAACTACTTTAGAAGTTCCTAACCACTTTGTAATTTTTTTTTCTAATTCTTTTGTCTTTGGTCCCGTAGTTATCCATCCAGATTTTAATACTTCTACAACGTTTTTTATTTCTAAATCAGTAATATCTGGCGGTGAAAATGGTATCTGACGTTTTTCTAATTTATTCATTTATATTTTCCCCCTACTTATTTGAAGCATTTGCAAAAGTGACGATCTCTTTAGCCAATTGTTCGTCGTCTTGCGGCAGGCTCTTGACAAAATCCATCACTGTTTGCATGGAGTAACCTTTGATGTTTCCCACAAAGATCTTCTCGTAAACTGCTTCATCGTTTCTTTCCTTATCTAACAATAGTTCTTCATATAGTTTTTCCCCTGGACGGATACCTGTTTCAATGATTTCGATCTCGTCTTCGCTGTATCCGCTCAATCGGATCATGTTTTTGGCTAGATCTACGATTTTCACTGGTTCGCTCATGTCTAAAATAAAGATTTCGCCGCCTTTTGCTAATGCACCAGATTGAATAACTAAACGACTAGCTTCAGGAATCGTCATGAAATATCGGGTCATACGAAAGTCTGTTACGGTGACTGGCCCTCCTTGAGCAATTTGTTCTCTGAATACTGGGATCACACTACCACGAGAACCAAGGACATTCCCAAATCTGACAGCTGAGAATTTCGTACAGCCTTCTTCATTCAACCCAGTCACGATCATTTCAGCAATTCGTTTTGTTGAACCCATGACATTTGGAGGATTGTTAGCTTTATCTGTCGATACCATGACGAAGTTTTTCACTCTTGCTGCTTTAGCTGCTTCTGCTACATTTTTTGTACCGAAAATATTGTTTTTGACTGCTTCTTTTGGATTATATTCCATCAGTGGTACATGTTTATGAGCAGCTGCATGGTAGACAATATCTGGATGATATTGTTCCATGATCTCATTGATTTTCTCGCGATCTTGGATATCTGCGATGATCGGTACGATTTCTGTAGGATAATTTTGATGATGCGTGCGTAACTCACGGTCAATCAAGTAGATCGAGTTCTCCCCATGTCCTAAAAGCAATAGCTTTGCAGGATTGAATTGAATGATTTGCCGACAGATTTCTGAACCGATCGATCCTCCTGCGCCGGTGACAAGAATGACTTTGTCTGTGATCTGATCTTTGATGGATTCAATATCCAGCTTTACCTCATCTCTTCCCAGTAAATCCACTACGTCAATTGTTTTTAATTTTGATACACTAATTTTTCCTGAAGCAAGTTCTTCTATAGAAGGCATCGTGTTGACTTTCACACGAGCGGATTCGACTAACTCGAAGATTCTTCGTAATTTTTTTCTTGATAAGGAAGGAATAGCGATCGTTACCATTTGAATGTCATATTTTTCAATCAATTCCGGAATATCTTTTAATGCACCTAATACTTTTTTTCCTGAAAGATACGTATTTCTTTTATTTGGATCATCATCTACAAACCCGACAACGTGGATATCTTGAGCTGTTTTGGATCCAAGAAAGCTGTTGTATAAAATACGCCCGCCTTCGCCAGCACCAACGATCAAGGTATTTTTAGCAGAATCTGCTGATACATATCTCATATTTTTTGTTTCGATGTAGATACGCCAGATCAATCGGCTAGCGATGATCAATAAGAGCGAAAGCAGATAAGCAAAGATAACTAACCGTAAACTGTATCGCCGATTAATGAACAGCAGTATGAGGATACTTGAGGCAGCACTTGCAGATAGTGAACTAAAAATTGCAATGATTTCTCTTAAATTTGTATAGCGATTGATCCGAGTGAAAACTTTGAATAAACTACCATAAAATAAATAAAAACCAATCGACAAACCGATAGAGATTAAAATAAGGTCCATTGATATAGATACAAACGGCTTCATGAATTTAGCTGCTGCAATATTTGCAGCGATTAATAACAAGCTGTCCACAACAACCAATGTGGCAATTTTTCTTCTTCTTGTTAATATAAACACTTTTTAACTCCCCCTAAAATAAACCAAACTTCTTCTTTTTTACCTCTTCATAGATTGGATAACTGATCTCATCCCCGTTGATCAGATCCTTTGCGACTTGTTTCATCTGTACTACTTTTTCCTTACCAAAGTCCTTGGCAATCTGCTCATAGCACTCTTTTAAGTAAAACGTGCGCTTAGAGACCCCGTGTGCATCAGAAGCAGCCATCTGCACGAGATTATGTTTGACCATTGTTTTGGCTGTTTTCTGGATGTCTTTGCCAAATACACCAACATAACTTGGCGCAGTAAGTTGGGCCAAACATCCCATATCTAGAAACGGAAGCAAATGATTCGGGTCTTTACGAAAATGCGCGTTGCGTTCTGGATGGACGATCACTGGTGTCTTTCCTAGTTGTAACAACTCAAAAAAGAGCCGTTCTGCATATAACGGCACTTCCAGTGTCGGAATTTCGATTAGAAGATATGTATCATCTAAATCTGTAAATAAAATTTCATCTCGGTGGATGTCTTCAATCAGTGTTCCGGTAATACGTACTTCTTGTCCTTCCAATAACGTCAAAGGCAATTGTCTTTTTTCTAATTCTGCTTGTAACGAAGCGACTAGAGAAATGACTTGTGATTTTTCATTGCTGTATTTTCCATTATTGTGATGGGGTGTGCATAAAATATGTGTGATCCCTTGTTGAATCGCTTTTTCAGCCATGGCGATACTGGCATCTAAGTTTTCTGCTCCGTCATCAATTCCTGGCAGGATATGGCAATGTAGATCAATCATTTCTCTTGTCTCCTCTCTTTTTATTTCTTAATTCCCGTAGTAATAGCCAGCATCTTTGCTGTGTTCTGCCCCATTGTATACAACACCAAGGACTCGCGCTTGTACCATATCTAACAGTTCTTTTGCTTTAGTCAATGATTCTTTACGTGACGTATTTTCCCGTACGACCAATAAGGTGCCATCCGTTTTTGAAGACATGATCTGTGCATCTGTTACGACAACGACTGGCGGTATGTCGAAGATCACTACATCAAATAGTTGTCTTGCTTCTGCTAAAATCTGATCCATTCTTGGCGAGCTTAGTAACTCTGATGGATTTGGTGGTTTAGGTCCACTTGGCAGAATCGACAAATTGTCGACTGGTGTTCGTTGGATCTCATCTGCTACACTTCCTGATGAACTAAGGACAGTACTTAATCCGCTTGCGTTGTTCAACTTGAACGTTTTATAGATGACGGGCTTACGTAAGTCTGCATCGACTAGCAGCACCCGTTGACCAGATTTGGCAAAAACAACGGCAATGTTTGCTGCAGTGGTAGATTTCCCTTCTTCAGGTCCTGATGAAGTCACAACAATCGTTTTGATTTGCTGACCAGCTGCGGAGGCAAACTGGATATTCGTCCGAATCGTACGATATTGTTCGGCTATTAGTGAAGAGGGGTTTGTTAGTGTGACCAAACTGACTGCATGAGTTTGGGTTGCTTTTTGTTTCTGTGTTCGTGCCATTTTTCTTTCCTCCTAGACTCTTGAGCGGCTTCTGCGTGATGGCGCTGTTTTATCGTTTGTAGCTTTTGGTTGTGTCGGAGCTGTTCCTTTTTTACGGATACCAGCATTCAATTCTTTCGCTGACATTTCTGGTACAGTCCCTAAGATTGGAAAGCCTAATGTATCCGTCACATATTTTTCATCTTTTACTGTCCGGTCGAGTAATTCAAATAAGAAAGCTAGACCTACACCTACCATCATTCCTGACACTAAGCCAATCACTAGATTCAATTTATTATTTGGCGAAACAGGTGTCGTATTGGCAACTGCACCTGAGATAATCGAGATTTTATCGACATTCATCACATCTTTGGCGTTCTCTTGGAATACTTGTGACGTTGTATTAGCGATTTGTTGAGCCGTCACTGCATTTGTGCTTGTTGCTTGGATCGAGAACATTTGTGAATTTTGTGACTGATTGACGGAGATGGCATCTTTGATTTGTCCAGCAGTCATTTTCACATTGTCTTCTGTTTCTAAACGATCTTTGACTTCATTTAGTACTAGATCACTGACGATCATATCTTTATACGTATTGATCATTTGCAGGTTCGTATTGACATCATTGACATTTACAGTATCTGATTGTGGCATTGTCACAATCAATTGGGCTTGTGAGCTGTATTTTGGTGTCAAGATGAAAAACGTCACGATGCCTGAGATGGCCAAACCAGCAAACATTGAGATGAGGATTGTTATCACGTGTTTGCGTAATGTTTCAAAAATTTCTTTCAAGCTGATTGTCTCTTCCATTTTTTCTCCACTTTCCTATTTATTCTCTAGATTCATTTGATCTTTTAATTCTTTTTTCACACGGTCAAGTTCTTGATCGCTGACTTTTTGGTATGAGATATTGTCTTGCATGAAGCCTTCTCCTTGCAGCTGATCTTGCTTGATCGTACCAAATGCCTCCCAATAATCTAAAGCAATCTTTTTCATTTCATCAAAGCTCATGTCTGTTTTCATATTCGACTCTAGAGCATTCAAAACGGATTGATAGTTGCTGACACCGTTTAGACTCAATACTTTTTTCGCTACACCTTCTACGATCTTTCTTTGACGCTCTTGTCTACCATAGTCACCGTTTGGATCTTCATAACGCATACGAGAATAAGATAATGCCTGATCCCCGTTCAATGTGATTTTACCGATCGTAAAATCATAGCCATCTTGTGAGAAGGTGAGGTCATTATTGACTTCGATACCACCAACTGCATCAACGAGTTCTTTTAGACCTTTCATATTGATTGAAACATAGTGATCGATTGGGATGTCTACATATTTTTGTACGGTATCCATTGCCATGGCAGCTCCGCCGAATGCGTAAGCGTGGTTGATCTTGTCTTTTGTGTCATGACCAACGATGTCGACATACGTATCCCGAGGAATGCTGACAATCGTTGTCTGTTTATCTTCAGGACTGACTGTGGCAACCATCATCGTATCTGATCGTCCTTGATCGACCCGTCCTAAATCTCCCGTATCGATCCCCATCAATAGGACAGAGAAGGATTCTTGTTTGTCCAGATCAACTGGTTTTGTTCGTTCTCCTTGGGTTCGTTCCACTGATTCGTAAGTTTTTTCAATAGAATGTGAGAGATCTAGATATAATTTTGCTCCTACTCCTACGATTGCTAATACTAATACGACAAGAATTGCTAAAATAATTAGAAATATCTTTTTCCCTCTTGATTTTCTTCTTCGTTTTGCCATAGTTTCCTCCGTTTGCTAGCCTTGCTTGAATTCTCGCTTATTAATAGCTCGTATTGCTATAGCCCATTTGCTGAGCGACTGTTTCTGCTTTTGACGCGTATACGGCTCTTATTTTTTCATTCCGGATCTGTTCGATGAGACTGAGTGCGGTCAAATATTGATCGTAAGTAGCAGTAGCTGTTACTTGACCGTCTTTCAGCATCGTATCGAATAGCTGATCTAGTTGCGTGACTTGTGCAATTTGGGTATCAGCGAATCCTAGATATTGCATAACGACTGTTTTCCAAGCACTATCCTTAAAAAAGCTCATATTTTCACGTACATGGGCGACATCTGCACTTGCCAACTTTTCTTTGATGATGACATCATCCACAGCTTGCTGCCAGTTTGATACGTTTTTAGTAAATAATTTATTGACAGCCGTCTGGATCTTCAGTTTTGATCCTGCATCCTCTAACTGCGTTAAGACTGCTTTCTTTTCTTCTTAGATCGCAGCAGCTTCTTTAGGTAATTCTGATTCCTTGATGTCATAATCATCTGCCGAAAGTTTGATAGAAGATAGTTTATGTGACAAATTTGAAACTGTTTCTTCTGTTATTTCAGGATTTAGGAAAATTTTTTCTTTTGTACTGTACAGCTTATCTACTTCTTTTGATAAAGAGGTCACGGTGTCTTTTTGATTGGTGATGGCAGATTCTGCGTAATTGATCCGTTGATGATGTTGCCGCTGATTATTGATATGGTATCCAAACAAACAGATCGCAATAGCACCTGCACCTACCACCACAGTAGTCAATGACTTGATGAATGGCTTTTCCATAGATTCACTCCTAAGTATGGATGATAGATAAATTAAGATATAATTCACTTACATAAAAATGACAGCTGTCACTTTTCTTTTTAAATGGCATAAATTTTTAATTTTATTTGACAGAAACTATAAATGTTTAATTGCTAAGAACATCGTTCAAAATAATTGGTGGATTTTCTTAGCTCTTATTTTAAAACAAAGTGTTCAGAAAATCGTAGTTTTTTTGATAAATTGCCAATATATTAAAAGAGAGAAGTCACCAAATAAATTATTTGATGACTACGTGAAATGATATAGAGATTATAAAGTTTTAAGAATATCGGATGATACAAATATAACAAAAAAATAGTTTTAACCATTTCAAAAAATATAAAATAAAAAGAAAAAGAAAAAATAAAAAAGATAGGTACTGCTCATTGATGAAGTTTCAAGCAGTACTTATCTTTTTCATTTGACATATAGATGTTATACTCAAGACGTAGTTACGATAGCATTTTTTGTCTGTTTCTGAAGCAAATTTAGGGGCTATGTTTACGCATAGCTTTTTTCATTAATAGCATATCATTTGATAAATTGCTAATATATTAAATGAAGAGGAAGTGAATAAGTTGTTAGTAGAAGCTGTTCATGTTCAACCAGCACATGGAAGAATAAATGATTCCGTCTACTTAAAAAATAAGAAATTTACTTTTCGTGTAGCTGAAAAATTAGAAAAAAAGATTCTAAAGGGAATGCTTGTGTATTCTAAAGATGGTCAATTGGTTTATGTAAAAAACATAATTACTGGTAGATCCGAAGAAGAAGAAAATAAGTATGCTGCGATTATTAGTAAAATTTTTAATGAAACACCGAGTATTCTCCCTGTAAAAAAAGGAGAAAAGTTACCTAAAATACGATTCATAAACAAAAAGACAATTTTTGAAGGGCTATTTTTAGAATTAAAAGATAAGACCTTACACAAAACCAAGCAAAAGGTTTATTTCAAAGCACCATCAACTGTTCATAAAAAAATTGGCATAGGAGATATTGTGATCTTTTCTGTTAAAGATAAAAAGTACCATGTATTAATTATCCAAGTCTACAAACCAACAGAATTGAATAAAGAAGTATCTTTCATTCAACCGAAATTTAAACCATTTTTTTTGAAAAAAGTTGCGAAAGGCTTTAAAAAAACAGACTATATCACTATATCAGGGGAAGAAAGTAGTGCAGCTTCTGATAAAAAGCAACAAATAAATCGTAAACGTCCGTTTACAATAAGAAAAACAAGCAAATAATAATTTATATTTAGTGATAAGATAAATAGTAGTAGATGTTCAATTGTTATTGTAGGTACTGCTTGTTAAAGAAGTTTCCAGCAGTGCTATATTTTTTCTATTATATAAGTGAGTTATACTAGTCCTGTAGTTAACTAATTAATGGTGATAAGTGATATTATTATGAAACTATATTAGGGGCGAGAAATGTGGAACATTTAGTAGGAGTATTAGACAAAATAAGAGTTATAAATATGATCCTCTAATGATCCGATTTACGTTAACTACTATTCACAAACCCTATTGTTGTATTGTGGCCAAAAAAGAGTTAGCGACGAAGATGCTAATGTTAGAGGACGGAAAATATAATGTAGTAGTTAACGGACACTACAATAGAATAAATCAGTTAGTTGTGTCATTATTCAATGTTAAAAATTCTGATCATATTACTAGGCTAATAGGTCTTCAGTGAAAATATATCTAATATTTTTGAGATTAATAAGTAATGAAAAAAACTCACCTATGTAGCAGGATGAGCTTTTTATTCTCCCAATAAAGTATCAAAGCTAAAAATCATGTTTATTGTTTGTGCTACTTGTCCAAGTTCTGACAATGTTGCTTTTTCTATTTTTTTCCAGTGGCGTGCTTTATAGTCTAAAGTTTTTACTTGTAAAGCATTGACATAACCTTTTATCTGATGATTTTCATTTAGTGGAATAAAATGTTCTTTTTTGGTGCTTGTGATTGGGCAAACAGCTACCAATCCAGTAACTAGATTATAGTTATCGGTGCTTACAACTAGAGCTGGTCGTCTTTTTTGAATTTCTCGTCCTGCACTGGGATTGAAATTTATAGTTATAATCTCCCCTTGTTTAGGAAATTCTTTAGGTTTATCCATTTTTTAAAGAATTTCCTTTCCAATGGGTTTATCGTCTGGGAATCCTGAACTTGCATCGATTTTTTTACCTGCAGCAGCTGCTGCATCAAAAATATTTGCTTGTTTTTTGATAAACGTGATTGAATCATCGTCTCCTTTAACAGCTAAGTAGTCAACATTTTCATTAATGCCGAACTTAGTTGGAACAGTTAAAACAATTGCATTTCCTTGTCGTCTAGTTTTCATAAAAAAACTCCTCTATTTAATTTATTACTATTATAATATAAGTTGTAAGTAAATACAATGTATTCATTTATGTGGTTATTCTTATAAAAAATAATCAGGCAGAAAATGTTCATAAAATCGTGATTTAATGATCGTGATTTATAATCAAAAAAGTAAAAAGTGTGAAATGTGATTACTCTCTTATTTGTTATATTTGTGATTGTAAAGGAGAGTGACAATAATGTATTACTACTACTTCGAGAAATTTACCAATCAACATTTTAGACATGCCATTCACACGAATGAGTGCCCGTTTTTAGCCTGTTGCCAAGATAGAGTACTAATAGGCTTTGAACTTTCCTACTATTCCGCTATGGTTACTGCCCAAAAGAAATATCCGTTAAACAATTTTTATGGCTGTCCCTACTGTTGTCGTGCAAGCTATGTCAAATGACTTTTTTACATGCTCCTTCTAGAAAAAAAGTTACACATATCAGAATATAGAAAAAATAAAGGGTCAGAAACTTTTAAGTTTCTGGCCCTTTAACAAAATTATATCGACATGTCTATTACTTATATATTTCGCTTCTATGACCAATTGATAAGATAAGAATCGTCACTTCTTGCTCACTAATATCAGCTATTATACGATATGCACCTACTCTATATCTCCAATATCCTGATTTATTAGCTGTTAGTCCTTTCCCATGTCTTCTTGGATCGTCTGTGCCAACAAGATTTTTCTCAATCCAGTTCAGGATAACTTTTGCTTGAAATTTATCCATTTTTTTTAATGCTTTTTGCGCTTCTCGTTCATATCGTACTTGATAGGTCATCTTATAATCCTAACTCTTTTAGCATTTCTTCATGAGAAATGCTTTGATCATTTTTCTCATGATCTTTCATTAGTTTTTTATAGGTTTCAAAGTCTACTAATGACTCAGCTGATTGTAAAGAATTACTGCGCATAAATTCAGAAATATTGTCTCCATTAAAGTTAGCAACTTTTTCAAGAAAATCTTTTTCTTCGTTAGATACTCGAATACTGATTACTGGCATAGTTATCAACTTCCTTTCAAACCTATTGTAATACAATTGTATTACAATCTCAAATTGAAAGTACGATTGAACCTCTCGTAGTCATGAGAGGTTCAAAATATCTTATTGACTTGTTTTTCTTATCGTAAACGGACGTTTACGATTTGTTTGTTGATTTTGATTAGAAGTTACAATATTCTCTTCCTTTGGTATAGTAATATAGTCTGTTTTTTTGAAGCCTTTCGCAGCTTTTTTTAAAAAGAATGGTTTGAATTTCGGTTTGATTAAAGATACTTCTTTATCCAATTCTGTTGGTTTGTAGACTTGGATAATTAATACATGGTACTTTTTACCTTTAATAGAAAAGATCACAATATCTCCTATGCCAATTTTCTTATAGATAGTTGGTGGTACTTTGAAATAAACCTTTTGCTTGGTTTTGTGTAAGGTCTTATCTTTCAATTCTAAAAATAGCCCTTCAAAAATTGTCTTTTTGTTTATGAATCGTATTTTATCTCCTTTTTTTACAGGGAGAATACTCGGTGCTTTATTAAAAATTTTACTAATAATCGCAGTATACTTATTTTCTTCTTCTTCAGATCTACCAGTAATTATGTTTTTTACATAAACCAATTGACCATCTTTAGAATACACAAGCATTCCCTTTTGAATCTTTTTTTCTAATTTTTCAGCTACACGAAAAGTAAATTGCTTATTTTTTAAGTAGACGGAATCATTTATCCTTCCATGTGCTGGTTGAACATAAACAGCTTCTACTAGCAACTAATTCACTTCCCCTTCATCAAATATATTGGCAACTTACCAAAGAATATGCTATGAATGAAAAAAAGCTATGCGCAAACATAGCTCCTAAAATTGTTTCAGAAACAGATAAAAAATGCTATCGTAACTACGTCTTGAGTATAACATCTATATGTCAAATGAAAAAGATAAGTACTGCTTGAAACTTCATCAATGAGCAGTACCTATCTTTTTTATTTTTTCTTTTTCTTTTTATTTTAAATTTTTTGAAATGGTTAAAACTATTTTTTTGTTATATTTGTATCATCCAATATTCTTAAAACTTTATAATCTCTATATCATTTCACGTAGTCATCAAATAATTTATTTGGTGACTTCTCTCTTTTGTTAGCTAAAATAGCACATCCTATTCCACTCATAACAACGATTCCTCCAATCAAAGTCACCCATCGATTCGTTTTATCATTTGTTTTTGGAAAATACGTATGGTTTCCATTCACAGATAGTTTTTTAGGTTCTTGTTTTTTTGTTTCCTGATAATTGTCTACGACTGTTTGATTCTTACTAGCACCCGAGGAACGATTTTCGTTAAAAATTTTACTAATAATCGCAGTATACTCGTTTTCTTCTTTTTCGGATCTACCACTAATTATATTTTTAACATAAACCAATTGACCATCTTTAGAATACACAAGCATTCCCTTTTGAAGCTTTTTTTCTAATTTTTCAGCTACACGAAAAGTAAATATCTTATTTTTTAAGTAGACGGAATCATTTATTCTTCCATGTGCTGGTTGAACATGAACAGCTTCTACTAACAACTCAGTCACTCCCCCTTCATTTAATATATTGGTAATTTATCAAATGATATACTATGAATAAAAAAAGCTATGCGTAAACATAGCTCAGAAAATTACTTCAAAAACAAATAAAAAATGCTACCTTACTGCATCTTGAGTATAACATCTATATACCAAATTAATAAAGATAGGTACTGCCTGAAACTTCACTAACGGACAGTACCTATAAAGCCTATAGTATGGACGTTTATCAATACTATTTTATCAAAAAAATCTTGTTTTTCAACCATTCTTATTTTTTATCTTTTTTTGATTAAAAATAAGAATAAAATTACTGTTTTTCTTCATATAATGATTTTATACAAATTTCAATCTACATCTTCCATTATTATCTATCTCGGTCATCAACCGTTTGGGTTGATGACTTCTTCTTTTTTAAAGAAAATATCCCAACACTAACTACTAGAAAAATCCCTCCACCAATCCAAGTTAACCATTTATTTGTTTTCTCACTTGTTTTTGGCAAATAAGTACGCTTGCCATCCACAGAAGATTTTTTCTCTTTAGGATTGTTTGTTTGATTATATTTAGCCATTGATATTGTATACTTACTACTATTGGATAAATTGTTTTTAGTTGGTATTCCTTCATTCTTATTCGTTGGATTTACTGGTGTATCTTGCGATTCTTTCACATTGTATTTTGTTACATTGACAACGGTTGTATCCGAATCAATAGTAAAAACAACTGGTGTGTTATCCAAACGATAACCATTTGGCGCTTTAGTTTCTATTAGTTGATAGTTACCATTAGCTAACCCTTTTAGGAAAATAACCCCATTTTTATCTGTCACTAAACCACTTTGAAGAACTTTGCCATCTTCATTCCTCAGTTCAAATTATGCACCAGACAATAGCTGTTCCGTTTGACGATCACGTTTTTCTAAACGAACACTCTTTTCTTCTGGTGTGTTTTCCTTTGTCACTTCCACATTCTTATGGCTCATGTCTTTGGTGATTTCAAACTTAATAGGTGTAGTATCTATCTCATAGCCTTTAGGTGCTTGTGTTGCAACTAATTGATAGTGTCCTACTTTTAATCCTGAAATAGATAAGTGACCGAAATTATCTGTTACTAAGTTTTCTTGCAAAGTATGACCATCTTTATCTTGTAGTTCAAAAACTGCGCCTGCAAGAGTTTTTCCTGTTTCACTGTCTACTTTTGTTAATAACACACTACCTGGTACAACTTTATTTTTCTTCGTTAATTGTACAGAATCCTGTTTTCCTTTTTCAACAGTAAATGGGATTGGCGTGCTATCCTTTTCATAGCGTTTCAGCCGAATAGATTTTCTTTCCCTTTTCTTCCCAAGAATGATTGTTTAACATATTTCTTCTCCTTCCCTGTATATAAATAAAATAGAAATGTAGGAATCCTACATTTCTATTTCTCTATCCTCAAAAAAATTGTGATCTTCATACTGAACAATATCGTCTGATAAAATTTTTAAGTCAAACGTTCTATCATCGATCACAAATACAATATCTTCTTTTACATTTCCTTCAAAAAAACTTACAGGTGCGCTTAATTCATTATCAAACCACAACATTTTATCATCTTTTATACTAAAATAATTTCGAACTTCATCAGTAGTCCAGAAACAAATAATCTTGGAATCTTTTAATGTTTCAGGAATATCAAACTCTTCAAGGTCTCGTTCATCAACAATTGCTACATCTGATTCCGGAATGAGCAATATTCCGTCTTCTGTAGCTTCTAATCTAGTTAAAATATCTTTTATTGAAAGAGTTTCTTTTGTCATTTTATTTACCTCCAAAATAATAGAAATGTAGGAGTCCCTACATTTCTATTTCTTCTATATTGTATTCTTCTGTATAGCGTTCTTCTTCATATTCCACAGTTTCTTCTATTTCATCAGTCACTGATTGTGAGCCTTTCTTCTTACTTAGTGAACACTCAATTTCTGTGTTAATTCTTGTTTGTTCTGCTACTTTTTCTTTTAGTTCTTGTTCTTGTGAAAAAGGTTGACCAAGTTGTTGTTTTGCTATTTCTAACTTTTCTTCCGTTTCTTTTAGTTGTTCTTGTTTTTCTAATATCCGTTCAGGCAATTTTTGAACAATATTTTCAATCCGACGAACCATTCCAATACCTGCTTGTGGATCAATCAACGTTGTATAACGTCCACCTTCAGACTGCAATTTCATTTCAAGCTGTCCATACTGCATTTCACTACGTTTTAGATGGATACTAAAACCTTGATAAGCACCCACTTCTACAAATTCTTCAGAACGATTATAAGCTTGGCACAACTGTTCAAGCTTTTGCGTAGCTTCCGTTCGAGAATCATAAGTCATGTTCAATAATTGAACTTGAAATTCATTATTAGAATATTGTTTTGACAATTCGACATCTTTTTCCAATTGGGTAATCGAATGTTTAATTTCTTGCATTTTTTTCGGATAATTTTGTTCTACATTTCTTTTTAGACTTTCTTGTTCATTCAAGAAAGCAGATTGCAACATCCGCAAACGGCTAATCTCATTGTCCAATTTCATCTTCTCTGCAATCAATGGATTTCCTGTTGCTAATGCTTTAACTTCGGAAGCGTCTAGCACTGTTTCGGATAATTCATCAACGCTTCGAGAAATAGCTTTACCAGACATGACTTGAGAAATATACGTTTGCTTTTGTTCCTGAATTTGCCATAAGAAACTATCAAACGTTCCTTTCGTCACATAACGATAGATTTGAACTTTTTTATTCTCATTTCCTTGTCGAATAATTCGACCATCACGCTGCTCGATATCTGACGGACGCCAAGGACAATCAATATGGTGAGCCGCAATCATTTTGTTTTGGATATTTGTTCCTGTCCCAACTTTACTTGTGCTTCCCAACATAATACGAATCGAGCCTTTTCTCATTTTCTCAAACATCGCTTCTCGTTGTTTATCATTTTTAGCGTCATGAATAAACACAATCTCTTCTTCTGGGATTCCCTTATCCATCAATAATCGTTTCATTTCATCATAAACATTAAATTTTTTTGGATTTGGTGTACCAGAATCAGAAAAAATCATTTGCGTGGAACGAGCTGCTTCTGTTTCTTTCCAAATCGCAAATACTTTATTGGCACAAGTAGCTAACTTCGTTTGCTTCAATTCGTCAGAATCATATTTTTCTTCATCATAGTCTTCCAATAAACGTGGATCTAAAGCCATGAGTTTTGCTTCATTCGTGATTTTCAACATATTGTCTTCTTCTGGCATTACTTTTTTTTCACGTACTGCCATCGCACGATCACCAAGTTCTTCCACCTTATCTTTTTGATACTGAATTGGTTCAGTGACAACAATTTGTGCTTTTCCAGTTTTTAATTTAGGCACAGGAAGTTTTAACATATCAGGTGTTTGGATATCCGCTACCAAATTAAACATAGTCATCAATTCAGGTAAGTTGTGAAATTTGGCAAAACGATTCTTCATCTGATAACCACTACCTTCAGGATTAATCTCTAAAGAAGAAATAATCTCGCCAAAAGTAGAAGCCCATGCGTCAAAATGACTGACACCATATGCTTCTAATATATCGGGTTGAAGATATTTCTGCATTGTAAACATTTCAGACATCGAGTTGGAAATCGGCGTTCCTGTCGCAAAAACAACCCCTCGTTGATTATTTTCTTCTAACAGATATTTGACCTTCATTTCCATATCACTGGCACGTAAACTATTGGAAGAGTTCACTCCTGCCACATTGGATAGTTTCGTATAAGAATAAAGGTTCTTATAAACATGCGCCTCGTCAACAAATAAGAAGTCCACTCCTAAATCTTCAAAATAAATCATATGATCTTTCTTATCTTGTTTATTTAATTTCTCAAGTCTTTCGTTTAATCGTTTTTCAAAAGAAATCATCTGTTTGATTGACCAAGATTCTTCTTCGTTATTCATTTGATATTCCGCAACTGCTTCAGAAACTCGATCAATTTCTTCTTGTAACATTTTCTTTTGCCGTTCTGGCGATAACGTGATTTTTTCAAATTGACTATGACCAATAATAACGGCGTCATATTCTCCTACAGCAATTCGAGAAACAAACTCTTTGCGTTTACTTTTCTCAAAATCTTTTTTTGTGGTAATCAATACTTTTTGGGCAGGATAAAAGCGTAATAATTCTGTCCCAAAATCTCCCACTAAATGATTAGGCACAACGTACAATGGTTTCTTGATCAGTCCATGTTCTTTCATCATCATTCCTGCTGTAATCATGGAAAGTGTTTTTCCTGCCCCTACAGAATGTGCCATTAACGCTCTTCCTTCATGTAGAATACGCGCGACCACATTTTGTTGCGCAGGGCGTAAAGTGATTTTTTGATTCAAACCAGGAAACTCTAGTTTGCTGCCATCATAAGTCCTTGACACAATTCGATTGAACCGTTCTTCATAGATTGCATGTAATTCTTCCAATACCTCACTATGATTCATCACCCAACTTTTAAAGGTTTCTTGTAGCTCTTCTTGTTTCGTACGTGCATACATCGTTTCTTTTGGATTGAGTTCGTATCGTTTCTTACCGTCATTATCAATCACTCGGTCTCGTACTTCCACTTTTAAAAGATTTAAACTATTTTCCAAAATCAAATACGCATTTGCACGCTTTGTCCCATATTTATTGGTTGTTAACGCATTTTCGTCTCTACTTTTTCCACGAATAAAATATTTAGAAGCATAGGAATCATACTCTAGTTGAATAATCCCGCTTCTCTGCATGTATTGAGGTGTTTCAAATAATTCATACATAAACGATTGATAAATTTCAGTTGGAATCCATGTAGCTCCCAATGAATAGTCAATATCTCCAGCTTTTAATGGTGTTGGTTGTGATTGTTCAAGTGCTGACACGTTTTTTTGAAAAATTTCTGGATACGATTCAATCGCTAATTTTGCTTCCACTAATTTCTGTTTGACATCTCCGCTGAGATATTCTTCACGTGTTTCCCAAACATTACCATAAATATCACCTTGATACTTCGTAGGATTGATAAAAATCGAATCCTCTAATTCGTCAATGATCGTTTCTTTGTCTTTTGGATAAATAGACATCATATAATCGAGATCTACTTTCATTTGTCGATTAATTGACAATTGTAGAGCTTCTTGAGCTGTATCTACTTGAGTGATTTCTTCTATTTGTCGAATCGTTGCTTGAAAGAAGATATCTCCCTTTCGAACTGTGCCATCTTCTTGAACCTCTTCAATCGACTTTAACAACGGATAATACTCATCACGATCAAATATTTTACCTACTTTATTTATCGAACCATAGGTAGCTACAAATCCATCATAACAATCATTAAGCTGATTTAAAGAAGCTTGTAATTCTTCCTGTGTATATTCTGTATTTCGTTGTAACTCAATGACTGAAAGCAAAGCTTCTTTAATTTCAATCAATCGTTTCATTTGTTCTGTGGACTTTTTAGAACCCGCATACTTTTCTAATTCTCCAGCATCATTGAAGAAAATTTCGTCACCAATGACTCCATAATTGAACATTGGAATTTCTTTCTCTAACCCTTCTTTTTCTACCGAAACTAAATCAATCACTTCTGTTTCCGTTGAAATGGCTAATTGACCATTAAAATTCAAAAATGCTTGGTTTAAATAATCAATTAAGTCTCCTTCATGTGATTTGACTATTAGGGTTTGTCCTCTGAAGTTCTTGACAGCTAATTCTCCTAAAACCATTTCTTTGTGTCGAATAAAATAATTATTCATACTTACTTCTGGTATTTCTGGATCTGTTCCAGTAAATACCCAGCTAGGAGAGTATTCTAATTCTCGTTCAAAATTTTTTTGGAAGAAAAGAATATCTGTCACAACATCCGTTCCTGCAATCTTCTTAAACGCATTACTTGGTAAGCGAACAGCACCTAATAAATCAGCTTTTTCAGCATATTCTCTTCTAATAGAAGAATCTGATTTGTCCATTGTCGACATCGACGTAATAACTGCTACAATTCCGCCTTCTTTTGTGCTATCAAGGGCTTTTTTAATAAAGTAATCATGAATCGCATATTTTTTAGAATAGTTTTCATCTTCAATTTTGAAGTTGTCAAAAGGAATATTACTAATGACTAAGTCAAATTTATCTTTATTTAAAGGAGTTTTCTCAAAACCTGTAATTTCAATATTCGCGTCAGGGTGCAATTGTTGCGCAATTTTCCCAGTAATTGGGTCTAATTCCACCCCATAAAGTGTGGAATTTTCTTTGATTGTTTTTGGCATAGCCGAAAAGAAATTCCCTGTTCCTGTCGAAGGATCTAAAATTGTGCCACCTTTAAAGCCCATCGCTTCAATTTTTTGATAAATTGCTTGAATAATACGTGGATCAGTATAATAAGCAGTCAATACGCTTTCTCTAGCTGCTCGATAGTCCTCTGCAGATAACAAAACTTTCAACTGATTCCGTTCACTTAAATATTGGTCATCACGTTCATCAAAAATCGCTGCCAAACCACCCCAACCGACATATTTTGCAAGAACTTCTCGTTCTTTGTCAGTAGCGATTCGTCCAGGTATCTGACTAATTTCTTTCGATAACCGAATCGCTTCAAGATTTGCTTTGATTTTTTCTCTCGCTTTACTAGGATAAAATTGAACAACGTCTATATTTTCAAAAGAAAAACCGTTTGTTTTATTCCGATAAATTTGTTCAAACATTGTTTCGTCATGATTGATTGTCTCTTTTTTAGCTTCTATTTTCGGAATAAATGCTACTTCTGTCCCATATCCTTCAGTTATAACAGGTTTTCCTTCTGTTTTTATCTCTTCTAAATCAAATAGCGTTAATTCCTCTGCTTCAGTATCCATTTGGCTTAACTCTTCTTTAACTGATTCTTCTTTCTTTGATTGCACAAGTTTAAGTTCTTCTTCAGTTAGATACTCATTTTGACGAATTAACAAACCAATACGTTCCTCAACTTCCGACCATTTCATCACACGCTCATAGTCTTCATTATTGATTTTTTTAATTACTGTAATTCCTTTGCTTGGACGACAATCCATCATCGAAAAAGAAGAACCCTGAATATCTAAAGTAGAACCTGACCAACCATATTCATCTTTTAAAAAAGAAGCTCTTTCCTTTTTGGAAAGGGTTCGTTGATATAAATGGTAAATGCGTATTTTTCCACCTTCAACGCCTGATCCACGTCTCAATATGTTGTTTAGCTCTTCCTCTGTAAAATCTGGAGTAATTTCTTCGTAATCATGATTTTTTTCAACAAAAAAAGACTCCGAAGATTGTTTTTCTTCCAAGTCTTTTATATCTATATTAGATTTTACCTCTATAGAATCTCGCTCATTGCGAGTTCGATTGCTTGTTCCCGAAATTGCGTTCGTATCTTCGACGCTTCCTCGAAATTCGCTTGTTGGGCTGATGTCAGTGGATTGGCTTCTTCCAACGCTTCCATCAATTCGCTTACTCTGTTCCACACTTTTTTGTTGATCTCGTGTCCCCACTTCATCAAATCGCCCTCGACTAGTTTGATTTGATACTCCACGGGATTCTCTTCCTGTAATTTGGCTACAGCTATTTTCCCGAATCTCCCCAGTGGATAATTGGGATACTCGACTTCTGGTATCAATTGACCTGTCTCGTTCTCGTAATATTTTAGACTCATGTTCATTCATCCTCTCTCTTTTATAAACTAAAATTTCTTTACTAATTAGTCGGTTTACTTCATTTGCATAATTCATTACTTTAAAAAAGTTAGGCAAACTTTGTAACATAGTGAATTCTTGTTCGGTTATATCAATTACTTCAGAACCAATACTCTTATTTTTTGCCAAAAATAAACCAATTTCTATAGATAGTCTACGAATATCTGGTTCTTCAGTAAAATCAACTGTTTCATCAATTAAATCTTCTATCTCTTGGCTAACTAAAAGATTCCAGTCGTTCTTTTCTAACGTATAATCTGGAAAATCAAGTTTTTTTCCATCTGTTTGAGAAAGATCAAAATAATGTTTTATATTTATTTTCCCTGTTGACTGGCTAAGAACAGCAATAGACTTTTCTCCTTTTTTAACAAATCGTCCTAATTTTTTCCACGTATCAAAATCAGCGATATGAGTAGCATTCGGCTTCTGTCCGTAAATAAATATTTGTTCATAAATATCGTATTTATGAAATATCTGAACTTGGTTGAAAAAATCAAATAAACTGTTCTTATCAGAAACAACCAATAGAAATGTCTCCTTGAATAAATTTCCTAATTCCTTGTATTTTTGATAATTCATAGTTTTCCTCCCAAAAAGATAAAAGAAGGAGGAGCGGATACGCCCCTCCTTAGAAAAGGCGTACCCTTTTCTATTCAATTTTTTATAACTCTAAATCGTGTTCCTGTACTTTTTCTTTTTCAATGAATTGTTCTTGGCGCTTTTCTTCCTTGGCCATTTGTTCAAGTGCATACTTCATTAGCCCTCTGACATTTTGTTCAGCTAATAACTCCAGATATTGACCTTTGTCTTCCGTTTGAATCACTAAAGGTGGAAATCCCTCTTTGAGTAAAGAATAATTCATAACCAATCGCCCCGTACGTCCATTACCATCACTAAATGGGTGGATACGTTCAAATTGGATATGCGAATCCAAAATTGCTTCAAGTTGCTCGCCTTCAGTTGTAGAAACAGCTAACCGGTAATTCAGGTTATCAATAAGTTGTTGCATTAAAAACGGAGTTTCCTGCGGTGAAGCTGTATCAAAATCTGCCCCTAATATCGCATTTTCATTCGATTTGAATCGACCACGATCAACAATTAATTTATCCATTAGTCGTTCATGGATATCTTTAACTAAAGAAATGGATAATTCTTCGTTCTCTTGTACTTTTTCCAGCATTAATGCAAAAGCACCTCTATGATTTTCAACTTCAAATAGCTCACGTAGTGAAGTTCTTTCGGGAACCGTATTATGCAAAATGATAGAAACAGTTTGAGGTAAAGATATCGTATTTCCCTCAATAGCACTTGAATGATAAGCTAATCGAACTAAAATATCATCTAAGTATTCTGAAGGGAATTGCTGGTTATGAAATTGATTACGCGCGATAGAATACTCATCGTAAAAATTATAAGTCATTTTCTCACCTCTAACTTTCTTTGGGAGTTACATGGTGCTAGTATATTTTTTCTAATTTAATCCACGTTCATAATGTGACCATACAGAAAGGATAACTACCACATTTTCTTTTATATCTACGCTATAAACTAATCGGTGCTGTATATTAATTCTTCTTGAATAATATGGAACACCAACTAATTTTTCATATGGTGGTGGAGTTTGAAAAGGATTTTCTCGAATCACTTGAATCAGTTCATCAAATTTTTTATGCAATCCTGCTGCTTTCAATTTTGGTAAATCCTTTTTGGCATTTTTCTTAATCTCTATAGTGAATCCCAATCAATTTCACCTAGCTCTTCTGTGCCTTCATTTTCGTGACGTTTAATTTGATCAAGAACCCCTGTATTTTGTAAAAATAATGTTTCTTGAATCGCATTCCAATCAGATTTACTGATCATAACGACACTCTCATTCTCATTTTTTGTATTGATAATTTCTACAGGTTGATTATCAGAAACAACGTGCCTAATCAACCCATAAATATTATTACGAGCATTTGTCGGTGTAGTGACTTCCATTATGTTCACATCCTTTTATGTTTATTCATCCCTGATTATAGCGTACGCTTTAACGTTCGTCAACGTTTTGGTTATAGAAAATAAATGAACATAGAAATTGTTTAAATTAAGAATTTAATGTACATGAAGTTGTTCATAGCGAAAATTATCAATTTTATATTGTCCATCTTCTTCAACCAGTTGAACAACAAATAGGACTTCGTTTTTCACACCACGACTATCTTCTTCACCCAATAATGCATATTGTTTTTCGCTATCTGTGTCTTGAAACACTTTGATAATTTTTCCTACACTACGAAATTTAGCATCTAAATCCACATTAATGCCATTTTCTTCTTGACATTTTTCTGTCATATATTCTTTTACGGATTGATTCCGCTCTTTTAATGAATTGAAATTTAAAAATTTATTGCCAAATGCTAATAACATAGGACGTGGATTTTCGGGCTCTTTACTTGTTTCAGTCGTTTTATCTTCCAAAACCATTGTTGACTGACTGGTAGTTGTTTCTGTTACTTTCATTTCCTCTTTTTTATGACAGCCCGAAAGAAAAAGAACCGCTAGTAAACTGAGTAATATCACTTTTTTCAATCTTTTCTCCTACTTTCCACTTTGTTGTAAATAAGGTAATGGATCTAACCAAACACCATCATTTTTAAATGCTGAAGCTTGGGCGGCATACCAATCGCTCTTAGTAAATCCTAAGTGTAAATGTGCCGTATCTCTTATTCCTATTACTTGTCCTGCTTTGACTTTATCTCCCACTTTAACACGTGCATTTGAAGGAGAAGAACCAAATTCCTGATACACCATACTTAAATCACCATCCTTTATAACAATGACACATGAACCCAATGCTGCAATACTTGGATTACCAGCAAATACGACAGTTCCTGCATGAACCGCATGTATCTCATTTCCAGGGTGATCAACCGATCCAAAATCTAAGCCATTATGGAAACCATTCACGCGAAATTCTCCTCCAGGATTTTTTCCAAAAAGTTGTCCTCCCAAAAATGAACTTCGATCTAAACTTGATCCAGGAAACGGATTGTACCATCCACCACCTAAACTACCAGTACTTCCGCCACTAGAAGTTGAACCAATACTTCCCCATTTTTTGATCGCAAATTCATCGTATTCAGTTAGATTATAGGATTTAATAATTCCCATAGCTCCTTGATAATATGCGCTTCCTTCGGTAATTCCTGCTGCTGCATACCCACCTCTACCTAGAATTAAAAGGCATTGTCCAGGATCTTTATTTCCCACACACGCATTGAAGTTGGATTGAGTAGCCACCATGTAACCATAATATGCATAACATGCTTTTGCATCAGGAAATTTCATGTAATTTCCTCCCTCACTTCCTCCGACACCTCTTGCACTCCCTTTAGGGTAAGGACAACCTGAATACCAGGTTATCCCAAAATAATTATGATCATTTTTTCCAGAATACGATTGTCCATAAGCACTTTCCCATCCTAATTGCGAAAGAATGACTGAAGGTAATAATTTGTATTTTACTGCCGCTCCTACCGCATATCTCGCGTGTTCATCTGTAATGGGGCCTCTTCCTTTAATTTCCTCAAAAATAGGTAAATCTTCCGTATACTCTCCGGTAAACATTCCTTCTGAGCAAGAACTTACTTCTTCTGTTGCCCCTACTGAACCAATCATTTGTATCATCATATTTAGCATAATAAAAAAAGGTAAAAGCAATAGAAGAAGACCTGAACCAAACACCATTAATTTCCATTTCATTCAGATACCTCTACGCTTGTTCCATCACATTATCTTCTTTGACTATCATGGACTGTTCTACTACGTTATCTTTTTCAGTTACTATGGAGCGTTCCACCACGTTGTCTTCTTTAGCCGATATAGATCGTTCCATCAAGTTGTCTTCTTGAACCATCATGGATCGATCGATAGTTTTCAAATGATTGGTTTCTTTTAATAAATCATTGTAGTCAAAGGATTCAGACTTCCCCAATTGTGATACCGGCAATTCTTGACGAACATTATAGTTGATAAATGTTTCTGAATATCCCTTTTGTGCCAAATACTTCTTAAAACGATCGACAAAGTCTCGTCCTGCTTCATCATTATTCACACACAATGAAATACGTGGGACGATCGTTTTCTTCCCTTCTGCCATCTTCCGATTGGATTCTAATACTTTTCTAAAATAGGATTCTACAACTTGATGCTTCAAACCTGACATGGCACAAAAATCAGTATTTATTAATACTTTTTTCGCACCAAAATATCTTTCTTTATATAAAGAAAGATAACTCATCACTTCAATCGGTGCTTCAAATACTTTTAATTCTCCAGTAGGAATTTTCGAGTTTAAACTAGCAAAAAACATCGCATCTTTTTGATTCCCTGGGTGTTGGAAAAGAAAATAAGGACGATCCTTGATCAACCGTTTTTCTTCTGGTAAATAACGTGTTCCTCTTAATTCCACGCCCACCACTGTAGGATTCATGATTTGGGTTCGATCAAAAAATTTGAAAATAATATTTTGATAGCGATCTTCACCAATTAGATTGGCTTGATTAAATAAGGTCACAATCGTTGGGTCGATTTCTCGTTCTTTGGTCAAATAAGAAAACACTTCTGAAAAATTGGACTGTTCTTTAATGTCTCGTTGATAGTTTAACGGTTCATTCTCCTTCACTTGATAATCAGCTTCAGACAACACCTTGACTTCACTGCCTAAAATATCGCCAATGGCTTCTTCAAAAGAAAAATCATAAAGTTTCATCGCTAATATGATACAGTTATTGACCGCAGGTTGATCGATCTCTTTATTGAAAAACATCACTTTTCGACGACTATCATATACCCAACTAGAATGTTCTGTATGACGATAATAGTTGCCTTGGCGTTGGAAAGTTTCTCCTTTTGAGATCATATATTCCAAAATATCTGAATTACGTGCTTCCTTTATTTGATTTGGTGAATAGTAACTCATCTAACATCCTCCTTTAGTAATAAAAAAAGAACAACTTCAATAAAAGTTGTTCACTCGTCAAACGGATAGATCTAAAATGTTTCGTTCATAAAAGCGTTCATTTCGCCATTGTTCTGTATTCTCTCGCAATACACGTTGAAGTTGATACACTTGTTTTCGTTTGGCTACTTCTTTCTGCCATTGCTTTTGTAACATGGCACGTTCTTTTTTGGATAATGGAAAACGCCGTTTCTTCGTCCATTTCGCTTGTTTTTCAGATGATTCTTTTGTTCGTTGATACATGGAACGCACCTCTTCAGCCTGACCTTGGAATAAATGGTCATAAGAATCTTCTGTTGGTATGGATTGTTCCAATGATTGAAAATAACGGTGCCATTCTTCCGCTGTTGGTGGTTCATTTTCTTTATGTTGGAAAGGATTGTTTTCAATTTTCTCCACTGATTCTTTCAAACTTTTTACAAATTCCTTTTGGTATTCTGATACTTTAGAACTTTTTGGTAAACACTGATCGATAAAGTATTCGGTTTGTTCATCAAATACTTGTTCTGTGATCGTTTCTTGTCTCGAACTTATTAGAATCATTTTTTTCAACATCGGAGGAAAATTGCTTTCTTCTACTTCCTGAATGGTCATTCTTTGGGTATTACTTGTGCGAAGTTTCCATTCCTTTTTTAATTCTCGTTTGTATTGTTCACGTTCATCGGGTTCTTCCTCGATTACATTCATTTTTTCTTCTTCCGTACGAATATAAGCCAACAAACTTTCCAAAACTGGAGGCTCGTTGGCTCGGTGTCGTGCAGGATTATTTACAATTCGTTCAAGTGCAAGTTGAAAAGCTTCAGTCGTTTTTGTCTGATTCTCTTCTGTGATTTTGTCACGATCAATTGACTGATCTTCCATCATCATCTCTCCTAATGAACCGCTGACTTGTCTTTTTTTAGGAACGAGATCCATCGCTTGGATTTCTTTTAAAATATGGTTTCCTAGACGTGTGTATAAGGTATGCAATTTATTTTCAGAACTATTCCGACCTTCTCCAAATCCAGACTCTTCTTCTGACTGAATATATGCTTGTCGATCCATCATTTCTTGATACAACTCAGGAAAATTTTGGTCGATAAAAGACTGGATCACTTTGTCTAATTCTTTTTTAAATCCATATTTTTCTGCGTAACCATATTTCTGGTAACCTTTTTGTTCGGGCAATTTTTCAGCCACACGTTGTAAATCCATAACCATATGGTTCAATTGTTCTTGTCCTTGTTCGGAACGTATTCCCTCAATCATTACTTTACGCAACACATCAATTTTCGCACGTTCTTTTTGTAAACCTAACAATTGATTGGCAAAAACTGATTTCATTTTACGCATGATCTTACGCGAACGATATCCTTTGACCTCAGTAACCAACTCACCTGTTTCTGGATCGACAAACCTTTTCTTCTCTCGAGTCGGATAAGGTTCGACAGTCGCTACATGGACATGAATATTATCTGTATTGTAATGGATAGAAGCTGTCCACACAGCGGAATCTGTCATTCCTTCTTCTGATAACATCGTAGCCATCGCTAATCGAATGGCTTCATGAATTTTTTCTTCTTTTAATTGATTCGTTCGTTCATCTAAGTAGCCATGTTGAACCAGCCATTGATTATCAAATGAAAAAACATCTTGCCACATGACACTTCCATTTTTAGCGGCGGCGGTAAATTGTTCTTTCATTCTTTTTAAATCTTCTTCATTTAATTGGTGTTTATCTGTGGAAAATAAGCGAGACGTTTTGACAGGATTCGCCATATAATGAATGTACCCTTCTAATGTTTCGTCTTCGTCTCCTTCATACGCCGCGCTCGTCCCTTCTCTATTCGTAAAAGCAGAGTAGGCCTCATAAGCTTCATTACGAACAGCTTCTTCTCGATCCATATAATCGATGTAAGACTGAAATGCAGACGAACCTGGTCGAGCAAATTTTCCAGTCATAATAATCCCAGGAGACGACCCCATCAGTCATTCACTCGCTGTTCAAAGTGATGAAAAATCTCTTGATTCCGTTTCATCTCTAAATGATTTTCTGCTTCTCTTAAAATATGATTGGGCTCTTGATCAGACGATTTCATTTTGGGAAAATCTTCGTAATGAAGTCGTGTGTTTTCAATTTCGTAAACCACATTCATTTTGTTTTCTAAATTTCGCAACAAACTTTTTCGCAAGCGACGTTCTTCATCTAATTCTTCTTGTAGTTGTTCGATCATTTTTTCTTGTGCTAAGTAACGATCCGCTAAAATATTTACCACACCAGTTTTCGTTCCACCAAATTTCCCTAACAGCTCATTTAATAAATCTTCTGTACGATGGTTAGGATTAATTGAAAATGTCATTGATGTTTTCCTCCCTTATTGGTTCTTGGACTAAAGGGATTAGTCCTTGTTGAACATTTAATAAATACGCTTGTGTGTTTAAATCTAAGTGGGCGATTACATCATCCATTATCGCCTTCATTCGTAATTCTGTTTCGAGTACTGCTTCAAATTTTCCTGCATCACGAATAAATTCCTTTAACATTTCTGAGCGACTACGATTTGATTTTTTACAAAATGCTTCAAAACGATCCCACTCTTCTTTATTCACATTTTTAATTTTTATATCCATTAATCATCTTCTCCTTTTAAACCTCATAGTCGACAAAAATTGACGAAATTTTTCTCCTTTGTTCGATAAAAAATAATAGATTCCATAAAAAATACAACCCATAAAAATAAAAAGGATCAATAAACACAATACGAATCGAATCAATGATCTCCCTCTCTTTCGTTCTAAAATGTAATTTGCCATTACTA
>NZ_JBFOFA010000012.1:0-56055 GCF_040887125.1 Enterococcus sp. C74 | reverse complement strand
TTACAATTCATTTTGGGCGAGAATTTTTTTATGGTAACTCATTAGTATAAGGACGGGGTCAATTTCTTCTTTTTGCAACTGTCGCTTCAAGGACAAACCAGCTTTTGCATTTTCATAATAAAAATAAGGAGATTCATCATTAGACGTAATGGCCGTTTCAGCCAGTTGACCGTAACAAATCAAATAATGTTTTTGTTTCGTTTCGTCCGCTGCCAGAGGTAAATGGAAAGTGATTTTAGGCGTCCTTAGAAATAGTTTCTGCGCCTGTATTCTTTTAATGAAAGCTGTGGATAACTCAATATCTTGTTGAATTTGGGCAGCTTTTTCAAAATTCAATTGTTCGATAAAATGATTTTGCCTTTTCTTCAAGTAAGTGATTAGTTTTTTATTGCGCCCTTGCAACAGATTTTGAATCTCTTTTTTCTTTTGTTCAAATGACAACTGATTCATTTCCGGTAATTGTGTATTTAAAGCTAAAAGGCTGATTTCAGATAGCCACGGCATCTGATAGGTTTCTTCAATGATGCGTAAAATAGCCGGCATTTTTTTGTAAAGTCGAAAGGGACCGTAAGTACGGGCAAGTGGCATATCCGAAAGGGAAAAACCATTATTTGTAATATGTAAATAATTATAGTTACTAAAATAGTTCATTTGACGGTTGTAAAAAGGGCGGTAGTACTGGATTAATTGACATTCTAACAATAGTGCATCTAATTCAGTATCCACGACGACAAAATCAAAGTCAGCGATATGATGAATCAATCGGCGAACTTTTTTTGAATGTTGTTTACTATGACGAAAATAACTACTTACACGATTTTTTAATTGTTTCGCTTTTCCAACGTAAATCACAGTTCCGGTATGATCTTTCATCAAGTATACCCCAGGAAGCAAGGGGAGTTTTTTTACTTTTTCTTTCAACGTTCTTTCTCCTTTTTTATCAAAAAATACTATATCAAATTTACGGCAAAGGAACAACCTTTTCGTTTGCTGAGTCTTAAGTAAAAATAGTTTGATAATCAAAATATTTATTTGAGAAATATTTTTAATGTTTAAATGGGTGATTGCTGATTTAATAGGATTTTAAAATGAATTTTTTCTTAGAAAAAGTTCATAATCGAAAAAAATGAGCTTTTTAGGTTGCATTTTGAAAAAAGTTAAGATATAGTTTGAACATCAAATGATTTGATAATCAAACTAATTAGTGGATGGTGGAACATGGAACCAGATTTGAAAACAGTAAATGATTATCTTGTTAGTGTCTTCAATGATATTTTGACAATCGAAGAATCTGAATTAAAAAAATCTCAGTTCAAAGATTTGTCAATTACAGAGATGCATACGATCGAGGCAATCGGTATGTACAAGAAAAAAACGACTTCAGAAGTAGCCAAAGAACTGTCGATTACTGTTGGGACCTTGACCACTGCTATCAATAAGTTAGTAAAGAAAGACTATGTTGAACGCATTCGAAGTGAAGATGATCGACGAGTGGTGAAATTAGGACTGACAAAAAAAGGCAAACTTTTATATCGTGTCCATCAGCACTTTCATCGTGAAATGGTCAAAAATATCTTGGATGGCATGGCTACCGACGAACAGCAAGCTTTACTGGCTGCATTGAAAAACTTGCATGATTTTTTGCGAGATTACAAGTGAGGATTTTTAATGGAACAATTTGGAACGATCACAGCAACAGCTAGTGTCCTTCCCGAAAAAATCATTACCAATGATGATCTTTCCAAAATGATGGACACTTCAGATGAATGGATTTCATCGCGAACAGGTATCAAACAAAGGCGTTGCGTCACAGATCAAGAAACTTCTGATCTTTGCTATTTAGTAGCAGAAAAGCTCATCAAAAAAAAGAACATCGATCCGACAGAACTTGACTTCATTCTTGTAGCAACCATGTCTCCTGATTTTACGACACCCTCTGTGGCTGTCCAGGTTCAAGGTAAACTTGGTGCAACAAATGCAATTGCATTTGATCTTAGTGCAGCATGTTCAGGCTTTGTTTATGCTTTAAGCATGGCAGAGAAAATGATTCGGTGCGGTTCAAATAAAGGATTAGTGATTGGTGGCGAGACATTATCCAAATTAATCGATTGGTCTGATCGTTCAACGGCTGTCCTGTTTGGTGATGGTGCTGGTGGTGTGTTACTTGAAGCTGGTACTGAGCAGAAAATAATTGCAGAACATCTGGAAGCAGATGGCACTCGAGGATCGTCACTCACAGCTGGCTATCATTCGAACGGATCACCGGTGTATGTAAAGGATGCAAAAGGCTCTTTTTATTTATCAATGATAGGAAGAGATATCTTTGATTTTGCTGTAAGAGACGTTGCAAAAAACATTAAAGACATCACTCAAAATGTGTCAGTTGATTATCTGCTTTTACATCAAGCAAATCTTAGAATCATTGAGAAAATTGCACGCAAGGTAAAAATACCGCAAGAAAAATTCTTAACCAATATGGATAAATACGGAAATACCTCTGCTGCAAGTATTCCAATCCTATTAGATGAAGCGGTAGCTAGTGGGCAAATCACTTTAGGAAAAAAACAAAAAGTAGTATTTACAGGTTACGGTGGAGGTTTAACATGGGGAAGTATCCTCATGGAACTGTAAGCTGATAAAACATAAAATTGTAAACAATATCGGAGGAATATATAGTATGGTATTCGAAAAAATTCAAGAAATTATTGCAGAAGAGTTAGGAAAAGAAACAGAAGAAATCAAATTAACAACAAACATCCAAGAAGACTTAGAAGCTGATAGCTTGGATTTATTCCAAATCATTAATGAAATCGAAGACGAATTTGACGTGAAAATCGAAACAGAAGACGGCATCAAAACAGTTCAAGATTTAGTAACTTATGTTGAAAAACAAACTGCATAATCATTAAGATTAGGTTGGGGGCTGGGACATTTTCCTTAAATAGGAGTGTCTTGGTCCTTTTTAATAAATCAAGACATGAGCATATATCCTAAAAATATTGGAGAAAATACATGAAGACAGCATTTATATTTAGCGGACAAGGCGCTCAGTATCCAGGCATGGGACAAGATCTCTATCAAGAAACTATCGTCAAAGAAACGTTTAATGAAGCAAGTGATATTCTAGGCTATGATATGGCGGAATTGTGTTTTTCAGAAAATGAACGACTCAATCAAACCGCTTATACGCAACCAGCAATCTTAACGGTCAGCATTGCTTTTTATCGTTTGTTGAAAGAAAGAGGGATTACACCTCAAGCTGCTCTAGGATTAAGTTTAGGCGAATATTCCGCTTTAGTAGCTAGTGGAGCTTTGTCATTTAGTGAAGCAGTCGCTTTAGTGGCAAAACGAGGGGCTTTTATGACTGAGGCTGCACCACTTGGTAGTGGGAAAATGGTAGCTGTTATGAATGCACCTGTAGAAGTGATTGAAGAAAGCTGTTTGGAAGCTCAACGATTAGGAATTGTTTCTCCTGCAAATTATAATACACCCCAACAAATCGTAATTGGCGGTGAAGAACAAGCAGTGGATGAAGCAGTAAGAATTATGCAAGAAAAAGGCATCAAACGAATGATTCCACTTAATGTGAGTGGTCCGTTTCATACAGCAATCTTAGCGCCAGCAGCAAAAAAATTAGCCGTTGAGCTAAAAACGATCACTTTTAATGAGCCAGCAATCCCTGTCATCAGTAATACGACAACTGAAATCATGAACAAAGATCGGATACCGACTCTGCTTGAACAACAAGTGATGAAGCCGGTACATTTTTATGAAAGCATCCATCAATTAAAAGAACTTGGTGTGGAACGTGTGATCGAAGTTGGTCCAGGTAAAGTATTAAGTGGCTTTATGAAGAAAATCGATAAAACGATTCCGGTTTTAAGAGTAGAAAATCAACAAACTTTAGAAGAAACAATGACAAGTATCGGAGGCATGTTATGGAGCTAACAGGAAAAAACGTATTTATTACAGGTAGCACAAGAGGAATTGGTGCCGCTGTGGCGCTAGCTTTTGCAAAAGCAGGCGCAAACATCGTTTTAAATGGACGAAAAGCAATTCCAGAAGAAAAAATCAATGAGATCAAAGATCAAGGTGTGAACTGCATCGGTGTTTCTGGCGATATCTCAGATTATGAAAAAGCTGGTTTGATGGTAGAAGAAGCAGAAAAACAATTAGGATCAATCGATATTCTAATCAATAATGCAGGGATTACGAACGATAAATTATTGATGCGCATGTCAGCAGAAGATTTTAAAGCTTGTTTAGATATCAACCTAACAGGAACATTCAATATGACACAACACGTTTTAAAGAAAATGATGAAAAAACGTGAAGGTGCAATTATCAACTTGTCAAGTGTTTCAGGCTTGATTGGTAACGTCGGACAAGCAAATTACGCAGCAAGCAAAGCTGGTGTCGTTGGTTTTACAAAATCTGTTGCTCGTGAGGCAGCTGCACGCGGTGTTACATGTAATGCCATTGCTCCTGGTTTTATCGCTACGGATATGACCGAAGTGTTATCTGATAAAGTCAAAGAGCAAGTAGTAAAACAAATTCCAATGCAACGTTTTGGCAGCGTGGAAGATGTTGCGAATGCTGCGATTTTCTTAGCAGAGAGTCCTTATATCACAGGACAGGTCATCAATGTTGATGGCGGTCTCGTGATGCACGGATAAAAAGGAGGAAAACAATAATGAATCGAGTAGTAATTACAGGCTATGGTGTCACTTCACCAATCGGTAATGATGCTGAAAGCTTTTTAGATAGTTTGCAAAAAGGAACGAATGGGATTGCCCCTATTACTAAATTTGATGCCACGGAAACTGGGATTACACTAGCAGGTGAAGTCAAGGATTTTCCATACGATAAATATTTTGTGAAAAAAGACAGCAAACGGATGGACATGTTCTCGATTTATGGGATCTATGCAGCACTAGAAGCATTAGGGATGAGCGGTCTAGATAAAGAGAAAATCGATCAAGATCGTTTTGGTGTCATTGTTGGTTCCGGTATCGGCGGACTGCCAACGATCGAAAACCAAGTGATCCGATTACACGAAAAAGGCGCGCAACGTGTCTCACCAATGTTTGTTCCAATGGCTATTGCAAATATGGCTGCCGGCAACATTGCACTACGTGTAGGTGCTAAAGGGATTTGTACAGCAATCGTTACTGCTTGTGCGAGTGGAACGAATGCTATTGGTGAAGCTTACCGCAATATCAAACATGGTTATTCAGATGTCATTCTAGCTGGTGGGGCAGAAGCAACAATTTGTGAAATGGGAATTGCCGGCTTTGCTGCACTAACAGCTCTATCGAATGCTGAAGACCCTACTCGTGGTTCGATTCCTTTTGATGAAGAACGTAACGGTTTTGTGATGGGCGAAGGAGCGGGTATCTTAGTGATCGAATCTTTAGAACATGCTCAAGCTCGTGGTGCAAAAATCTATGGAGAAATCGTTGGTTACGGCGCTAACTGTGATGCGTTCCATATGACTGCTCCTACACCAGATGGTTCAGGCGCTGCCAAAGCAATGAAATTAGCCATGGATGAAGCGGGTATTAAGCCAGAAGATGTTGGCTATATCAATGCCCATGGGACAAGTACACCCGCTAATGATCAAGCAGAAGCAAAAGCGATCCAACTGGCATTAGGTGATTCATTCAAAGAAACATATGTCAGCAGTACGAAATCCATGACTGGACACTTATTAGGTGCAGCTGGAGGGATTGAAGCGTTAGCTACTTTAATGGCGCTGGAACATCAATTTATTCCACCAAACATCAATGTCCAAAAACAAGATCCGGAAATTGACTTGAATGTTGTCATCAATGAAAGCAAACCAGCGCAATTGACTTATGCAATGAGCAATTCGTTAGGCTTTGGTGGTCACAATGCGGTCTTGTGTATGAAACGCTGGGAGGAATAATCTTGAATATCAATGAGATCAAGGAATTAGTCAGTCAATTCGATCAATCTACTTTAACTGAATTTGATTTAAGAGAAGGTCAATTTGAATTATATATGAATAAAAATGAATCTAGTCGTGGAATGGGAACAATGGCTCCAATGCCAGTAGCTACAGAAGCGCCTAGAGATACGGTAGTACCTCAAACACCAATCCAACAAACGCCAGTTAGTGAAGCACCTCAAGCATCTGTCGAAGCATCACAAGAAAGTTTCGAAGGTGTCGAGGTAAAATCACCGATTGTTGGAATCGTCTACTTACAACCTGCCCCTGATAAACCACAATTTAAGTCAGTGGGAGATAGTGTCAAAAAAGGTGAAGTGATTTGTATCATTGAAGCAATGAAATTGATGAATGAAATCACAAGCGAAGTCGATGGGAAAATCGTTGAGATTCTTGTTGAAAATGAAGCGGTTGTTGAATACGATCAACCACTATTTAGAATTCAACCAAATTAAGCAAAAGAGGAAAGAGGAGCAATATGAACATTCAAGAAATTAAAGAAATCATACCACATCGTTATCCGCTATTGCTGATTGATCGTGTCGAAGAAATGGTGGAAGGCGAACGAATCATTGCAAAGAAAAATGTGACGATCAACGAACCATTTTTCCAAGGTCACTTTCCAGAAGAACCTGTGATGCCAGGTGTCTTGATCGTTGAAGCGATGGCACAAGCAGGAGCAGTTGCGTTATTATCCTTGGAACAATTTAAAGGAAAGACTGCTTATTTTGGTGGTTTAGACAAAGCAAAATTCCGTCGAAAAGTCACTCCAGGGGATACACTGTATCTTGAAGTAGAAATTACGAAAATCAAATCTTCTGCTGGTATTGGTAAAGGAATTGCAAAAGTGGATGGCAAAAAAGTTGCTGAAGCTGAATTAACTTTTATGATTGGATAGGTGAGTTATGTTTTCAAAAGTTTTGATAGCTAATCGTGGCGAAATCGCCGTACGAATTATTCGCGCTTGTCGTGAGCTTGGTATTCAGACTGTTGCTGTTTACTCACAAGCAGATGCTGACGCATTGCATACTCAATTGGCAGATGAAGCAATTTGTATTGGTCCTGCAAAAGCGACGGACTCCTATTTGAATGTCCAAGCAGTTTTGAGTGCAGCCATCGTGACCAAAGCAGAAGCGATTCACCCAGGTTTTGGGTTCTTATCTGAAAATAGCCGTTTTGCTTCTATGTGTGAAGAATGTAATATTGCTTTTATTGGTCCAAAGAGTCGAACGATCGATGCGATGGGGAATAAAATCAATGCACGTCGCTTGATGCAAGAAGCCAATGTACCTGTTATTCCAGGAAGTGATGGCGTATTATCAACAGTTGAAGAAGCACTAACAGTAGCGGATAAGATTGGTTATCCGGTCATGCTTAAAGCTGCCGCTGGCGGTGGCGGAAAAGGGATTCGTAAAGTTTTATCAAAAGAAGAATTACCGCAACATTTTTCTTCTGCGCAGCAAGAAGCAGCAGCGGCTTTTGGAAATGATGAAATGTATTTAGAAAAAATCATTTATCCAGCAAGACATATTGAAGTACAGATCCTTGGTGATCATTATGGGCATGTCCTTCATTTAGGCGAACGAGATTGTTCTCTTCAACGAAATAATCAAAAAGTATTAGAAGAATCCCCTTCAGTGGTCATCTCTCAGAATAAAAGAGAAGAATTAGGAGCTGCGGCAGTTCGTGCAGCCAAAGCGGTTAATTATGAAAATGCTGGAACGATTGAATTTTTAATGGATGAAGCGGGAGAATTTTATTTCATGGAAATGAATACGCGGATCCAAGTCGAACATCCGGTAACTGAGATGGTTACAAACATTGACTTGGTAAAAAAACAAATTGAAATTGCTGCGGGGCAACCGTTGGAAATCAAACAAGAAGATGTGCGATTCTCTGGTCACGCCATTGAGTGTCGGATCAATGCAGAAAATCCAGCTTTTCATTTTGCACCATCACCTGGAACAATCAAAAACCTTTTGTTGCCAGCAGGAGGCATGGGTGTTCGAGTTGATAGTGCCGTTTATTCCGGCTATACGATTCCACCTTATTATGATTCAATGATCGCTAAGGTGATCGTTCATGCAGACACTCGCTTTGAGGCATTGATGAAAATGCAACGAGCGTTAAGCGAAGTGGTTACCGATGGAGTGATCACGAACGCGGAGTTCCAAATGGATTTAATCAGTCATCCAGCAGTCATCGCAGGGGACTATAGTACCGCCTTTTTACAAGAAGATTTTTTACCGAACTGGACACCTGAAACAGAGATAGGAGAAGAGTAGATGGCTTTATTCAAAAAGAAAAAATACATTCGAATTAATCCTAATCGAGCAGAACAACCAACGAATGCGCCGTCTATTCCAGATAATATGTGGGCTAAATGCCCTAATTGTAAACACATCATTTATACAAAAGATATTGGTGATGAGAAGGTTTGCCCTCATTGTAGTTATAACTTTCGTATTGGTGCTTGGCAACGATTAGCATTGATCATCGATGAAAAAAGTTTAGAAGAATGGGACACGGATTTAGTAACAAAAGATCCCTTGAACTTCCCTGATTATCAAGAAAAGATCCAAACTATGCAAGAAAAAACAGGATTGCATGAAGCGGTATTGACAGGAAAAGCAGCGATTCACGGTCTGCCATTTGCGATTGGTGTCATGGATTCTAATTTCATCATGGGCAGTATGGGAACCGTTGTAGGTGAGAAAATCACCTGTTTGTTTGAACGGGCTGAAAAAACTGGCTTACCCGTTGTCTTGTTCACTGCTTCTGGAGGAGCCAGAATGCAAGAAGGTATTTTTTCTTTGATGCAGATGGCAAAAATCTCAGCAGCTGTCAAACGTCATAGCAATGCCGGTTTGTTTTATCTAACAGTATTGACCGATCCAACTACAGGCGGCGTAACAGCGAGTTTTGCAATGGAAGGCGACGTGATCCTGGCTGAACCCCAAAGCTTGATTGGTTTTGCCGGTAGACGAGTGATCGAACAAACGATCAAACAAGAATTACCGGAAGATTTCCAAAAAGCAGAATTTCTACTTACCCATGGATTTGTTGATCAAATCGTTCCTAGAAAAGAACTAAAAGAAACGATCCATCATTTGTTGGAAATGCATACGCAGAAAGGTTGGATAAATCATGGATAAAACAGCACATGAGATCGTTCAACTGGCGCGTGAAAAGGATCGTTGGACGAGTCTTGATTTTTTTGAAGATATCTTTGAGGGGTTTCAAGAATTTCATGGCGATCGTTTATTTGGAGACGACGAAGCAGTCGTTGGTGGGGTTGCCAAATTAGATGGAAAACCTGTCACAGTTATTGGGATCCAAAAAGGACGAGACCTTCAAGAAAATATTCGCAGAAATTTTGGTTCGCCTCATCCAGAAGGCTATCGTAAAGCACTTCGTCTGATGAAACAGGCAGAAAAATTCCATCGTCCTATTATCACACTGATTAATACTGCTGGTGCCTATTGTGGTGTCGGTGCAGAAGAACGTGGTGAAGGAGAAGCGATTGCCAGAAACCTATTAGAGATGTCTGATCTAAAAGTACCGATCATTGCAATCATCATCGGTGAAGGTGGAAGCGGAGGAGCATTGGCTCTTGGCTTAGCTGATGAAGTTTGGATGCTTGAACAGACGATTTATGCTGTCTTATCTCCTGAAGGTTTTGCATCGATTTTGTGGAAAGATGGTAGTCGAGCAGCTGAAGCGGCTGAATTAATGAAAGTTGCGGCAGCTGAATTATTAGAATTAGATGTCATCGATCGTGTGATACCGGAAACAGTAAATGGGCAAGCTTTAAGTAAAGAAAAAGTCAGTCGAATGTTACAAAAATCATTGATTGAAAAATTGACCGAACTATGTCAAACTTCCACTGAAGAGTTGCTTGAACGACGTTATCAAAGATTCCGTAAATTTTAAACAGTTATAAAGAATAAAACAAACAGTTATGCACCAAATTGAATGAATAAAGCAATCGACCTACCCACCGTTTCCTGTTAGATGACAGGAGTAGCTTTGGAGGTCGATTGCTTTTTGAGTTTTTCGACTCTTTGTCATTAAGGACTGATGAATGGTGTGAAATCAAATCTGGGTCAGAATGAATCTCATTCTGTCTCAGATTTTTTTGTTAGTTCACGTTGATAGTTTTTTTATTAACCTGTCTGCTTTTTTAAAAAACATTGGAATACAAGGATTGGAGATTATCCTCTATCATTCATCAGAGATTTTATAAATGGGAATGCGATAATCGCTCTGTTGAATATAATCATGTGTCTACCATTTGGTTGGCATGAATATGGGCTCTATAATTTTTCAAGGAGACTGGGACAGAACTTGTCTCAGTCTCATCTAGTATCTCTAAAAAACAAATAAACATGAGACAAAAGCAGCGTCTTCGGAAAATCTGCTGAAATTTACCAAAAATTTGAGAAGCACCAAGTAGGTAACAATCAACAGCAAAAAACTAGTTTTTGTGTTTCTTGTCCATTTTTGGGAATCTCTTCTTATTTCTTGATGCTAACTACTTTTGTCTCCACTTCCTTTTTTGATATATTTAAATCTTTCTCCTGTCTAAAAGGTTGCAGGTTATTCTGCCACGTATGAACCTTTACATAAATCGTAACATGTAGATGAAAAATTTTTTCAGATGATAAGTAGTAGAGAAAGCTTGATTGATTTCCTCAATCAATGAAAAAAATACATACAACAAAACAGTTATGGTAAACGATCAAGATTCAAGAATATTAATTAGTTATATTGAGCGTTTACTCTTGATTAGAACAAGTAAAATAAAAGCTACAGGGGAGATGATCCATACGATTTTGTCAGCTTCGGTAACAAAATGGACATTGGAAAGAGATATCAATTGAAAACAGAGAAAACACCTAAAGCTGATGAAGTGGTATTGACGAGAAAGTAATGATCAAAAATAAGAGAAAAAAAGGAGTAAATATGAGTAAGAAAAAATTAACAGCAAAACGTAAAAAACAGCTATTAACGATGTTTGCGGTGGCTGGTGTGATGGGAAATGCTGGGATCGCACCAACGATGGCATTAGCGGATACTTTGTCACCAACAGCTGAAACTGCTACTGAACAAACACAGGCGAATGAAGCAAAAGAAGTCATCGATCAAACGATACAAAACGTCACAGAGCCGTTAGTAAACCCAACGGATTCAACCACTACAACTAGTGATTCATTAGCAACAACTGATGAAGCAACGGATGAAACAACGGATGACATCCAAGACCAAGCAACAGAACAAGAACAAGCAACAGCAGCGACTGCCGAAAGTGAAGGGGATGCAACTAATCCAACAGCTGAAGCGCCAAAAGTAGCGCAAAAAGCGAACGTGGCAGCAGCTTCTAAGATAACAGGCACGTGGGGTACCAGTCCGTATACTTTTGATGAAAATACAGGGGTATTGACGATCGGAGCAGGTGAGTTAAGTGGCTATAAAGAATCACCATGGAACAGTAAAAAAGTAGATGCTAAAGCAATCAAGAAAATTGTCTTGTCTGGAAAAGTAGTTGCTCCGGAAGATTCTAGACGCCTATTTTCTTATTCGTACCTTATAAATGTAACTGAAATCGAAGGATTGAGTCAACTGGATACCAGTAACGTAACAAATATGGAGTATATGTTTCACGGTATGCGCAGCGTAACAAGTCTAGATGTAAGTGGTTTTGATACCAGTAACGTAACAAATATGGATGCTATGTTTTACAGTATGAGCAACGTAACAAGTCTAGATGTAAGTGGCTTCGATACCAGTAAAGTAACAGAAATGGCGTTTATGTTTGACAGTATGAGTAGATTAACAAGTCTAGATTTAAATAGCTTTGATACCAGTAAAGTAACAGTTATGGATTCTATGTTTTTCGGTATGCAAAGTTTAACCAGTCTAGATATAAAGTGGCTTTGATACCAGTAACGTAGCATATATGGGTGATATGTTTCGCCGTATGAGCAGTTTAACAAGTCTAGATTTAAGCAACTTTGACACTAGCAAAGTGACAGATATGGGTGGTATGTTTGCTGATACTCCACTTAAGAAATTAATTCTAGGAGATACCTTTAAATTTGTAGAATCAGACTCCGAAAATGCAAAACTTACTTCTGCCTGGAAGCGAGCAGATGGTAAAGGGAAGGTTTATACAGCAGCAGATTTCATGAATAACTATGGCACCGGTGACTTGACTGCTGGCACGTACGTTTCTGCTACAGGTTGGTGGGGTACCAGTCCGTATAATTTTGATGAAAACACAGGGACATTGACGATCGAAGCAGGTGAGTTAAGTGGCTATGAAAAATCACCATGGAACAGCGGAACAGTGGATTATGAAGCAATCAAAAAAATTGTCTTGTCTGGGAAAGTAGTGGCTCCAAAATATTCTGGCTATTTGTTTAGTTCAACTTACACTGGTAAGCAACTTAAGAATGTAACTGAAATCGAAGGGTTGAGTCAACTAGATACCAGTAACGTAACAGATATGCGTTGTATGTTTTCCGATATGCGTAGCGTAATAAATCTAGATGTAAGTGGGTTTGATACCAGTAATGTAACAGGTATGTATACGATGTTTCAAGGTTTAAGTCGCGTAACAAGTCTAGATTTAAGCAACTTTGACACCCACAAAGTGACAGATATGCGTGATATGTTTGTTGATACTCCACTTAAGAAATTAATTCTAGGAGATACCTTTAAATTTGTAGAATCAGGCTCCGAAAATGCAAAACTTACTTCTGCCTGGAAGCGAGAAGATGGCACAGGGAAGGTTTATACAGCAGAAGATTTCATGAAAAACTATGGCACCGGTGATCTGACTGCTGGCACGTATGTTTCCGTTGAAACAGGCACGTGGGGCACTAGTCCGTATATGTTTGATGAAAATACAGGGGTATTGACGATCGAAGCAGGTGAATTAAGTAGCTCTGCAGAATCACCTTGGAACAGCGACAAAGTAGATAGTGAAGCCATCAAGAAAATTGTCTTGGCTGGAAAAGTAGTTGCTCCGGAAGATTCTGCCTACTTATTTAGTAGTGATCTTACCGGATCCAAGTATCTTAATAATTTAACTGAAATTGAAGGGTTAAATCAACTGGATACTAGTAACGTAACAAACATGAGCTATATGTTTAAAGAGATGAGTAACTTAACAAGTTTAGATGTAAGTAGCTTTGACACCAGCAAAGTAACAGATATGTCTTATATGTTTTATAGGAACGGCGTAACAAGTTTAGATGTAAGTGGCTTTGATACCAGTAAAGTCACAGTTATGAGTTATATGTTTCTGGGTATGAAAAACATAACAAATTTGGATGTAAATGGTTGGAATACTAGTAACGTGACAAGTATGCATGGTATGTTTTCCGGTATGAGTAGCGTAACAAGTCTAGATTTAAGTGGTTTTGATACTTGTAACGTAACAACTATGCGCGAGATGTTTAGAGAGATGGGGAACTTAACAAGCCTAGATCTAAGTGGCTTTGATACTAGTAATGTAACAGATATGAGTACAATGTTTTACGATATGGATAACTTAACAAGTCTAGATGTAAGTAGCTTTGACACTAGCAAAGTAACAACGATGGGAAGTATGTTTAAGAATACACCTCTTGCTAAATTAACACTAGGCGATCACTTTAAGGCGGTTGGAGACACTGGTTTATCAGCACCGAAAGCACTGAACGATGGAGATCAGCTGACAGGAAATTGGATTCGTGAAGATGGTCAGTCCAAAGGCTATTCACCTGCTGACTTTATGGCAAATTACGGCACTGGTGATTTAACGGCAGGAACTTATGTGGCAGAACTAGTGAAAAGTGAGTTGAAACCACAAGAATATCATGTAGGAGATGTCAATATTACTGGAACCTACACAGGGGATATGTCTCTCGGACGATTAACCGTTAATGGCAAAGTTGTCAGCTGGGGCGGTAGCTTCAAAGATGGTCAATTCAGTTATTATGTCGGTGTTGGAAAATTAAAAGTCGGCGACAAAGTCGTATTAGATGGCTACAACAAAGAGAAGGAACTGATAGATTCCAAAGAGATTGAAGTGATTTCCGAATCTTCAGGATCAATTGATCAGGTGGACATTTATAAGCTAGGTGATTCAACCATTACTGGAACTTACACGGGGGATATCCATAAAGGAAAACTAGTAGTGAATGGAGAAGTCGTTAGTTGGGGCGGAACCTATAAAGATGGCAAGTTTAGCTATTATGTGAACTCTCAAATCATCAAAGCAGGGGATCAAGCAACGATTCAAGGCTATGATAAATTCGATACACCACTAGGTGATCCACAACCGGTAACTATAGGAGAACAACTGGGTCAATTAACAGAAGCCCATCGTGTGGGAATCAGTACAGTGATCGAAGGAAGCTACACCGGCGATGTTTACCAAGGAATCTTATTGGTCAATGGCGAAAAAGTTAGTCAAGGCGGTAGCTTCAAAGATGGCAAGTTCAGTTATTATGTAGGAAACCTTAAAGTATCAGAAGACGATCAGGTAGTCTTGATGGGTGCCAACAATCGAGGACAACAAATTCCAGGATCAGAGATTGGGGTCACTATTCAAACACCAACAGCTGAAATCAACGAATTGACTTATAAAATCGGCACACAAACGATCAAAGGAGCCTATGGTTCTGATACCCAAGTCCACCAAGGACACTTGTTTGTCAATGGTAAACTGATCAGTAAAGGTGGGAGCTTTAAGGATGGGGCAATCAGTTATTATGTGAAGCCAGATCTAATCAAAGCTGATGATCAAGTGACAATGAATTTCTATGATGGAAGTGGCAACTTATTGGCTGAAAACCAAACAGTTTCTGTTAATTAAGGAAAAAACAAATTAATGTAAGTCTAAAAACTGGGGCATTGATTAGAAAAAATCTGATCAATGTCTCAGTTTTCTTGATTTAAGATACGCTCAAAATTCAAACAGGTTGAGCTAAATGATGAATACCGGAATGTGTACAGAGGTTTATATTTAGTAAAATAAGATCTGTTTAGAGACCATACGATGATTCTAAGATTATTTAGAATTAATCAGTTGCATAATTAGTTGGTCAAACAAGCTGATTGAGAATTACTTAGAATAGGAAACTTAGTTGAGCACAGAAGGGGTTGAAACAAACATGTTTAGTATCAAGTAATTCCGACTAATTTTCCGAAGATGCTGCTTTTGTCTCCGTTTCTTTTCTTTGGATAAGTGCAAGGTTCTACTAGCATTCCTATAGTGTGAATGAATTTTGCGCAAACAATCCAACTGCAGACTAGAATACACTCAGAGTGAACGGCGGTTAAAATGGACTAGATTCCCGCTGTTTTTGTTATCAAAATAAGGATTCTAATGTGAGTGTAGATAGGATCTAGAAGACAATAATCTAACTGATTTTAATCCTATTATCAGTAGAACAATGAAAAATACTAGTAATCAGACATGGAATTTGATTCCCAGATCTAATTGAACTCTGATAAATATTATTTGCACATAAAGAGTGTTTCGCATCAAGAAGTAGAATTTCCAAAATTTCCTTCTTGAATGTTTGATGACTTTTATCTTCTTGCGGGAGATTAACTAACCTTATCTGTGGTTACACCTGTAAAAGAGCTAAGATGACTTTTTCGTTCTTAGCTCTTTTTCATTTTATTGAAAACCATTCTAAAATAATTATTCTTTTATTTGTTTTATATACAGTATATTCGCCTTAAAATACATTTTTTTAAATAAATATACAAAAAATGCTTTTTTTTTGAAAGTTTCATGCTATAATTACTTCACTTAATACAAAAGTTTTATCGTAGGAGGAAAATGACATGAAAAAATTCTTTGGGATGTTAACGGTACTGTTTGCACTAGCGACTTTAGGTGCATGTGGCAGCAGCAATACGACTGCTCAAGGTCAGGAAAAGGATCAGTTAGCAGCGATTAAAAAAAGCGGGGTACTAAAAGTAGCTACGTCGGCTGATTACGCGCCGTTTGAGTTTCATACGATGGTTGACGGGAAAGATAAAATCGTAGGATCTGATATTGACTTAGCTAAAGCAATCGCGAAAGAAATAGGAGTAAAAGCTGAAGTATCAGATATGAATTTCAATACCGTTTTAGCTTCCTTAAAAGAAGGGAAAGCAGATCTCGCTATTTCTGCGATTTCTGCCACAGATGAAAGAAAACAACAATTTGACTTCACAGACAATTATTACAACCCACCACAAGTTGTGATCATCAACAAAAAAAATAAAGAAATCTATCGCAATGCGAATGACCTAAAAGATAAAAATGTGGGTGCTCAAAAGGGATCAATTCAAGAGGAATTAGTCAAGACGCAACTGAAAGGTGCGAAGCTTGTGACAATCGACAAAGTTCCCAACATGATCGTTGAAGTTAACCAAGGCTCATTAGCTGCGACAGTCGTTGAAAAAACGATCGCCGAATCATATATCGCCCAAAATCCTGATCTGATGATCGCTGATATTTCACTTGAGCCAGCTCCTGATGAAGCCTTTGCTATTGCGTTACCTAAAGAAAGCAGTCAACTACAAAAAGAATTAAACCAAATTATCAAAAAGTTGAATGATGAAGGGAAAATTGAAGAATTTATTCAACAAAATAACGAATTAGCTGAAAAAACAGCGGCAGAATAGAGGTCAGGCAGAGTGGATTTTTCTTTTTTAGATAAATATTTCCCTTATTTTTTATCAGGTACAGGAATAACAATCATGATTTCGATCGTCACAGTGATCTTGGGAACGGGTATCGGTTTACTTATGGCGTTACTAAAATTGTCCAAAAAGAAACCGTTGAATGTTTTAGCTAATGTCTATATCGAAGTGTTACGAGGAACACCGATGCTTCTACAAATCATGATCGGCTTTTTATTGCTTCAAGGATTTTTTCCTTCAAAAGATCTAGAAGTAGGTGTTTTAACTGTTGATCTTGGCCGCCTGCTTCCAGGAATGATCGTGTTATCATTAAATTCCGGTGCCTATGTGGCAGAGATCATCCGTGGGGGGATCCTGGCAGTGAACAACGGTCAAACAGAAGCCTCCTATTCATTAGGGTTGCGTCCAGCTCAAACGATGCGTTACGTGATTTTACCACAAGCATTAAGAAATATTTTGCCTCCTTTAGGCAATGAATTTATTACGTTGATCAAAGATTCTTCCCTGTTGACTGCGATCGGAATCAATGAACTGATGGGAGCGGCGCAAATCGTCATATCCAATTCGTATGTTCCATTAGAGCCTTATTTTATAGCAGCAGCCGTTTATTTCATCATGACGTTTGCTACTTCTCGGTTACTAAATCGCTGGGAGAAAAGATTAGGTAAAGGATACCAAGGATGAAGGGTGAAAATAAATGGCCAAATCATTGATCAAAATTACACATTTAAATAAAAAATTCGGTGAACAGGAAGTACTGAAAGACGTTTCCGCTGAAATTTATCCAGGAGAAGTCGTGGTACTTTTAGGACCATCAGGCTCGGGAAAAAGCACTTTACTAAGATGCATCAACTTATTAGAGATACCAACTTCTGGTGAAATCAAGTTTGAAGGAATGACAATTACCGACAAGCAAAATGATATTTTTAAAACAAGAGAAAAAATGGGAATGGTTTTCCAACAGTTTAATCTATTCCCTAATATGACGGTTTTAGAAAACATCACTTTGTCACCAATCAAAGTCAAAAAGCAATCAAAAGAAGAAGAAACAAAGATTGCTAGAGATCTGCTAAAGAAAGTAGGTCTGCTAGAAAAAGCCGATACTTATCCTCAGTCTTTATCTGGGGGACAACAACAACGGGTCGCCATTGCGAGAGCTTTAGCCATGCAACCCGACGTCATGCTATTTGATGAGCCGACTTCAGCTCTTGATCCGGAAATGGTCGGAGAAGTGTTAGAAATCATGTTGCAATTAGCTCGTGAAGGGATGACTATGATCATTGTGACTCACGAAATAGGCTTTGCAAAAGAAGTCAGTGATCGAGTTCTATTTATGGATGGAGGAACCATTCTTGAAGAAGGTACACCGACGGCTATTTTTGAACAAACCAGTCATCCACGAACAGTCGCATTTTTATCCAAAATATTATAAAAGTCAGTAACATCCAAAGAATAAAAAATCGAATGAAAACTCTCGAAACAGTTTCTCGTGTTTGGAGAGTTTTTATTTTATCAGTGTAGTCAGACGGATGATTTCTTCTCTTTTAAAAGTGTTTGGTGACTTCGGTCTGTTCATCATTTCAGGTTAATAGTTGTTTATTCAGAAGGATTCAGGTGTAGAGGTAGTTTTTTTGGAAAGAATGAAGTATAATATAGGGCTGAGGAGTACATTTCGTGCTCCTTCATTTTTTGCAGATGAGGAGACAAAATGTTTTCAAAATATAAACCAACATGGATGGTCGATGCCATCTACAAGATAACCCCTGCACAATTAAAAAACTTAGGGATTAAAGCAGTTTTGACTGACTTGGACAATACGTTGATCGCTTGGAACAATCCTGATGGGACAGAGGAATTACTCGACTGGATCTTAGAAATGAGAAATGCTGGTATTCCAGTAGTGGTTGTTTCAAACAATAGCTCTGAACGAGTAGCACGAGCGATCGATAAATTTGAATTGACGTATGTTGCTCGGGCATTAAAACCTTTAGCCGTAGGAATGAATCGAGCAAAAAAAATGTTGAATCTTTCAGATGATGAAATTGTGATGATCGGTGACCAAATCATGACAGATATCCGAGCAGCTAATCGTTCGGGTATCAGAAGTATCTTGGTTAAACCAATTATTGAAACGGATAGTTGGAAAACACGATTCAATCGTTTTTGGGAACGCAAAATCATGGCCTATTTATTAGCACACAATCCTGATATGGGCTGGCGAGGTGGAATTGAATGAACGAAGAACTACAGTGTATTGGGTGTGGAGCAACGATCCAAACCGACCATCCTAATGAATTAGGGTATACACCAAAAGCAGCATTAGAAAAAGGACTAGAATCAGGTGAGGTCTATTGCCAACGTTGTTTCCGGTTAAGACATTATAATGAGATCCAAGATGTTTCACTGACAGATGATGATTTTTTGCGCCTGCTGAATGAACTAGGACAAGAAGATGCCTTGATCGTCAATGTTGTCGATATCTTTGATTTTAATGGTTCTTTGATCCCTGGACTACATCGCTTTGTAGGTAATAACCCGGTGCTCTTGGTCGGAAACAAAGTGGATATTTTACCTAAATCACTGAAGAAACCAAAAATGATCCAATGGATGAAAGAGCGTGCACATGAAGCTGGATTGCGTCCGGTTGAAGTATTATTGACAAGCGCAAAAAAAGCGAATGAAATGGAAAATCTACTCAAAAAAATCGAAGAGTATCGTGAAGGTCGTGACGTCTATATCGTTGGTGTGACAAATGTTGGTAAATCGACATTGATCAATCAAATCATCAAGAACACAGCAGGTGTCAAAGATGTTATTACGACTTCTCAATTTCCAGGGACAACTTTAGATAAGATCGAGATTCCTTTAGATGATGGTCACTTCTTGATTGATACTCCTGGGATTATCCATCGACATCAAATGGCGCATTATCTTGGAAAAAAAGATTTAAGGATCATTGCACCAACGAAAGAAATCAAGCCTAAAGGATACCAATTGAATGAAGGACAGACACTCTTTCTCGGTGGTTTAGCAAGGTTTGATTTTATCAGTGGGCAACGCGGTTCATTTATTGCTTATGTTTCAAATGATGTCACTATTCATCGAACGAAATTAGCAAAAGCCGATGAATTTTATGTGAAACACGTCGGTGGATTATTACAACCACCTCGTCCCGATGAAGTAAATGAATTTCCCGAATTGGTTCGTTTTGAATTTTCGGTAAAAGAAAAAACAGATATCGTATTTGCTGGCTTAGGATGGATCACAGTGACACAACCGGCAGTCGTAGCAGGTTGGGCGCCAAAAGGTGTGAATGTGATGAAACGAAAGGCCTTGATTTAAGGAAGAAGGAAGAATATGACTTTAAGAGGAAAACAAAAAAGATTTTTACGAAGCCAGGCACACCACTTACAACCGATTTTTCAAATTGGTAAAGGTGGAATCAATTCTGCCATGATGGTTCAGATTGAAGAAGCGCTGGAAAAACGTGAGTTAATCAAAGTAACGTTATTACAAAATACCGATGAGATTCCTGAAGAGGTAGCTGGTATTTTAGAAGAAACAGTCAGATGTCAAGTTGTTCAAATCATTGGACGAGTTCTTGTATTATATAAACCCTCTTCAAAGGAAAAATATCAACGTATCTCTAAAGAAGTAAACGCAATTTAAGGAGTGGTTAATATGAAATCGCAAGCGGAAGCTTTTGTCGAATCTCAAGTATTTCCTCAAGAGATGCCTCAAATTTTTGAAAAACGCAAACAGGTGGGGATTTTAGGTGGTACTTTTAATCCAGTTCACCTGGCACACTTAGTTATGGCAGAACAGGCAGGGAAAAATTTAGGGTTGGATGAGGTCTATCTAATGCCCTCTTATCAACCACCACATGTGGATGAAAAAACGACAATCGCTGCCAAACATCGCTTAAACATGCTTGAACTTGCGATAGCAGATAATCCTTTTTTAGCTATTGAACCGATCGAGTTATCTCGAAAAGGCAAAAGCTATACTTATGATACGATGAAAGCTCTGACACAAAACAACCCTAATACCGATTACTATTTTATTATCGGTGGCGACATGGTAGAATATCTACCAAAATGGTATAAAATCGATGAACTAATGACAATGGTCAATTTTGTTGGTATTCGTCGAGCAGGTTACTCAACTGAAACGCCTTACCCAGTGATTTGGGTCGATGTGCCAACCATTGATATCAGCTCAACTAAAATACGGCAGAAGATCCAGCAAGGCTGTTCCGTTCGTTATCTAGTACCTGATAAGGTCATTGAGTATATCGAGAAAGAAGGGCTATATCAAGATGGACTATAGTAATAAATACACAACTTACTCAAGAGAAGAGTTGATGCAAAAAGTCCAAATGCGAATGAGTGAACGACGTTTCAAGCATGTTCTTGGGGTGGAAGAGACGGCGATTGCCCTTGCCGGCAAATACGGCTGTTCATTAGAAAAAGCTAGTATTGCTGCTTTGACACATGATTATGCGAAAGAACGGCCTGATGATGAATTTATTTTAGTTATCAAGCGAGATGGCTATGACCCAGCGCTTCTTCATTATGGAAATGCGATTTGGCATGGTTTAGTTGGCGCCTCTTTTGTTGAAAGAGAGCTTGGTATCACAGATGAAGAGATCCTTCATGCCATTCGAGTTCATACCACTGGTGCGGCTGAAATGTCTTTATTAGATAAAATCATCTATGTAGCAGATTATATTGAACCTGGTCGCTCGTTTCCTGGAGTCCAAGATGCGCGTGAAATAGCGTTGATCGATTTAGACGAAGCGGTAGCTTTTGAGACAAAGCACACATTAGCTCACTTGATTGAACAAGAACAACAGATTTATCCAAAAACAATTGAAACATATAATCATTGGGTAGCTAAAAAATAATCTCTACCCATTAGGAGGAAATTACTATAAATAGCAAAGAACAACTACAAATTGCAGTGCAAGCTGCCGATTCAAAACGTGCAGAAGATATCGTTGCTTTAGATGTGAGAGAAGTATCTTTACTAGCAGATTACTTCATGATTTGTTCGGCAAACAGTGAACGACAACTAAATGCAATTACAGAAGAAATCATTGAAAAAGAAGAAGAAAACAATTACGAAGTAAAACGTATCGAAGGAAAAGAAGGCGGAAAATGGATCCTGATCGACTTAGGAGATCTGATCATCCATGTTTTCCATGCGCCAGAAAGAAGTTTCTATAATTTAGAAAAATTATGGTCAGATGCACCACTTGTTGACCTAAATGAATGGATCGATTAATATGGCTTACGAAACATTTGCTTTCGTTTATGATGAGGTAATGGATGAAACCTTATATCAAGAATGGTTAGATTTCTCAAAACGACACTTACCAAGTGAAACATGTAATATTTTAGAATTAGCTTGCGGAACAGGTGCTCTAGCTGTTGCCTTTGCTAAAGCTGGGTACCATGTTACAGGGTTAGATCTTTCAGAAGAGATGTTGATGATTGCTAGCCAACGTGCGTTTGAAGAGGAAACACCGATCCAATTTGTTGAAGGAAACATGCTTGATCTGTCAGAAATTGGTCAATACCAAGCAATCACTTGTTTCTCAGATTCTTTGTGCTATATGAAGAATGAGCAAGAAGTGCAGCAAGTATTTGACGAAGTGTATCAAGCGTTGGAAGAAAATGGACGTTTTATATTCGATGTTCATTCTATCTATCAAATCGACACGGTGTTTCCTGAATACAGTTACCATTATCAAAATGATCAGTTTGCCTTTTTATGGGATAGCTACCCAGGTAAGGAAAAGCACAGTATTGAACATTTCTTGACTTTCTTTGTGGAAGATCCCGAAGAAGCAGGTAAGTTTATTCGAGAAGACGAACTGCATCAAGAACAAACTTATTCTTTGGATAATTATTTAAGAATGTTAGAAAACAGTGGTTTTTCTAAGGTAGAAGCGTTTGGTGATTTCACCGATGAACAACCAAAAGAAGATACAAAACGTCTCTTTTTTGTGGCATATAAGGAATAGGACACGAAAAAAGTCTTTTGTTGAATACGAAATATTACCTTATCGCAAGGTGTAATCGCAAAAAAACTGCCGTGAATCGCGTTGTTTCAGATAGTATTATAATAGTATAAAAGTAACGAATAATGGCCAAGACGAGTAAATCATCAACAAAGTCTGCGCCAAATAGTGACGTTTTTCTGCTAAAAAACGAAAAAAAACACTTTAGAAATATCTTGATTAAAAATAAGCTGAAGCGTCATTTGAAAAGCAGGAGAAACGATTTTTCGATTTCTCCTGCTTATTTTTTTACAGTTAAAAACCAAATTGATCATTTTAGGATTGACCGAAAGAATGAACTGTTTGTTTTATTCCTATTAAGAAACGGAGGAAATGCGATGAAAATTTGTGGCATTATTGTTGAATATAATCCTTTCCATAATGGGCATCGCTATCATGCGGAAATGGCTCGTGAACAAACGGGCGCAGATATCGTGATAGCAGTGATGAGTGGAAATTTTTTACAGCGTGGTGAGCCTGCAATTATCGACAAATGGTCCAGAGCAACTGCTGCCCTCCAAAACGGAGTGGATTTGGTCATTGAACTACCGATAGAATGGTCTGTGCAATCAGCAGATTACTTTGCCAAAGGAGCTGTGCGATTATTACAGATGCTCGGCTGTACACATCTTTGTTTTGGTACAGAAGAAGAGTCGACATTTAATTACGAAGCTTTTGGGAAATTTGTACAGCAAAACCAATTAAGGATTGACCGTGAATTTCAACGTTTATCTGATCAAGGAATGAGCTATCCGCAGAAGATGACAGCAGTGTTCAACACACTTTATCCAGAAATCGCTCTCGATTTTTCTTCTCCTAATCACATTTTAGGGTTAAGCTATGCGAAAGAAAATGCCCAGTATGCCCAGCCAATGAAATTAGTACCGATTACCAGAAAAAGTGCTGGTTATCACGATGAAGAATGGAGCAGTTCCTCCATCGCAAGTGCGACCGCTATTCGCAAAGCGCTCAGTGAACAACGCTCCGTAACGGATTTTATACCTGCTGCCACCGCAGCGATGATCGAAGCAGGTTCGCAACAAACATGGGCGAATTACTGGCCCTTGTTACGTTATCGTTTGCTTTCTACGGAGCTAGCCAATTTGAAAACTATCTATCAGATGACGGAAGGACTTGAAGTGAGAATGCAATCGGCTGCGAAAAAAGCCACTTCTTTCGAGGAATTTGTCACTTTAGTCAAGACGAAAAGATATACTTGGACGAGAATCCAACGTTTAGCTTGTTACGTATTATTGAACATCCATCATGAGGAAATCCATGACCAACAAGCCAAATGTTACTTGAATATTTTAGGATTCACCAAGGCAGGACAACAGTTTTTAAAAGAAAAGAAAGAGATACCCTTAATCTCAAAAATCGGCAAAAAAGAAGCAGAATTGGCACACCTTTTGGTTCGGAGTGATCAAATCTATCAACTCGGTGGGGCGATACCTGAACAAAATTTTGGAAGAAGACCTTATGTTTCGAAATAAACCTGGTTGGTGGGAACAAAGTGAAATGACTAATCTGAATGAAAGTTTAGTTCAATATTTTGAATATGTCGCTTTGTAAAAAATTCTTTGTCTAGCTTGTTGAGTAGCTATTCCAAGAGACGACTATAATCGATCATACAAGGAAACACCTCCCTAAAAAATGACTAGATTTAGAAAAAATACTTCACAGAATCCAGATTCACAAGTATAATGGAACAGGACGTTTTTGTGCTTAACCACTATCAGAAATGAACGATCAAAATTAGAAAGCGAAGTGAGAATATGGGACGTAAATGGGCAAACATCGTAGCGAAAAAAACCGCAAAAGATGCAAATAATAGCCGAGTTTATGCAAAATTCGGGATTGAAATCTATGCAGCAGCAAAATCAGGTGATCCAGACCCACACGCTAACCAAAAATTACGTTTCGTCATTGAACGCGCGAAAACTTATAATGTACCTAAACATATTATTGACCGTGCAATTGAAAAAGCAAAAGGTGCGGGAGATGAAACTTATTCTGAATTACGTTATGAGGGATTCGGACCAAATGGCTCAATGGTCATCGTTGATACCTTAACAAACAACGTGAACCGTACAGCTGCTGATGTACGTGCTGCTTTTGGTAAAAACGGCGGAAATATGGGTGTTTCTGGAGCTGTTTCTTACATGTTCGACAATACAGCGATTTTTGGTTTTGCCGGCGATGATGCAGATGAGATCCTTGAATATTTGATGGATAAAGAGATTGATGTACGTGATGTCATGGAAGAAGATGGACAAATCATCGTTTATGGTGAAGTTGCTGATTTCCACAGTATCCAAGAAGCATTGAAAGAAAAAGGAATCACTGATTTTTCAATTGCTGAGATCCAAATGATTCCTCAAAATGAAGTGACACTTTCACCAGAAGACCAAGAAACATTTGAAAAAATGATTGATGCGTTGGAAGAGTTGGAAGATGTTCAACATGTTTTCCATAATGTAGCATTGGAAGACTAAACGATAAAAACGAATGAAGGTTGTGAAAGCATCGGATAGCTTTCGACTTGCGATTTATCCTTTTTTCGTTTTTACACCTGCTAATAGTCTGGGACGATTCGTCTCTCAGACTATTTTTTTACGCTTAAAAGAAGATCATTCGTTCTGAAAAAACAGTAGTTTATGACGAATCAATGATTTTATCTTTTTTTCGTATGTTTTATTTTTTATTCTGTTTCGTCCTGTGTTATTATTGATATAGACGTATTATTGGAAAAATGATACATAGGAATGTGGATGTAGGCGGGGAAATTTTATGGAAGCAAAAATTAGTTTAGAGCCTTTTGAACGTATTTTAAGCGGTTACCAAAAGATCGAAGAGTTAGCTGTGAATATCACAGACTGTTCAAAATTAGCAAAAAAATATGCCCATTATGGTGTAGAAGGTTATCGTTTAGGAAATTACGTAGGTACTGGTTACCTTAATCGCTATCTGGAATGTATGGTTGATCGCGTCCCCATGTTGATTTACAAAAGAAATTATTTAATCCCTTTACTTTTTAGACGTTCAGATTCAACCTTTCGATTATTTGAAGAAAATTATCGTATGGAAGCTTTCTTTCGTTTGTTAGAATGGAGCTTAAAACATCAACCAACAAAAATCTTAATTGAAAAAAATGAAAAATATGATTCTAAAAAAGTAAAAGTGATCGACAGTGCTTATCTAGCTTTTCGTTTATCAGAAATCCTTGATAGTGGAGGCTATCCGATCAGTAACTTCCGATCAATCGAACAGTTTATTGATTGGAATCGAATTTATCGGCTGATAGATAACGGGGGGATTGGGCGTCATAGTAAAGTCTTTGATCCTGAGTATCCTGAAAATATAGAAGAATTGCGAATGATTATTTCATTAGTTAAATTAAAGTATCCAGATACTGAATCATTTGTTTAAAAGGCGAGGTTGTGACTAAGTGGTTAGCTTCTTATTCTTGAAGCTACTTCTTTAACACCGTTTATTAAGAATAAAGGGCTGTGACAAAAATTTTGTCACAACCCTTTATTTTTATATATTGATAGTGGTATATAATGCTGGGTCCATGGATTCAATCAAAGGACTTTCAGATTCAGAAGTAACTAAAACGAGTTCGTGCATGGCTCTTGTACACATGGTGTAAAGAACTAATTGATCTTGGTTAGTGGCAAAGTTTGTATCATCGATTCCCCATAAGAAAACGCGATCAAACTCGAGCCCTTTTGCCAAGAATGCTGGTAGTAGGACGATTTGTCGTTTCATAAAATCTGTTTCATCAGAAATCAATTGGACACGATCTTTTAAGTATACGGGCAACTGTTCATAGAGTTGTTCACACTCAGTCTGTGTTTTACCAATGATTGCGGTACGCCAGTAACGGGTATTTTCTTGAGTCGTTTCAAGCGTAGTTTTTAACCAATTTAATCGTTCTCCTAAGGAGGAACCTTTCACGATAGAAGGAAGCGTACCTTTGCGAGCCGTCGTTTCTACTTGATTTTCCTCAGTAAGAAAATGATTCGCAAAATCCGTGATCTCTTTTGTTGAACGATAGCTGGTCGTTAACTGGAAGTGTGTGATTTCTTGGTCTTTAAATAGTTGATCCAAAGAGCCAGTAATCGTTTCATTGCCGAAAACATTTTGATTTAGATCACCACAAAAAGTGAGATTAGCTTTTGGATAGATCGCTTGTAAAAGTGCTACCTGAGCGGGAGCGAAATCTTGCATTTCATCGATAAAGATATAGCGAGCTTTTTGCATCACAGACACTGGATGGATGCGACGCATCAGCAAGAAGAATAATACTGCATCTTCTTGTCGTAGTTCTCGTTGACGAAGCTTCTCTTTTAATAAGGCTGAATGATCGTTCCACATCGTTGCGCTAATGTCATTTTTAGCCAACAGCGCCTGAGGTACGGTTTGTAAAAAGTGAAGATATTGTTTGGTCAAATTGACAAATTGAAACTGATTGATTCCGCGGTAGATTCGACGGAATCTTTTCTTCACGATTTGATTCGCTAGTTTTTTCCGTAAAGACTGTTCTTTTTGCTCCGTATACTCAAGGTTCGGATCATTCGCATATAAGTCTTGCAATTGTTCTTCTGCTAATTCTTTGACCCATTTTTGACGCATCTCATCTTTTTGGAGTCCACCCAATTTTTTTAATAATTTTGTTTGCAACAAGGAGAGACGTTGATGTAACGGTAAGAGTTCATTGGTTTCTTGATACCATTTGCGGATCGATTCTTTTGCTAAAATCGTCCGACCGTTAATTTTCATATCTCTAAACAAGGGACCAAAACCAGTAATATGATCGATATAACGATCAATCTGATGGATTAGTTGAAGACCGCTTTTGAAGGTTTGGATCGGGTCCTTGTCTCCAGATAAAAAACCAACTTCTTGTTGCTCTTCTTCTAACAATGAAAATTCAGGTAATAACTGTTCCAAATAAGACTTGAAGGTTTGCGTAGGTACACCACTTTCACCTAAAGAAGGCAAAACAGTCGAAATATAGTCAGAGAAAAGATGATTAGGAGAAAAAAGTAAAACGTTCTCGGCATCTAACCATTTTCGATTGTGATAAAGTAAAAAGGCGATCCGTTGTAATAAAGCGGATGTTTTTCCACTACCAGCGATTCCTTCGATCAACATCACTTGACTTGTTGTATCACGAATAATGGCATTTTGGGCTTTTTGGATCGTAGAGACGATATTTTTCATATGCGCACTTGAGGCATCGTCTAGGATCTCTAGTAAGAAATCATCGTTGATCACTTCAGAAGTATCCACCATCGAAATAATTTTTCCATCTAAGATTTTAAACTGACGTTTCAGCAGTAATTCAACATTGATTTTTTCAGTATCTGTTTCATAGAAGGCTGGTCCAATTTCCCCTTCGTAATAAAGGTTAGCAATTGGGGCACGCCAGTCGATTACGATTGTTTCTTCAGAGAGATCTCTTAAAGAAGCGATTCCTAGATAAAGTGTCTCTGCATCTGTTTCTTCTTTAAAATCGATTCGGGCAAAGTAAGGGTTGTCTTCCATAACTGTTAACGTTTGGAGCCTTTTTTGCTGCGATTCAAGCGTATGGTATTTTAAAAGCAATTCTTGCTCATGTTGGCGGTATTCGACAGCTGATTCATAAAAGGATTCATTAGACCCACCTCTGATTTTATGGCTGGCGGTGTCTTTCGTAGAATCTTGCATCTCTTGGGTAAGAGATTGTTGTTTAGTGTTTAATAGCTTTTGCTCAAGCTGGATCAACTGAATGGTTTCATCCACGTGTTGTTGTTCTAGTTGTCTTTCATTCATTGCGTATATTACTCCTTCCGCCGTAAATAACGAATTAAAAGTATAGCACAAAAAGTGAGAAAAAGGTATCTTTGACTATTTGTTCGAAAGAAAGTGAAAGAAGAAAATCAATGAGAGTGAGAGTTGTTTTCAGTTAAGTGTAAATAGTTTTCATTCTAGTTCTAAGTCAGTATCCTAAAATTGTAGGGAGTGAACAATATGACACATTTTAAAAAATTTTCAATCACCGTTTTGATTGGAATGACGGCACTTATTTGCGAATTTATTTTTAAACGACCCACACTTGCATTTCTGATTATCGCGATCACGGGTGGCATTTTGGCTTTCTTTATGTTTATTGAGATGATTAAAACATTACGTTCAGGTAAATATGGTGTGGACATTCTTGCTATCACAGCGATTGTTGCGACATTAGTGGTAGGAGAGTACTGGGCCAGTTTGATGATCCTGATCATGTTGACTGGCGGAGACAGTTTGGAAGACTATGCCAATAAAAAAGCTAGTCGAGAATTGCAAACGTTATTGGACAATACACCACGCACAGCGCATCAATTGATGAATGACCAATTGAAAGATATTCCAGTAGAAGCTGTTGAGATTAATGATTTATTAGTGGTGAAACCAGGAGAATTAGTGCCCGTTGACGGAAAAGTAGTAAAAGGTGAGTCGCAATTTGATGAGTCTTCATTAACGGGTGAAGCCAAACTTGTATTAAAAAAAGCAGGCGATGAACTGATGTCTGGCTCAGTCAATGGGGACGGTTCCGTTCAAATGATCGTTGAAAGAAGAGCAGCTGATAGTCAATACCAACAAATTATTAAATTGGTCGAAGAATCAAAAGAAAAACCAGCTCATTTTGTACGCTTAGCGGATCGTTATGCGGTGCCTTTTACATTGATCGCTTATTTGATCGGAGGTATTTCCTGGTGGGTCACGAAGAATCCTGTTCGTTTCGCAGAAGTTCTCGTTGTTGCTTCACCTTGTCCTTTGATTTTAGCTGCACCGATTGCCTTAGTGGCAGGAATGAGTCGTTCAAGTAAAAACGGAATCGTCATCAAAACAGGAACTGCCTTGGAAAAATTAGCACGAACCAAGACAGTTGCATTTGATAAAACGGGTACCATCACTAAAGGGGTCCTCGAAGTAGCAAGTATTCACCCAGAAGCTGGTGTAACATCAGAAACGCTCTTGGTCTATGCGGCAAGTGCCGAACAAGAATCAAGTCATATCTTAGCCCGATCACTAGTCCATGAAGTCGATAGCGAAAAATTATTGCCAGTGAATGAATTAAAAGAGATCACGGGGCAAGGAATACAAGCTAGAGTAGATGGGCATTTCGTTAAAGTTGGCAGAGCTTCATTTGTCGGTGCCAAAGAAAGCCAATCTACTAAAACAGCTATCTATGTTGCGATTGATGACCATTTTTCGGGTACGATCTTATTTTCAGACGTGCTGCGTCCAGAAGCACAAGCAACGATTGAACAATTGAAAAAAATGGGTGTAGCGGATTTGATGATGATTACAGGGGATGGACCGGCTATCGCTGAATCAATTGCAAAGGAGGTTGGGCTCACGGCTGTTCATGCTCGTTGTTTGCCACAGGACAAATTGAATATCCTTGAGAGTATTCCCGAAAGTGAACGTCCCGTAACGATGGTGGGCGATGGGGTCAACGATGCTCCAGCTTTGACGATCGCAGATGTTGGAATAGCCATGGGCGCACACGGATCAACGGCAGCTAGCGAAAGTGCTGATGCGGTGATACTAAAAGATGATTTGACAAAAGTTGCTACTGCTATAACGATTTCCAGAGATACGATGAAAGTAGCGAAACAATCTGTTTTAATCGGTATTTTTATTTGTGTTTTTTTAATGCTGGTTGCTAGTACGGGTGTAATCCCCGCTTTGTTTGGAGCGGTTCTCCAAGAAGTGGTAGACACTGTTTCGATTTTAAGTGCGTTGCGGGCTAAAAATGAGCGATCCCACACGTAACATCAGAAAAGACCTTTTCTCTTTGCTTTTTTTGCGGTATGATCATAGCATAGAAGAAGGTTTGAAAAGACCACTTACATTTAAGATAGCAATTATTAAAAGGAGACGAGACAATGCCATTTGTACACGTAGAACTAGTTGAAGGACGTAGTCCAGAACAATTAGAAAATATGATGAAAGATATTACAGAAGCTGTTCATAAAAATACCCAAGCACCAAAAGAACATATCCATGTGATTATCAATGAAATGAAAAAAGGCACTTATGGTGTAAATGGTGAATGGAAAAAATAAGTCACACCCACACTTGATTTTTCTTTTTATTAGTGGTTAAATAAACACATAGTTGATTGATGAGAAAGACAACTGAATTTGAGAGTCTTCGATAAGAGAGGAAAAGCCAGGCTGAAACTTTTCCAGAAGAAAACCAAAGGATGACCACTTTCGAAACCTTTGTTGAAACAAAGGCGGTCGTACCGTTATAACGCTCAAGGAACGTGTAAACGTTCGAAATTAGGTGGAACCACGAATCTTTCGTCCTAGTATCTCTTTTATGAGGTGCTGGGACTTTTTTATTGGTGTCAACTCATTCAATCAAAAAATCAAAGGAGGCTATTTTAATGATAAAAATTACTTTTCCAGATGGCGCAGTGAAAGAGTTTGATGCGGGAATCACGACTGCTGAGATTGCTGCAGGTATTTCTAAAAGTTTAGCTAAAAAAGCATTAGCCGGTAAAGTGAACGGTCAATTGATTGACTTGAATCGTGGCATCGAAGAAGATGCATCAATCGAGATCGTTACACCTGACCACGAAGATGCATTAGCATTGGTACGTCACTCAACCGCACACTTGATGGCACAAGCTATGAGACGCTTGTACCCAAATATCCATTTCGGTGTCGGACCAGCAATCGATTCAGGATTTTACTATGACACAGACAACGGTGAAAACCAAATCAGTGCCGAAGATCTTCCAGCAATCGAAGCAGGAATGATGAAAATCGTGAAAGAAAACTTACCGATCGAACGTAAAGTTCTTTCTAAAGAAGAAGCTCTGGAAATCTTTGCAAGTGATCCTTATAAAGTAGAATTGATCAGTGAATTACCAGATGAGGAAGTAATCACTGCTTATCAACAAGGGGAATTTATCGATTTATGCCGTGGACCACATGTCCCATCAACCGGTCGTATCCAAGTCTTCAAACTATTATCTGTAGCTGGAGCTTACTGGCGTGGAAATTCAAACAATCAAATGATGCAACGTGTCTATGGGACAGCATTCTTTGATAAAAAAGACTTAAAAGAATTTATTCGTCTACGTGAAGAAGCAAAAGAAAGAGACCACCGTAAATTAGGAAAAGAACTAGATCTATTTATGGTATCACCACAAGTTGGCTCAGGCTTACCATTCTGGTTACCTAAAGGTGCAACGATTCGTCGAACAATTGAACGTTATATCGTTGATAAAGAAATCAGCTTAGGTTACCAACATGTCTACACACCAATCATGGGAGATGTAGAATTGTATAAAACATCAGGTCACTGGGATCATTACCAAGAAGACATGTTCCCACCAATGGATATGGGTGATGGTGAAATGTTAGTTCTTCGTCCGATGAACTGTCCGCATCATATGATGGTCTATAAAAATGCGATCCATTCCTACCGCGAATTACCAATCCGTATCGCTGAACTAGGCATGATGCACCGTTACGAAAAATCAGGTGCGCTATCAGGTTTACAGCGTGTTCGTGAAATGACATTGAACGATGGGCATACCTTTGTACGTCCTGATCAAATCAAAGATGAGTTCAAACGTACGTTGGAATTGATGGTCGCAGTTTATGCTGACTTCAATATTACAGACTATCGTTTCCGTTTGAGCTATCGCGATCCGAACAACACGGATAAATATTTTGATGATGATGCTATGTGGGAAAAAGCGCAAGTGATGTTAAAAGCCGCAATGGATGAATTGGAATTGGATTACTTCGAAGCAGAAGGAGAAGCTGCTTTCTATGGTCCAAAATTGGATGTTCAGGTCAAAACAGCTTTAGGAACAGAAGAAACATTATCAACGATCCAATTAGACTTCTTGCTTCCAGAACGCTTTGATTTAACTTATGTTGGTGAAGATGGCGAAAATACACATCGTCCAGTAGTTATCCACCGTGGGATCGTTTCAACGATGGAACGTTTTGTTGCTTATTTAACTGAAGTTTACAAAGGAGCTTTCCCAACTTGGTTAGCACCGATCCAAGCAACGATCATTCCTGTTTCAGTTGAAGCGCATAGTGACTATGCTTATGAAATCAAGGAACGTCTACAAATGAAAGGTCTACGTGTCGAAGTAGATGACCGCAATGAAAAAATGGGTTATAAGATTCGTGCATCACAAACACAAAAAATACCATATCAACTAGTCGTTGGTGATAAAGAAGTGGCTGATGCAACGGTCAATATTCGCCGATATGGAAGCAAAGAAACTTCAGTAGAAGATCTCAACATGTTCGTTGATGCGATGGTTGCTGAAGTCCAAAATTATAGTAGACAAGGTTAATTTCAATAGTTGGAAAAGTGACCTGACTACCCTAGAATGTAAGATCAAACCGATGGTGTCGAAAATCGAAAACGATTTTTGATACCATCGGTTTTTTACTAAGCGGATTGTTACGCTTCTCCCATATCTTTTTAAGAGTTAAAGCTAAAGCATGCAATTTGAAACAACAAAGCGATAATGAGAATCTTTTTTTCTGAAATTACGAAAAGATGAATAAGCAAGCCTTTCATCTTATGCTATTATTAGGTTGAAAAGGAAAAAAGGAGGGCTGAAAATGGGAACTTTTTTTACAAATAAAAGGCTAAATAAAAAAGGAAATAACGTAGCTCAAAATGAGTTAAGCGAGCAAACAAACGAAATGCAGTCAAAACAAGCCAATCATAAAAAAAAGAACTTAGCAGTAAATTTAATCGTAAAAATTGAACATGCGATTAAACAAAGGAGTCAACATAAATCCACGAATCAAAAAAATTCGAAGTCCGTTGGTCCCGCTAAACGAATGTTGGAATTGATTAGGCGAGATTTTTCTATGCTTGAGAAAGTACTAAATAATACTTACCAGGAAATCCATAAGCTTGACCGCTCTTTCAGAACAAAAATGATCAGTTACATAAGAAACGATCGGAAACGAATGGCAACAAAAATTCGTGCGTTCAAAACAACTCTGATTCCTCATAAAAGTAATTTTACGAATCAAATCGAAATAGCTCCTCGCGCTAAGACTGAAATGGAGAATATTTTACCTGTAACGAAAATCAAAATGAAACAAAGAAATGAAGAGCAGACTAAACTTGGTCTCAGAAAAAATTTGTTTAAGCAGTTTTTCAACCGACTGTTATATTCCAATAGCCAAAAAATGAGGAATCAAGACCTAAACAAAATAGTAGTAGAAAAAATACAGCAAGAAAAATATGAAGAAAAACAAGTGTTGTTAACAATGGAACAAATATTAGCAAGATCGTCAAATAGAAATAATATGCCAGAACAACTTTTCAGTCGATCAATACAACCATTCGAGAATACTAAGGAAGAAAGACTAGCACAAATAAGTGAGAAAATCCAACATGCTATGAACTTCTCAACTTCTAGGAATCAATTAGGAGCAGCACATGCGGAACACCAACTCTAAAAGTTCTGTCATGACATCATTTATAAATTGGAGCTAAATACTCGTGACTTCTATCAAAAGTATTCAACGTGAGACAACAAAATTTTCATGATAAAGAGTGCAACTATCATATGAATGATAGGATAACCAGGAGCTGCAATCGCCCATTCTTCTTGAAAAATTAATCTTTTATCTAAGAGTCCAAGGCTTGCCTTGGGCTTTATTGCTGTAGCCGAACCTCATCAATTATTTTTTAGCCTCATACTTTTTCTCCAACATTTATTTACAGATGATGACAAAATTTTCTTGTCAGACGTCACGATCTTATTAGTGGGATATGGTATACTTAGCTAGACTGGAAGAGAAAAAGGAAGTGAGACAAATGAGCGTTATTAGCCGTATTGAGAGCATGATGGAGGAGTATTCTTCAACTGAAAAAAAGCTCGCTGATTATATCATCAAAAATGTAGAAAAAATTCCCACGATGACTGCGAACGAGTTAGCAGAAGCTGCTGGGTTAAGTGCGCCCACAGTTGTCCGATTTTCTAAAAAAATTGGGTTTCAAAGTTTGACTGACTTCAAAATAAATATTTCGACCGAGTTACAAACCGGTATCGTTGAAGGCTTCAGTGATATTCATCCAAACGAATCATTTTATTCGATCAAACACATTTTGGGAAATAATGCGCAAGTGGCAATCAAAGAAACGGTGGACATTTTAAATGAAGAAAAAATTCAAGAAGTGGTTGAGACCCTGGAAAGTGCTGAAACAGTCTTTCTATATGGCGTGGGCGCTTCATCTTTAGTGGTGGAAGACATTTTGCAAAAATGGTCTAGAGTAGGCAAACCCATTATTTTTGAAAAAGATATCCATGTTTTACTTCCTCAATTAGTAAGCAATGAAACCAAAAAAGTATTATGGTTAGTCTCCAATTCTGGTAGTAGCGCGGATGTCGTAGCAGTTGGAGAAATCGCAAAAGATTTAGGCATTGAGGTAATTGCTTTAACGCAATTTGGAAATAATCCTTTAAGTAAGTTGGCGGATGTTGTTGTACAAACCTCACGTCCAAAGGAAATAACCAATCGAAGCGCTGCTACAAATTCTTTGCTGGCTCAGTTTGTTACTATCGATATTATTTTTTATTTATATATGACAAAGAATGAACAGTTGGGGGAAAAAGTTCGTGAAACCAGACAAGTAATTAAAGGATACTTTGGTTCAAAACGGTAAGAGCATTATAAAAAGTTTTCCACAGTAAAAATATCATTTGTTGTGTTTCACGATAAGAAAATGATAAATTAAATAAAAAACTTTATTTTTTAAAGGTTTGAATTGTTTGAAAACTTGACACGATTTTATCCTGTGAAACAAAAAAAGAATATCAACTTGAAATAAGTTAAAGAATTTATTAGTGATTTTCGTTTCTTCTTTTTTATTTCAAGAAATTTAGGTACAATGAAACATAACAGTAAGTAGGAAAAAGATAGGAATGATGAGAGAGTTTATGAAAAAACTATTAAACAATTCATGGATGGATAAATTGAAAAAAGGTGCACAAGAGCCGAAAAACAAAACATTTCGACGTTCCCATGTCCCTTTTCGGTTGAATTTTCTTTTTTTCATCATATTTACATTATTCGTCGCATTGATTGCACGATTAGGTTATCTACAAATCGTTAATGGCGAAGCAATGGAAGCCAAAGTGAAATCATCATCGACACTAACGATCCAAACCAGTTCTCCGAGGGGGATGATTTACGATTCGACAGGTAAACCATTGGTGACGAACCAAGCGAATCAAGCAATTACTTTCACCAGAGGAACAAAAATGACGGCAGAGGATCTGCTTAAAGTAGCGACAAGACTAAATCAATTAATCAATGTGCCAGTTGATGAAAATTTAACTGAACGAGATAAAAAAGACTTTTGGTTAGCTGATCCTAAGCATTTGAAAGAAGCAACGGAACGCTTAACAGCAAAGGAAAAACAACTTGATTCCAGCGATCAATACAAAGCGTTAGTTGATAAAGTAACCGATAGTGAAATCAACTTCAATGAAGAACAATTAAAAATCGCGACAATTTTTAAACGCATGAATAGTGCGTATGAATTGAACACGGTATTTATCAAAAATTCAGGTGTGACTGATCAAGAATTAGCGGTTGTTTCCGAACATGCTTCAGAACTACCTGGAGTATCCACAGGAACCGACTGGACACGTCAATACACGGCTGCTGACTCAATCAAAAGTATTTTAGGTAGTGTGACAACAGAAAAACAAGGTTTACCAGCTGATGAAGTAGATGAATACTTAGCTAAAGGCTATTCTCGTAATGATCGTGTGGGACAAAGTTACCTTGAAAAGCAATATGAAGATGTTTTACAAGGAACAAAAACCCAATATGAAGTAACCCTCGATAGTAATGGGAATGTAACGAATCAAAAAGAAATCTTTGCTGGTGAAAAAGGGTCCAACCTCATGTTGTCTCTTAACGCTGATTTCCAAGCCAAAGTCGAAAATATCTTAAAGACAAACTACCAAAAATTAGTGGATAGTGGAAAAGCAACTTATTCGCCAGGGGCGTATGCAGTAGCGATGAATCCACAAACCGGTGAGATATTGGCTATGACAGGATTTAGCCACCAAGAAGGGTCCAAAGAGTTGACAGAAAATGCTTTGGGGAATATTACTAGCGCCTTTACTCCAGGGTCAGTAGTCAAAGCAGGTACGTTAACTGCTGGTTGGCAAACGAATGTGATCTCAGGTAACCAAGTGTTAGTCGATGAGCCAATCAAATTACAAGGCTCTTCTGAAAAGAGTTCGGTCTTTAATCGAAGCGGGCGTATTGCAATCAATGCAGTCAAAGCACTTGAACTATCATCGAATACGTATATGATCAAAGTTGCGTTGAAAATGCTGGGATTGGAATATACACCAAATATGGGACTTCCTTCACTAAATGAAGAGTCAAAAGCCTATGAAGAATTACGTAAAGCGTTCAAACAGTTTGGTTTAGGAACAAAAACTGGGATTGATCTACCAAATGAATCACCAGGGATTTCTCGTTCTGTTGATTTTATGAAGAAATTTAATGCAGATAATGGCGCTCAATGGTACACACCAGGTAACTTTACTGACTTAGCTTTTGGTCAGTTTGATACCTATACACCGATCCAATTAGCGCAATATGCTTCAACTGTAGCCAATGGTGGTAAGAGAATCCAACCTCGTTTAGTCAAGGGAATCTATGGAAATGATGAAAATGGGAACCTTGGTCCGGTGAAAAAAGAGCTGGAAACAAAAGTCGAAGATACCGTTGATATTTCTCCAGCTGATATGTCGATCCTTCGTGAAGGATTCCATCAAGTTGTTCATGGAACAGATGCGTATACGACAGCTAAACCTTTAGCTAGTGCAAAAATGGATTTGTCTGCTAAGACTGGTACAGCCGAAACTGTAGCTGAAGGTCATCCAGATATTACCACAGTAAATAGTAATATCGTGGCCTATGGTCCGAGTGATAACCCACAAATTGCAATTAGTGTCGTTCTACCGAACTTATTAGATGAAAAAGATCATATGAATCTAGTCATTGCAAAAGAAATCATGGACACTTACTACGATATGTTCATGGCAAAATAAAAAGACCAACAACTAAAAAGACCGTTCCAGAGAAATACAATTTGTTTTCTCTGGAACGGTCTTTTTTGATTTTAAAGGGCTAATAAGTCTTCTAAATACGTAGCTAAGCCATCTTCTTGGTTGGTGTGTTCAGTGACATCGTTAGCAACGCCTTTTAATTGATCGGTACCATTTTTCATTGCAACTCCCCAGCCAGCATATTCTAATAGTTCCAAATCGTTATGTTCGTCACCAAAAGCAATGACATCTTTTTGATCGATATCAAGGTAATTGGCAATGCGATGAACGCCTTTGGCTTTTTCAATTCCTTTAGAAACGATTTCTAAAATAGCCATTGGTCCTCCCCAAGTACGAACATCAACAAAATGACCGAATTGACGGGTTAATTCAGCTGAAACTTGTTCAGCATAGCATTTTTCTGTTCGAACCAGTAAAGAGGTTGGATCAGTTGTCAGATTTTTAGGCGATAATAAATTTTGAGGGCTAGGATTTGATGCAGCAAAAATTTTTTCATCAAAAAAATCAAAGCTGTCAATAAAATAAGTTTCACGATTTTCTGCAGCAATGAAATCTAAATTCAATTGGCGTTTTTGAGCTAAAATCTCGAATACGATGCGTTTATCGATCGAGGTTTCTTTTTCATGAGCCCAATATTGATTAGGGATATGTACTAAAGCACCGTTAAAGTTGACCATCGGTGTAGACAATCCTAATTGCTGATAATAATGATAACTCATTCGGAAGGGGCGCCCAGTAGCAATACTGACATGGTGACCAGCGTTAATCGCTTTTTTTAATGTTTCTTCAGTTTTTGAAGTAATGATTGAATCCGGATTTAAAGTTGTTCCGTCTAAATCAATGGCAATGAGCTTTCTATTCAAAAATGTCATTCCTTTCAATGCTAGTATGTGTTTCAGTCTAGCACATATATTTTTTTTAACAAGGTGCAAATGTAAGGGAAAAAGAAGTCTTTTTTAAATTAAAGAGAACGGATACATTTTGTTCAATAACCATTTATAAGGCAAAACACGAACATTAAGCATTTTTTTATTGCTTTTTTTAATGATTTTATTGAAAAGCGAACGAATTATAATTATAATCAATAATTGTTCGACGTAAACGGAATAGTTGACTTATTTTATTATTTGATTTTACGTCAAAAAAATTCAGGGAGTGGAAATTTTTTATGGAAAAGTTTTTCCAATTAAAGAAAAATAAGACAAATGTACCAACAGAAATCATGGCTGGGGTTACGACATTCTTTGCAATGAGTTATATCTTATTTGTAAATCCAACCATTTTGTCAGCATCAGGGATGCCTTTTCAGGCAGTGTTCTTAGCAACAATCATCGCTTCGATCATTGGTACTTTGGTAATGGGGTTGTTTGCAAATGTACCGTATGCGCAAGCACCTGGAATGGGATTAAATGCCTTTTTTACTTTTACAGTAGTTTTTGGATTAGGTTATTCTTGGCAACAAGCTTTAGCGATGGTCTTTATTTGTGGGATGGTCAACATTTTTATTACTGTGACCAAAATACGAAAATTGATCATTCATTCCATTCCTGAAAGTCTACAACATGCGATTGGAGGCGGGATCGGGATCTTTGTCGCTTATGTTGGGATTAAAAATGCAGGATTTCTCTCTTTTTCAGCTGATCAGGCAGCAATCACTAGTTCGGTGGTTGACGGAGGCAAGGCAACGAATGTCACAATCAATGGTGGGATCGTTCCAGCTTTAGCCAACTTCAATAATGCACCGATTTTATTAGCTGTGATCGGTTTGATTTTAACAGCGATCCTGGTGGTAAAAAATGTTCGTGGTGCGATGTTGATCGGGATCGTGGCAACCACTATCTTAGGGATTATGATGGGGGTTGTTGATTTAAGTACGATTGATTGGCAAGCCAATTCATTAGGAAGTTCATTCAAAGAATTAGGCACGACTTTTGGTGCTGCTTTTGGATCAGAGGGGATGCAATCATTATTTAGTGATTCTTCAAAGATTCCACAAGTAACCATGACGATCATTGCGTTTAGTTTATCGGATACATTTGATACGATTGGGACGTTCATTGGAACAGGTCGCCGTACGGGGATCTTCTCAAAAGAAGATGAAGAAGCATTAGAAGATGGCAAAGGTTTCAAGACAAAAATGGATAAAGCGCTCTTTGCCGATGCCATTGCGACATCTGTAGGAGCAATCTTTGGAACATCAAATACGACGACTTATGTAGAATCTGCTGCAGGTATCGGTGCTGGTGGACGAACAGGTTTGACCTCAGTAGTGGTTGCAGTCTTATTTGCATTAAGTAGTTTCTTTTCACCATTGATTTCTATCGTTCCAACTCAAGCAACTGCACCTGCATTGATTTTAGTTGGTGTGATGATGATGGCTTCATTCACAGATATCAATTGGCTTGACTTGGAAGAAGCACTACCAGCATTCTTTGCTTCAATCTTTATGGGATTATGCTATAGCATCTCTTATGGGATTGCTGTCGGCTTCATTTTTTACACGATCGTCAAAGTAATCAAAGGGAAATTCAAAGAAATTTCAATCCCATTATGGATCGTTGTGGTCTTGTTTATCCTTAACTTTATTATTTTAGCAACGATGTAAACCAGCCTAACTAGCAGCTGAACTATTTTCTTAAAGAACCAGCTAAAAAGTCAGGAAACAGCAACATGAGTAAGTTTACAATAAAAAGTAGCACAAATTTAATAAGAAAAAACGCTTTTTGCCATCACCATTTGAATGATTCGAAAAAAGCAGTATTTGCACTCTTAACGATTTTATATAGTTGTTAAGAGTGTTTTTTTGTAACATAAGATTTTCACTGTTAAGATAGTAAATAAGTAGAAGATAGTACTGCTCGGAACAAAACCTTTCGTCTATATAGTAACAATACATAATTTATGCTGTTTCAAAAAGAAATTTTTTGCAAAGAAACATAAAGAAATGAGGATGATCAATGAAGATACAATGGAAGAAAAATTTATTCGTGGCTTGGATCGGCTGCTTTTTTACAGGGGCTAGTTTTAGTTTAGTTATGCCATTTATTCCTGTATATGTAGAACAATTGGGTACACCAAGTGATCAAGTTGAGTTGTTTTCCGGTCTAGCGATATCTGTTACTGCCTTTGCTTCAGCTATCGTAGCGCCAATATGGGGGAATTTGGCAGATCGTAAAGGACGAAAGCTCATGATGATCCGAGCTGCCGCAGGGATGACGGTAACGATGGGATCGTTGGCCTTTGTTCCCAATGCGTATTGGTTACTGGTCATGCGTTTTTTAAATGGCATTTTATCAGGTTATATTCCTAACGCGACTGCGATGATTGCTTCACAAGCGCCAAAAGAAAAAAGTGGTTGGGCATTAGGAACTTTATCGACTGGAGCAATTGCCGGCAGTTTGATCGGACCATCAATGGGAGGTGCGTTGGCGCAGTGGTTTGGTATGGAGAATGTTTTCTTGATTACTGGAGTATTATTACTTGTGACAACACTTTTAACCATTTTCTTGGTAAAAGAAGATTTTCAACCAGTAGAAAAAAATGATATGATCAGTACAAAAGAAATCTTTGCCAAAATGGATCATTTATCCATTCTAATCGGATTATTTGTGACCACTTTGATTCTTCAAATTGGTATCACAACTATCAGTCCTATTTTGACCCTATATATTCGTGAGCTAAGCGGGAATTCAGGAAATATTTTATTTGTTAGTGGGTTAATCGTTTCGATTTCAGGTGTGTCTGCAGTTTTTTCCTCTCCTAAACTAGGGAAATTAGGGGATAAAATAGGGAACCAAAAAGTACTGCTTGCAGGGCTAACCTTATCTTTTTGTTGCTACTTGCCCATGGCTATTGTAGCGACCCCTTTACAGTTGGGGATCTTACGGTTTATTCTTGGTTTTTCAACGGGAGCGTTAATGCCATCCATCAATACACTCATCAGTAAGATCACGCCGCCAGAAGGAGTGAGTCGAATCTATAGTTACAATCAAATGTGTAGTAATTTTGGACAAGTCTTTGGACCGATGGTGGGCTCGACGGTTGCGCATGCCTTTAACTATCGCGCAGTGTTCATTGCTACAAGTCTCTTTGTTTTATCTAATATCTTATTATCTTTATTTAACTTCAGAAAAGTTCTTCGACAACGCTTCTGATCAGATGATGAAAAGATCGTGTGTCGCTTTCGTTAAAACCTCGCAACTCCGATGACACTAGGGAAGAATTTGTTGAAATAACCGCTCATGTTTTGAGAAATTCAGGCTTATTTCAAGGAACAACAATTATTCATTTTTGCGCATGATAAAGAGCCCGGGACGACCTTTTGTCCCAGGCTTAACTTTTCCACTCCAAAAATTTAATGGAAAGCGAAATGATTTTATCAAAATACATAAAAAGGATGAGACTGCGTCCCACCCTCATTTGGCTTTTATGAATGTGATGAGGCTTCTTTTCTAGGAGTTGCCAATGCACCAAGTAAAATGACAACAACGCCTGCAACCAATGAAATAATCGTTGTTAAAGTAAAATCATAGCCACCGCTTGTAAGAGCCCCACCAATGTAACCTACGACTTGACCTAAGACAAATGACCAAAATAATGTGACGATATATCGCATAAAGAACACCTCTTTTCTAAGCTTAGTTTACCAGAATTTTGCTGAATGTAAAGAAAGCTAGTTGTAAAAAAACAAGTTTTATGATTTAACCAGTCCATGTGATAAAATAATAAAAATGCAAATCAAAGAGAATGATTACAAATGCGTTGTCGTTTATCCTATATTCATAGTAGATAAATGAACGCATTGATTAATTGTCTAACTATACAAAAGGTGGAATGATCATGTTTTTCCCACAATTATATACAAAAACCTCCTATTCGCTGTTGCAAAGCACGATCAGGATCCAAGATTATGTCCAAAAGGCAAAAGCACTAGGTTATACAGTCCTAGGAATAACTGATCAAGATGTACTGTATGGGATACCTGAGTTTTATCAAACATGTATCAAAGAAGGAATAAAGCCAATTGTCGGCATGCTCCTTACTTATACTTATGAGTCCCAAGCTTTTGATTTATTGGTATATGTTAAAGATGGCGTTGGCTACCAGCAATTGATGAAGCTGTCGAGTAAAAAAATGATTCAAGAAAGTCTCGCATTATCAGAATTTACAGAATCAGATCATTTGATTTTCGTCGTTCCTCCCCAACATTCTGTGGTAGCTGAATTTAATCAAACAGAGACCTTTACTGCCCATTGGCAAGCACTCAAAGAAAAAGTAGGTCGACAAGATTTTTATGTTGGAATCACTGAAAGTTTCTCAGAACTACCAAGTGGTTGGGTAACGTTCCTAGCAGAAAACAATTATTCCTTATGTGCATTACAACCTATTGCCAGCTTAAGACAAGAAGAACTGTTTGCGCTTGAGACGATGAAACATCTTCGAGCTGGGAGCCAACTTTCTATGGAAGCAATCAACCAACAAAAGATAGAAACGAAAACAGGTTTTTTACTTGCTGAAAATGAAATGATCCAACGGTTTAATGAAGCACAGTTGGTTGATGCGCTAGAGGGTGCGCAACGTTTAGCTCAATCGGTTTCCTTTGAATTTCAATTTCATCAAAAGCTGCTACCTCATTACCCAGTACCAGATCAGAAAAGTGCTGGTCAGTACCTTGATGAATTGTGCCACGCAAAATTAGCAGAGCGAGTCGAAGAAATCACTCCTAAATATCAAGAGCGTCTAGCATATGAGTTGTCGATTATCCATCAAATGGGCTTTGATGATTATTTCTTGATCGTGTGGGACGTCATGGCGTTTGCTCATCGAGAAAAAATCGTGACTGGCGCTGGACGAGGATCAGCGGCTGGTTCATTAGTTGCATATATCTTGGAGATCACCGATGTCGATCCGTTGCAATATGATTTGCTTTTTGAGCGTTTCTTAAACCCAGAACGTTATACGATGCCAGATATCGATTTGGATATCCCTGATAATCGTAGAGAAGAAGTCTTGAATTATGTCAGAGAAAAATATGGACAATACCATATGGCGCAAATTGCAACGTTTGGGACGATGGCGGCTAAGATGGTGTTAAGGGACGTGGCTCGTGTCTTTGGTTTATCACAAAGCGAAGCCAATCGATGGTCAAAGGCGATCCCTAATCAGTTGAAAATTACCTTACCCGAAGCATATCGGACATCGAAACCCTTAGTGGAGTTAGTTCAGTTAAGTGAAAAAAATCAATTACTATTTAAAACAGCTTCGATTTTAGAAGGATTGCCTCGACATGTCTCGACTCACGCAGCGGGTGTTGTGATCAGTGATAAGAATCTATTAGATCTGGTTCCATTACAAAAAGGATCAGATGAAGCATTTTTAACTCAATATACGATGAATGACGTGGAAGCAATCGGACTACTCAAAATGGATTTTTTAGGATTGCGAAATCTTTCGATCATTGATTACGCATTGAAAGCTATTAAAAAAGTAGAAAAGAAAGAAATTCAATTGAAACAAATTCCTTTAAATGATCCTAAGACACTTTTTCTCTTTCAACAAGGAGACACTACAGGGGTTTTCCAATTTGAATCGGCAGGTATTCGCAATGTTTTACGCCGATTAGGACCAGAAACAATTGAAGATATTGCGGCGGTCAATGCGTTATATCGTCCAGGACCAATGCAAAATATCGATACGTTTATTTCCCGCAAAAAAGGAAAAGAAACGATCCATTATCCTGATGATTCCTTAATGCCTATTTTAAAAAACACATATGGTGTCATCGTGTATCAGGAACAGATTATGCAAATCGCTGCAAAGATGGCTGGTTTTTCTTTGGGCCAATCGGATATTTTGCGTCGAGCAATCAGTAAAAAGAAAAAAGAAGTGATTGACAAAGAGCGGGAACACTTTGTCAGTGGGGCAGTAAGTCAGGGCTATTCGAAAGAAAAAGCGGTCGAAGTCTATGACTATATCGAACGTTTTGCCAATTATGGTTTCAATCGCTCGCATGCGTTTGCTTATTCATTTGTTGGGTTTCAAATGGCGTACCTCAAAGCCCACCATCCAGGCGCATTTTTTGTTAGTTTACTAAATTCGGTTCGACACAATACGACCAAATTAAAAGAATACATCGCTGAGGCAAGAAAGAAAAAATTAAAACTAGCAGCACCTTCCATTAATCAGAGCTATTATGGCTTTGAGCTGATTAATCCAGAAGAGATTCGTTTTGGTCTAACTGCGATCAAAGGTGTCCGAAAAGACTTCATTGAGGATATCTTAAAAGATCGAAAAGAAAATGGCGCTTATCAATCAGTAGATCAATTCTTGATTCGCTTAGATAAACGCTGGCTAAAATTAGAGTTGATCCAGTCATTAGTAGCAGTGGGCGTATTTGATGAATTGGCACCGAATCGAAAACAATTGATGCTCGATTTAGAAGGGAAAATACAAAACATTATTTATAGTGGTGGAAGCTTAGATCTCCTAGGGATCATGGCTTTAAAAGAAGAAGAAGTGGCTGACTATTCTTTAGAAGAAAAGCTGCAATTAGAAGAGGAATATTTAGGCGTTTATCTTTCGGGGCACCCAACAGAAGGCTATGAACGCTTGAAATTAGCTAAAAAAATCCGGTTAATTACTGAAGTTATTCCGAAACAAACAGTCAGTGTATTAGTGATGATTAAAAATATCCGTGAAATCAGAACTAAAAAAGGGGAATTGATGGCTTTTGTTGAAGGAACAGATATCAGTGGAGAAATCACGATCACTGTATTCCCCAAATCCTATCGACAATTTCGTTCATTGTTTGAGTTGAATAAAGTGATCTTTGTTCAAGGACGAACAGAAACGAGTAAATACAACCAAGAGTTGCAATTGATTGGCGAAAATTTTGCTGATCCTGTAGAATTAGAAAAACAATATCAAGATCAGACTTGCTATTTACGAATCAAAGAAGAATTTGACGATCCGCAAACGATGAAACAATTGCAAACTATTTTTCAGAAACATTCTGGGTACATTCCAGTCGTGATGTACCATGAAAAGAATCAACGGAAAGTAGTGCTGGCAGAAGCTTATTGGGTCGATGGAAGTAAGAGCTTGAAGAGTCAATTAGCATACTTACTCCAACCAGAAAATGTTGTTTTCAAATAACTTACGGTAAAATATACTATTTGCTTTCATTTTTTTTCATTTTTTTATCAGTAAATCAAGACAATTGCTAAAAATAATGTTAGAATGTTAGTCGTGGTTAACGCAAAGAAGGTTATTAACCTAAGCATTGCTTAGGATAAAGTATTTTAATGAGGTGAATGATTATTATGAAACGCATTGGAATTTTGACCAGTGGCGGAGACGCACCTGGAATGAATGCTGCTATTCGTGCCGTTGTTCGTAAAGGGATTTATGAAGGGCTCGAAGTATATGGAATCAACTATGGATTTGCTGGATTAGTTGCAGGAGATATTCGTCGTCTAGATGTTGCAGATGTGGGTGATAAAATCCAACGTGGTGGGACATTCTTGTACTCTGCACGTTACCCTGAATTTGCGACTGAAGAAGGTCAATTAAAAGGGATCGAACAATTGAAAAAATTCGGTATCGAAGGTTTAGTTGTTATCGGTGGAGATGGCTCTTACCATGGAGCAATGGCATTGACAAGACGTGGATTTCCAGCTGTTGGTGTTCCAGGAACGATTGACAACGATATTCCAGGAACTGATTTCACAATCGGTTTTGATACAGCAATCAACACAGTTTTAGAATCAATCGACCGTATTCGCGATACAGCAACTTCACACGTTCGTACGTTTGTTATTGAAGTAATGGGACGTAACGCTGGCGATATCGCATTATGGTCGGGTGTTGCCGGTGGCGCAGATGAAATTATCATTCCTGAACATGATTTTGATATGGCATCTGTGGCTAAAAAAATCCAAGAAGGCCGCGATCGTGGTAAAAAACATTGCTTGATCATCTTAGCAGAAGGCGTAATGGGCGGAAATGAATTTGCCGAAAAACTTTCTGAATATGGTGATTACCATACACGTGTATCCATCTTAGGACACGTAGTACGTGGTGGCTCACCTAGCGCACGTGACCGTGTGTTAGCAAGCAAATTTGGTGCTTATGCTGTTGACTTGCTTCGTGCAGGTAAAGGTGGACTATGTGTGGGTATCCGCGACAATGAAATGGTCGCTGCAGATATCATCGAAACACTAGAAAGCAACAAACACAAACCAGACTTATCACTTTATGACTTAAATAACTCACTTTCATTCTAAGATTGAAAGCCTGTTATTTTAAATTTAAGCTATAGTTAAAAATAGGTATAGCTTGTTATCTTTGTATTTAGGCTTTAACCAGCTTTAAATAAACAAAATTGAATGGGAGAGTTTTGTAAAATGAAAAAAACCAAAATCGTTAGTACATTAGGACCAGCAAGTAATTCAGTAGAAACTATTTCTAAATTGATTGAATCTGGGGCAAATGTCTTCCGCTTTAACTTTTCACATGGTGATCATGAAGAACAATTATCACGTATGACAATGGTCCGTGAAGCAGTTAAAAAAACAGGTAAAGATGTAGGTATCCTTTTAGATACAAAAGGTGCTGAAATTCGTACAACTGTTCAAGGCACAACTGAAGCTGATTTTGGTCGTGCAGGATACATCAAATTTGAAGTAGGAGATAAAACTCGTATCTCAATGGATCCTGAACATGTAGGTTCAAAAGAAAAAATCGCTGTTACTTACCCTGGACTATTTGAAGACGTTCATGTAGGTGGACACATTTTATTCGATGATGGCTTGATCGATATGGAAATCATTGAAAAAGACGAAGCAACTCGTGAATTAGTTGTAGAAGTGAAAAATGCTGGAATGCTAGGATCTCGTAAAGGGGTTAATGCACCAGGCGTTTCAATCAGCTTACCAGGGATTACTCCTAAAGATGCAGATGATATTCGTTTTGGTCTAGATAACGATATCGACTTTATCGCTGCAAGTTTTGTACGTAAAGCGCAAGACGTTTTAGATATTCGTGAAATTTTAGAAGAAAAAGATATGACACACGTTCAAATCTTCCCTAAAATCGAATCACAAGAAGGAATCGACAACATCGACGAAATCATCAAAGTTTCTGATGGTGTAATGATCGCTCGTGGTGACATGGGTGTTGAAATTCCTGCCGAATTAGTTCCAATGGTTCAAAAACGTATTATCAAAAAATGTAATGCAGCTGGTATCCCAGTAATCACAGCAACACAAATGTTGGAATCAATGCAAGAAAACCCACGTCCAACACGTGCAGAAGCTTCTGACGTTGCCAATGCCGTATTTGACGGAACTGATGCAACAATGTTATCAGGAGAATCAGCAAACGGTGACTACCCTGTAGAAGCTGTTGCAACAATGGCTCGTATTGACCAACAAGCTGAAAATGCATTATCAGAATTAGGTACTTTCCAATTAAACGAATTTGATAAAACTGATGTGACTGAAACAATCGGTCTATCTGTAGCACGCGCTGCTAAAAACTTAGGCGTTAAAACAATCGTAGCTGCAACTGAATCTGGTTATACAGCTAAAATGATCTCAAAATACCGTCCAGATGCTGACATCTTGGCTGTTACTTTTGACGAACGTACAAAACGTGGTTTGATGCTTAACTGGGGTGTTTACCCAACAGTTGCTGAAAAACCAACAACAACTGACGAAATGTTTGAATTAGCTGCTCAAAAAGCAGTTGACTTAGGATTTGCTTCAGAAGGCGATTTGATCTTGATCACTGCTGGTGTACCAGTTGGTGAACGTGGAACAACTAACGTAATGAAAATTCAAATGATTGGTTCAAAATTATTAGAAGCTCAAGGCGTTGGTCAAAAATCAGTCGTTGCAAATGCAGTTGTTGCTTCATCAGCTGAAGAAGCAATCAAAAAAGCAAAAGACGGCATGGTTTTAGTTGTTCCAACAACTGATAAAGAATATATGCCTGCAATTGAAAAAGCAGCAGCAGTTATCGTTGAAGAAGGCGGATTGACTTCACACGCAGCAGTTGTAGGAATTGCACAAGACATTCCTGTAATCGTTGGTGCACAAGATGCAACTTCAACAATCACTGATGGCGAGTTAGTAACTGTAGACTCACGTCGTGGTATCGTATACCGTGGCGAAACAACAGCAATCTAATTGACTCCGCTGATCATCAAAAAAGGATAAGACTAGGTCTTATCCTTTTTTTTCGTTGTTTTTTAGATGAATCATGCGTCAACCTTCATTTTAACAGAATGATCGTCGGGGTGTTTAAGCTACGTTTTTAAAACGACCTTTTTCTAATGTTACTTAAAGTGTCAATTAGAGAGGAACAAGCAGACTGCCGTACAATCATTATTTATTGTTTATTCAAAAGTGTTAATTATTATTCATTCCTATTAATAGCCATTCAATTAAGATTTGTTCTTCTTTTGAGTTTTCATAAATTGTTGGATGACCTCAACCACATTTTCTTGTAAAGGAGTCGGAATTTGCTGAGTACGCTTAGCAAGTGAAATCAGAAAGTGCGGCTGGAGCTGATCGGAAAGTGGGATCGATACGAGATGATCTTCAGGGTGAATAGCAATTTCAGTTAAAAAACCAATCCCGATATTTTCTCGAATCATGCTTTTCAATATGGCTAAGTCATTGCTTTGGTAAACAACTTTAGGTTCAATATGTGCCTGTTTAGCTAACTTTTTAAAAGCTGCAGGATGAACGTAATGCTCGTTCAATAAAACGAATTGTTCAGCTGTTAGGTCGCTAAAAGAAATCATTTGTCGGTCAGCGAAAGGATGAGTAGGAGCAACAACAATCATGAAACGCTTGTCTAAAAGTAATTCGATCTCTAATTTTTGATCGATAATTGGTTGGGTGGAGCCTAGGATCGCTAAATCGATTCTTCCTTGGTGGATCATGCCATACAAATCTCTAGAGCCACCATCTGTAATCTCAATTTGGTCCATTAGCTGAGATTTAATAAAATAACTGGATAATTTCGGAAAATATTCATTGCCAATGATTGGTGGCATTCCAAATCGTAATTTCTTTTTCTGTAATTGCGTAATCTCTGCTTTTGCCATCTTGATCTCTTGCAAGATAGATTGTGCATGGATAAATAACTGTTTGCCAGCAGGGGTAATCACTAATTCGTGGTGTGAACGATCTCTCGTGATAAGAACTGCGTCAAGTTCTTTTTCCAGGCGCTTAAGTGCGTAAGTGATCGTCGGTTGACTAACTTGAAAGTACTTGGCTACCTTGGTAAAATTCTTTTGCTTGACGATTTGAACATAATATTCGATATCTCGTGTGTTCATAACAAGCGTCTGCTCCTTTTTCTTATAAATATTGTTTATTGTAGTTCATCTTGAATACTTGAGCAAATAGAAACCATCAAGTATGTACGCCACAGAACAACTTGTAGAAGAATTTAGCCGGATAAACGATCAAAACTACTGTTTTTATATCGTTAGTTATCATTCTTGGTTAGTAAAAATCGTTCTTCTGTAAGAATGATCGAATGTTATTCTAAAAATCATCAGTTAATTTTGGGGTAAACATATAGTTTACGAAACAATAAGGAGAAAAAGTCAAAATTTACAGAGAGTCTTTCACGTAATAGAGAAAAATTTAAGTTAAAAAAATGGATTCTCTATTTGTTACGAGTTGCCATGGAAATTTGTTCGTAAATAAAAATAAGACAACATAACGAATAAATAAAAAAAATGTTTTTTAATGAAGTGTAAGGTGTCAAGAAAATTTCATTGACAAGGACCTTTTTGCCCTGTATAATTGCTTTTGTTGCTTAGGAGTGATGAAAAATGAAATGGTCCTTACTCGAATTGAGAAAATACCAAGAGACACCGTTAACATTTCATGAGACCCTTGATCTTAAAGCGGAACTCATGGAGCGAGACAATTTAATACTAGATGTTGCGCCTGTTGCAGTCCAAGGGTTAGTCTCAGTTGATAAAAAAGGCTATCTGGTTCATTACACTGTGCAGACGACTCTGACTGTTCCATCTACGCGTTCTTTAGAACCGGTTGAATTACCGATGGACTTTGCTGTTGACGAATTGTTTATGACAAAAGAACAATATCAACTCAGAGATGACCAATTGTCTGCAGAAGAGATTTTGTTAATCGAAGATGCAAAACTTGACCTGACAGAATCAATTGAAGACAACATTTTATTGGCAATTCCGATGCGCGTATTAACTGAGGAAGAAGAACTCGCAACTGACCTACCGAAAGGAACAGATTGGGAAGTCGTTTCCGAAGAAGAATATGAGCGTAGAAAATCAGAAGATGCCAAGACAAAAGTAGATCCTCGTCTTGCAAAATTATCGGAACTTTTTGATGAACCATCAAATGAAGATGATAAAGCGTAAGATTGGAATATATTGCATCAATTAAGGTGCAAGACTTTACAAGGAGGTGTAGCAAAATGGCAGTACCAGCTAGAAGAACATCAAAAGCTAAAAAAGCAAAACGTCGTACACACTACAAATTGACAATCAAAGGTTTAAACGAATGTGCAAACTGTGGTGAAATGAAAAAAAGCCATCACGTATGTGCAAATTGTGGTTACTACGATGGTAAGGACGTAATGTCTAAAGAAGCTTAATACATTTTAATTAGAAAATGTAAAAACCTCAAGGCTAACCATGGAGCCTTGAGGTTTATTTTTTTGTGATACTTTAAAACTTTCCTAGCTCGTCCATTAATATTAAAACAACGTCATAAAAATATATGCTTCTTTGGTTTGCAATAGTGCCATGTTAAGCTATAATGATAGAGATTAGGGAGAACATCCCATATGTAGGAGGAGTTCATATGTCAAAACAACAAATCGGCGTTGTCGGTATGGCCGTAATGGGTAAAAACTTAGCCCTTAATATTGAAAGTCGTGGGTATTCAGTTGCCCTCTTTAACCGTACTGGATCAAAGACAACTGCTGTGGTGGAAGAACACCCAGACAAAAAATTTAAAGCAACTTATTCAATCGAAGAATTTGTCGATTCGATCGAAAAACCACGTCGAATCCTTCTAATGGTAAAGGCTGGTCCGGCAACGGATGCAACCATCCAAGAATTACTTCCGCATTTAGATAAAGGAGATATTTTAATCGATGGAGGAAATACTTTCTTCAAAGACACGATTCGTCGGAATGAAGAACTAGCTAACTCTGGTATCAACTTTATCGGCACAGGTGTATCAGGTGGGGAAGAAGGAGCCTTAAAAGGACCTTCAATCATGCCTGGAGGGCAAAAAGAAGCCTATGAATTGGTTGCACCAATCTTAGAGCAAATCTCTGCTAAAGCAGAAGACGGGGCCCCTTGTGTGACTTACATCGGTCCTAATGGTGCTGGTCATTATGTCAAAATGGTTCATAACGGCATCGAATATGGCGATATGCAATTGATTGCAGAATCTTATGACTTGATGAAAAACATTTTAGGCTTATCAGTTGAAGAGATGGCTGACATCTTTAAAGAATGGAATCAAGGTGAATTAGACAGTTACTTGATTGAGATCACTGCAGATATCCTAACAAGAAAAGATGATGAAGGAACTGGGAAACCAATCGTTGATGTCATCATGGACGCTGCTGGTAACAAAGGAACAGGAAAATGGACGAGCCAAAGTGCGTTAGACCTAGGTGTTCCTTTACCATTGATCACAGAATCAGTTTTTGCCCGCTACATTTCAGCATACAAAGATGAACGTGTCCGAGCAAGCAAAGTGCTAACCCGCACGAATGAGTTTTCATTTACTGGAGATAAAAAAGAGTTAATCGAAAAAATCCGTGAAGCATTGTACTTCAGCAAAATTATGAGTTATGCACAAGGTTTTGCTCAATTACGTGTTGCTTCTAAAGAATATGGTTGGGATCTGCCATTTGGTGAAATTGCTAAGATCTGGCGCGCTGGGTGTATCATTCGTGCTCGTTTCTTACAAAAAATCACTGATGCGTATGACAAGGATTCTGATATCGAAAATCTTTTATTAGATGATTATTTTGTCGACATCACCAATAAATACCAACAAGCAGTAAGAGATGTAGTCGCACTAGCTGTCCAAGCAGGCGTTCCAGTACCAACTTTTTCTTCTGCGATTGCTTATTTCGATTCTTATAGAGCAGAACGCTTACCGGCAAATATTATCCAAGCGCAACGTGATTATTTTGGTGCGCACACCTATGAACGGGTAGATAAAGAAGGAATCTTCCATTATTCATGGTATCATGAAGAGTAATCTTTTCGCTTCTTGAAGATGAAGAAAAATAAAAGATGACATGAGAGCTGGAGTCAACTGAAAAGAGAAGACTTCAGCTCTTTTTAAAAATTATTATCCATGATAAAATGGTTATAGATTTTTAAGTAGATTATCGGTATAATAATAGAGTTTTGAAAAGCCCGTAGAATAGAAAGGAAAAAAATTGATGAGTAATATTCTAATCATTGAAGATGAGAAAAACTTAGCTCGGTTTGTCGAGTTAGAATTAAAGCATGAAGGCTACAATGCAGAAGTACATTACAATGGCCGTACAGGATTAGATGCAGCGTTAAACAATGAATGGGATGCTATTTTATTAGACTTGATGTTACCAGAATTAAATGGACTAGAAGTATGCCGTCGTGTCCGTCAAGTTAAAAATACACCAATCATTATGATGACTGCTAGAGACTCAGTAATCGATCGTGTCTCAGGATTAGATCATGGTGCAGATGACTATATCGTTAAACCTTTTGCGATTGAAGAATTATTAGCTCGTTTACGTGCCTTATTACGTCGTATCGACATTGAAGGAGACAAGAATGTAGCGAAACAAACAACGATCACCTATCGTGACCTAACGATCGAAAAAGAAAATCGTGTCGTACGACGCGGCAGTGAAGTCATTGAGTTAACAAAACGTGAATATGAATTGTTACTTACTTTGATGGAAAATGTAAATGTTGTATTAGCCCGTGATGTTTTACTAAACAAAGTATGGGGATACGAAACAGAAGTCGAAACGAATGTTGTGGATGTCTATATTCGTTATCTTCGTAATAAAATTGATGTTCCTGGAGAAGAAAGTTATATCCAAACTGTCCGTGGAACAGGCTATGTGATGCGCTCGTGATAAAACCGAAAAATTCTGAAAAAAGAGAACTTAAAGGTCCCTCCTTGACAATCAAGTGGGCCTTTGCAAGTTCTTTCTTTATATTCGTTGTTTTTACCATTTTTGCGGTCATTACGTATAAGTCTTCAATCAATCTAATCGTGGCAAAAGAGCGAAACAATGACGAACGAACGATCTCAGAAGTCGCTTCACGATTAGCCAATGCAAATGAAGAGCTGACATTAGTCAACACCTACCGCAACTTAACAAATGCAGAAAATAATACGAGCATCAGTGACACATCAATCATTGAAGGGAATTTGATGAAAATCGATTCGTTCATTTCCGAATTAGGACAATCTTCAATGGATCTATATGTCTATAACTTAGATGAAAAATTAATTTTTAAAACGCATGAAAAAGATCGTTCATTGATCCAAACAACTAGAAAAGTGCCAACGATCGTCACGTTAGATGGCAAAACTGGTTTTCTTTCTGTCCAGCCGATCTATTCTAAAGAAACGAGAGAAAAGATTGGTTATGCTCAAAGTTTTTATGAACTTTCATCTTTTTATGATATTCGGAACAAATTATTATTGACACTCATCGTATTAGAAGTTGTTTCCTTGATTTTAAGTAGTATACTCGGGTTTTTCTTATCCTCTTATTTCTTAAAACCATTAAAGGTCTTACGAGACACGATGGATACGATTCGTAAAGACCCACAATCAGATATTCATATGCCGGAAATCGATACGAATGATGAACTAGCTGATCTTGCTGAAATCTTCAATGAGATGCTTGATCGCGTGCGTCTTTATATTGAACAGCAAGAACAATTTGTGGAAGACGTTTCTCATGAATTAAGAACTCCAGTAGCAATCATTGAGGGACACTTGAGTTTATTGAATCGTTGGGGGAAAGATGATCCTGAAATCTTAGAAGAATCACTAGCTGCAAGCATGCAGGAAATTAGCCGAATGAAGAGTTTGGTTCAGGAAATGCTTGATCTTTCCAGAGCAGAACAAGTGGATATGCATTATGCGAATGAAACGACATTAGCGAAAGAAGTCACTTACCAGGTTTACAATAACTTCAAAATACTATATCCAGATTATGTCATTACTTTAGATGACGATTTAGCAAAAGAAGTGACTCTGCAAATTTATCGTAACCACTTTGAACAGCTAATCATTATTATTTTGGATAATGCAGTGAAGTATTCAACCAATCGAAAAGAAGTGCATATTTCGATTTCTTCTACATTGAGCGAATTTGAAATTGCGATTCAAGACTTTGGAGAAGGTATACCACAAGAAGATCTTAATAAGATTTTCAATCGCTTTTATCGTGTCGACAAAGCCAGAGCACGAACAAAAGGTGGTAATGGGTTAGGGTTATCCATTGCCAAGCAATTGGTTGAAAATTATAAAGGAAGAATCAATGCAGAAAGTGTCGTTGGGCAGGGTACCATTTTTAGGATCTTTATTCCGATTGTAAAAGAAGAAAACAAGTAAAGGGGGGTCAACTTTACTTGTTTTTTTTATTCAAAAAACAAACAATATAGGGAAGTGCTCGAATTTATAAAAAACGTAAATATGCGGAACCGAACTTTTGTATCTGAATTGGTGTTAAACGCGCTGAAAAAACTATAAAAAAACGTCAAAATACTAATTATCGAGAGGAATATTCGCTTTTAAAAATTATAGTGAAAAATATGTTTTTTTCTATTGCATTTTTCGACAGTCCTTGATATATTATTATTTGTTCTGATAAAGCGTGATGAATTTCACTTTAAAATTTGTTGAAAAAACATATTGACGATGAAAAATCACCATGTTATAATAACGAAGTCGCTTGATTAAGAAGTGACGAAAAGATTGAAATATCAATGAAAAAAGTTATTGACAAATAACAATTTAAATGATATGATAATCAAGTCGTTAAGAACACGGCAAACAACTCAGTCAAAAAAACTTGAAAAAAGTTGTTGACAAAACCTTAAGAAAATGTTAAGATATAAGAGTTGTTGAAATAAAAAAT